>DATGBV010000207.1:0-5800 GCA_035312485.1 Flavobacteriaceae bacterium | reverse complement strand
CAATTCGGCAAGGTGTGGTAATGTATTCTCCAGTGCTTTTAAACCATGGTCCAATTGAGACACGTAACCCGAAAACTCTTGTCCTAATGTTAAAGGTGTGGCATCCATTAAGTGTGTTCTACCTATTTTCACACAGTCTTTAAAAGACACGGCTTTTTCATGGAGTGTGTTTCGGAGTTTGATAATTCCTGGAATGGTTGTCTCTACTACTTTTTTATAGATGGCAATGTGCATGCCAGTTGGGAAGGTATCGTTAGATGACTGGCTCTTGTTCACATCGTCATTGGGTTGTATGGTCTTTTCGCCTTCACCAATTGTTTTTCCTGTCAACTGGTGTGCTCTATTGGCAATCACTTCATTCACATTCATATTGCTTTGTGTGCCAGAGCCTGTCTGCCAAATGACCAATGGGAACTGGTCGTCGTGTTTACCATCCAGAATCTCATCACAGACTTGAGCTATGAGATCTCTTTTATCTTCTGATAGAACGCCAAGCTCTGTGTTGGTGTATGCTGCTGCTTTTTTAAGGTATGCAAAACCATATACTATTTCCAGAGGCATTGAAGCGGCTGCACCAATTTTGAAGTTATTACGTGAACGCTCTGTTTGTGCTCCCCAAAGTTTTGTGGCAGGCACTTTTACCTGACCCATTGTATCTTTTTCTATTCTGTATTGCATAAGAGGTGTATTGTCTTACAAAATTACAATTTTTAGTTGTTTTAATTGTTGCGCAACCAACTATTTATAAGCAGGCCTTGTTGACAACATTTGCATTAAAATAGGTTGTTTGGCCTTATCTAACCTGAATAACACTTTATGTAGACCTTAAGCAAACACGGGTGAACCTATACTTGACCATGCTATTTATTTTGACTATAATTAGGGCTGCTATTGATTTTAATGGATTAAAAGACTAGCTTCGCCTTTGGAATATATCATCCATTAAATAGATTGTTTTCTTAAGCGTTGTGAACAACCGCAAATAAATTAATGTCAAATAAAGACAAGATGAAATCTCTTTCACCAAATCTGATTGCTTTGTTGCTACCAGTCACTATTTTGCTTCACCAATTGGAAGAATACTTCGGTCAATTTCCACTTTGGTATTCCAATCTGTTGAATGCAGAGCTATCCAATCGAGATTTCATTCTAATCAATGGCGTTGGCCTGTTTATATTCACAGTATTTGCCTTGTCTTATTTTTTCAATAAAAACAACCTAATATTGGTTGCACTTGGAACACTTGTATTTGTGAATGGAATGGTCCATTTGTTATTAAGTCTCTATACTTTTTCATATTCTCCAGGTACAATTTCTGGAGTTACTCTTTTTATTCCATTAGGAATTATTATATATAGGAATATAATGCCTCAATTGAGCAAAAACGAAAACATTGTTGCCATTGCAATTGGAATCATTATACTGTTTAGTGTAAGCTTGATAGCTCTTAATATTTGAAATAATATTAATAAACAATTTGAAAAGTGCTTTATTCAGTAAAAAAATATAAAACTTAAGCCATCTATTGTAAAACAAAACTGTTTGTTATATCTTTGCTTCAGTATTAAAAAAAGCACCAGATTATGTTTGATTTTGACCAATATTTAGGATTCCTTGCATTTTTAGCCATAT
Organism: Flavobacteriaceae bacterium; assembly: GCA_035312485.1. GTDB lineage: Bacteria > Bacteroidota > Bacteroidia > Flavobacteriales > Flavobacteriaceae > Gilvirhabdus. The sequence continues at coordinate 4,168 of DATGBV010000207.1, read as the reverse complement.
TAACTTTAGGTTTCTGGTTAATGATTTTTTTGATAACATTTGTGATTCCTTACTGGATTGGTGGTGCTTTGATAGAACGTTTTAAAGAAATGCGTGCTGAAAAGAAAGCCAAAAGAGAAGCAGTAACACATTAAAAAATTTGATCATATATTAATAAAAAAGGAAGCCAATGGCTTCCTTTTTTAGTTTATTGTTATCCTCCAAAATCAAAATCGCCATCATCGTCGCCACCACCATTGTTTTCTCTTTGTCTGCGCCTTTCGTTTCTTTTTTGCTGGTTAAACGTATAAATGAAGCCTAAATTAATAGAGCGTTGCCTCCATTGAAACTCACTTTGTCTGGTGAAAAATTCGGTTGTGGTAAAAGAACTACGCTTTCTTGAGTTGAGTAAATCCCTTACATTGAATGAAATAGTGCCATTATCTTTGAAGATTTCTTTACTAAAAGCCAAATCAATAGAAAATATTCCTTTGGTATCGCTTTGAGCATCTTGTCTTGATCCTCTATAGTTGGCATTGGTCTGCCAATCTATTTTTCCTGGTAAAGTTACTTTTGAACTAAAGCGTGCAAACCAGCTATTGTTTTTGGCGCTATAATCAACACCATTAAATTCGCCATCGGTTTCAAACCTGAAGATGTTAAAACTGGTATTCAAGCGCAGCCATTTTTCAGGATTGTACATGATACTGAACTCACCACCTGTTCTTTTATTTGTAGACAGGTTTACAGGAATAGTACGAATAATATCAATACCATCTGAAGTCTGTTGTCCTGTATTTTCTTCTACGCGTTCAAACGAGTTGGTCTCGTGCTGGTAATATACCGATGCTGAAAGTGTAAGCTTATCCCAACGTCTTAAGTACCCTACATCAAAAGCGCTGGCAAAAGCTGGCTCTAGATTTGGATTTCCCTGAAAGACATTGGTGCGACTAGAACGTGAAGGGAATGGGTTTATATACCAACCTCGTGGTCTGTTTATACGCCTGTTGTAACCCAGAGTTATGCTTTCTTCTGTATTATCTTCATCACCAGAAAGATTATAGATAATATTCAATGTTGGGAAAAGCCCTAAATAGTTATTATCAAAATTGGTTTCTATAGGAAAGCCAAAAGCATCTACCAGTTCCTGGTCTGTTAATCTAGAATCAATATCTCCTTTTAATTGTGTGTGCTCTAACCTTAATCCTAAAAGGAAAGAAAACTTTCCATATCTATTACCATACTGTGTATATAAAGCATTGACGTTCTCTTTATAATCAAAAATATTGGTAATGGTATCGTTTACCACAAAATTCCCTGTGTCTAAATCTTCCTGTTCTAATGTATAGTCTGTAATCTCGTTCTCAAAATTTCCGCGATAACCAGCTTCAAATCTTGCATCTTCTCCAATAGGTAAAACATAGTCGGCCTGAAAAAGATATTCTTTTTCATCTTCTTCTGTAAATATCCTTTCCATTTGAAACGGTTCTGGATCTATCTGGTCTGTAGTTACATAATTTTCGTTGAAGAATGTGTGTTGATTTTCAGAATCACTCTCATACTGAAAGTCTATCTTTAACTCATGACCATGGTTATCAAACTTTTTAAAATAGTTTAAAGAGACCTGATAGCTATTATCTCCTTCAGTATATTTTTCACGCCTCAATGTCTCTTCAACAATATTGCCACCATTGAAACGTTCGCTATTGTTGATTGACACATCTGCATCTTCTCCATATCTATAAAAAACACTCCCTGTTATAGAAGTCATTTTAGAAATGAAGTATTCCATACCAATGCTAGCATTATAATATCTATTAACACGGTCTACTTGTTGGTCTTCACGGATGCGTTCAAATTCAGGTTCGATTACCTGACCATTAACTATCCTATCAAAATAATTAATATCACTAAAACTATTTCTCGGAGAATCAAAATAACGCCAGCCTAGGTTTGTAAACAAATTATATTTTTCTGTACGATAGTTTATGTTTGCAGAAACACCTGCACTTGAAGGAGTTCCTAAATTAAGATTGAATGAGCCGTTGAATCCTAGCGTCTTTTTTTGGCGCAAGATGATATTAAGTATTCCTGCAGTTCCTTCTGCATCATATCTTGCCGAAGGGGAAGTAATAACCTCCACACGTTCTATTGCCTCTGCTGGAAGTTGGCTTAAAAGATTGACGTCTCCGAATCCTGCCATTGCCGAGGGTTTTCCATTAATTAAGATTGTTACATTCTCATTACCTCTTAAACTTATACCGCCTTCAATATCGACAGACACGGAAGGGACGTTGTTTAATGCATCACTTACTGTACCACCAGCGGTTGTAATGTCTCTACCAATATTGTAAATCTTCTTGTCTAGTTTAATTTCTACTGTTGTTCTTTCAGCAATAACCTCTACTTGATCTAAAGCTTGCGCATCAATTTCCATTTGGAAGGTTCCAATATTCTCATCGCTATCAATAACCTTATCAGAAAGAGTTTGTGTTTTAAAGGAAATATATTCAATAGTAACGTCATAAACACCAGTAGATACTGCAATACTAAAATTACCATTGATATCTGTAATACCTCCAGTAATAATTTTATTTTCAACTTTATTGAAAAAGGCAATAGTGGCATATTCTAAAGGTTCACCGGTTTCTTTGTCGATAACTTTTCCAGATATTATAACTTCTTTAAGAGTAGGAGGTTGCGCATTTAAAAAATTAAGCCAAAAGATTGCTATAATAATGGCTAGTAAGGTTTTGGTCATGCTATAGGTTTGTTTTTTAGACCAAGAAACCATATTATGGTTTAAACTCAATAGGTTAAAATTATGTTAAAGAAAGATTTTATGTAATGAAGTTACATATCGATGTCTGGTCCACCACCTTCAAAATCGCCACTACCACGACGCTCTCTTTTTTTCTTTTGATTGAATCTGTAGGTAAAGGATAAATTATAACTGCGTGGTCCTCTGTATTGTGCCTCGCTATATGACATAAATGTAGGAGATTCGATGGTTCCTTTTCTATTAGGCGAATTAAATAGATTATTAACGTTAAAAGCTAAAGAACCTCTATCGTTAAATATATCTTTACTGAACGCCATATTTATATTAAAACGCCCTTTTCTCTTATTTTGAGCATCATTTCTTGGACCTCTATACCTCATATTTGTTTGCCAATCTATTTTCAAAGGCAATGTGTATTTATTGTTTAGTCTAACTGACCAATTAAAGTTTTTGGAGTTAAAATCTATATTTTCATAAGTACCTTTAATTTCTTCATTGCTCAAATTGAAATCCGTATTTACACGCCATTTTCTATTTGGGCTATAACTTAAATTCAATTCAAAACCTATTTCATCACTAGTGCCAACATTTACTGGTCCTCTTTCTATTACAGGTACATCCTGACCACCTACAATAACGGTTTCTCCAGATTCTCTACTGACAAATCTCATTAAATCATCTGAATGTTGATAATATACGGCTGTGCTCAATGTAACTTTATCAAAACGATTTAAATAGCCCAATTCAACTTTGTCTGAATAGGTTGGATCTAGATCTGGATTTCCCTGAAAAACGTTGGTTAAACTAGAACGTGAAGGAAATGGATTTAAAAAGAATGACCAAGGTCTTCTTAATCGTCTGTTGTATCCAAAAGTCAGGTTTTCATCTTCTGAAAATTCGTAATTTAAATTAAGGGTTGGAAATAAGCCCGTATAATTTTTCTTTTCAAAATCTCCACTAGTTGGCTGGTCTAAAGTGGTTTGAGTGTTTTCCATTCGTAAACCAAGGAGGTAACTTATCTTATTTATTTTGCTACCATATTGGACATAAGCTGCATTGATGTAATTTTTGAAGTTGAATAGATTGGAAAGATTGGTGTCTGTTTCAAAATCGTCAGTATTGTCATCAAATATTCTAACTTCGTAATCCGTAACTTCGTTATTAAAATCGCCACGATAACCCATTTCAAACTGACTGTTTTCTCCAATTGGTAATACATAATCTGATCGTAATAGAATATTGATATCCTCATCTATTATATTTATCTTTTCTGTATCGAAACCATTTTCATTGGCTACTGAATTATTACCAGCATTATTATCTTCATATTGAAAATCGAAAGTGAGTTTATGACCACTGGTTTTAAAATTCTTGGAATAGTTAAAAGCGTACTGAACCGTTTTATTA
>DATGBV010000206.1:0-15735 GCA_035312485.1 Flavobacteriaceae bacterium | reverse complement strand
TAACAACTATAATTACAAAAATTAACAATATAAGAAAAGAGCAAGAGGCATTGCAGCAAACTAATAATATAAAGTTTTGTCATATAGATAATGATAACCTTTTGGCTTTTTACAAATGGAATAATGACAAAGCCAATGAGATTTTAGTTGTAATTAGTTTAGATGCCTATTATTCTCAAAAAGGAACGGTTCAATTACCATTACATGATTTAGGGATTGTAAATGGACAGCAAATACAAGTCAAGGATTTAATAACTGATAGTAGCTATAATTGGTCTAATGAATGGAACTACATTGAGTTGCATCCAACATTACCTTTTCATATCTTTAAGATAAATAAATAATATGTCTTCTCAACAAACAAAAGCATCATTAAAAACGCCTTTTAAATTTAAAGAGCGTTGGGAAGAACTATTGGAAAACAAGGATTTTGTCAAAGTTTTTCTCTCTGATGTATTGGAAGATTATATAGTGAAACAACGCTGGTATGGAGGCAAAGCAAGCAAACTAAAATATATTGAGCTTTCAGAATATTTCAGGATTCAGCAAAAAGAAGAGGTTTATTATGGCCTCATATTAGAAGTCAATTTTAAAGAAGCATTTTATCAACACTACTTTTTACCTATTGCATTTGTTTCAGATGAAGATTTTGCCAAAGATGAAAGAATATTACCAATAAGTATTACTGGTCAAGAAGGCTTTATAATTGATGCTACAAATCTTGAAGCTTACAGAAAGCTAGTCTATGAACGTATTTTAAACGCTTTACCAATTGATAAAACAAAAGTACAATATCATAAGAGTGACAGATTTGGAGATATGCCTTACGAATCTTCAAGATTTATGGGACTGGAGCAAAGTAATACTTCCATAATCTATAATGAAAAATATGTTTTAAAATTTTTCAGAAGAATTTATTCAGATAAAAACCCAGATTACGAAATGAGTAAGTTTTTATCAGATAAAAAAGACTTTAAAAATACACCATCTTATTTAGGAAGCATAAACGTAGTAGATTCTGATAATGAGTATATTACTATTGCGCTTATGCAGGAACTTGTACCAAATGAAGGAGATGCTTGGGAATATATGCAGAAAGAATTAAACAAAGTTTTTTCAAATTTAGAGTATAAGAATATTAATATTCATGAACTTCCTTCTGTTGATTTGTTTGTAAGACTTGATATTCCTGATGTTCCACCAAGAATTATAGATTGGGTTGGATTAAATATGTTTTTAAAAGTACAAACTCTTGCTAGGCGAACTGCAGAAATGCATATTGCCCTTGGTTCTGAATTTGAAGATACATCATTTACACCTACACATTTTAATGGCGATTATACAGTTTGGCTGAAAAACCGGATGCTCTATCAATTTCAAAATAGATTAAATACTATTGAAAATAATTTACATAAGCTGGATGGTCTGGCTTTAGAGCTGGCACATGAGTTTTTAGATAAAAAGAATCTAATTAGAAAGCGTTTTGTAAGTTTTGATTGGACCAAATTAAAAGGTGAACGTATAAGGGTTCATGGAGACTATCATTTAGGTCAGGTTTTAGTTAAGGATAATGATTTTTTTATTTTAGATTTTGAGGGAGAACCAGAAAGTACAATTAGAGACAGAAAAGTTAAACAGCCACCTCTTAAAGATGTTGCCGGAATGTTTAGATCTTTTCATTATGCTATTTATTCAACAATTTTTAATAATCAAGAAAATTACAAACATTCACAAGAAGACCTATTTAAGTCTGGAGAACTATTATATAGATATATGATTGGTGTATTTTTAGGCACTTATACAGCAGAAGTTCAAAAAGAAAATTTAAATATAGGCTATGAGCAAGAACGAATATTTTTATTGAAGTATTCATTATTGGAAAAAGCAGTTTACGAATTGGGTTACGAACTTAATTCACGTCCGCGTTGGGCAGTTATTCCTTTAAAAGGAATTTCTAACATTATTAATCATTAATTATATGGCACATGTAAAGGTCCACAGTCTGTTTACAGATTTCGACATCAATCTATTTAAGTCAGGAAAACACTATAAACTTTATGAAAAATTTGGTTCACATCCGCTTACAGTTGATGGAGAAAAAGGAACCTATTTCGCAGTTTGGGCACCAAGTGCAAAAATGGTTTCAGTAGTTGGAGATTTTAATTATTGGATAGAAGGAGAACATCAACTTAATGTAAGGTGGGACGAAAGTGGTATTTGGGAAGGGTTTATTCCAAATATCGGTAAAGGAACAAAGTACAAATACAAAATACAAAGCCATAACAATGATATAAAGACCGAAAAGGCGGATCCTTATGCGCGCCGATGTGAACATCCACCAAATACAGCTTCAATTGTTTGGGATGAACCTTATACTTGGAAAGATTCCAAATGGATGAAAAACAGAAAAAAGCATAATGCTATAAATGCTCCTTTTTCTGTTTACGAAGTTCATTTAGGTTCATGGAAAAAACAAATAGAAGAAAACCGTTTTTTATCTTATGTTGAATTGGCAGATGAATTGGTCAATTATGTTAAAGACATGAATTTTACTCATGTAGAATTGATGCCAGTAATGGAGTATCCTTATGACCCAAGTTGGGGCTACCAACTTACTGGCTATTTTGCACCAACATCACGATTTGGTTATCCAGAAGAATTTAAATTACTTGTTGATAAATTGCATCAAAACAATATTGGTATTATTTTAGATTGGGTACCATCACATTTTCCTGAAGACGCTCATGGTCTCGGTTTCTTTGATGGTTCAGCATTATATGAGCATCCTGATAAGCGCAAAGGTTATCATCCAGACTGGAAAAGTTTAATCTTTAATTATGGGCGCAACGAAGTAAAATCGTTTTTAATAAGTAATGCATTGTTTTGGTTAGACCAATATCATGCTGATGGTTTGCGTGTAGATGCTGTGGCTTCTATGTTGTTTTTAGATTATTCACGTGAAGAAGGAGAATGGGAACCAAACATGTTTGGTGGAAGGGAAAATTTGGATGCCATTTCATTTATGAAAGAGATGAACGAGGCCGTTTACAGTAATTTTCCTGATGTACAAACTATAGCTGAAGAATCCACCTCATTTCCAATGGTTTCTAAACCTACCTTTCTAGGAGGATTAGGTTTTGGAATGAAGTGGATGATGGGATGGATGCATGATACGCTTGAGTATTTTTCAAAAGAACCAATTTATAGAAAACATCATCAAAACGATTTAACATTTTCAATGACGTATGCTTTCACAGAAAATTTTATGTTACCATTGTCGCATGACGAAGTTGTTTATGGTAAACATTCTATTTTAGGTAGAATGCCAGGTGACGAGTGGCAACGTTTTGCAAACTTGAGGCTATTGTATAGCTATATGTTTACACATCCAGGAACAAACTTGTTGTTTCAAGGAGCAGAATTTGGACAAAGCGGAGAATGGAATTTTCAGCAAAGTTTGGATTGGCATTTATTACAATACGATGTACACAAAGGAGTACAGACATTAATAAAAGATTTAAATAGTTTTTATAAAAAAGAGCCGGCTCTATACGAAAAACAGTTTTCAGCAGAAGGGTTTGAGTGGATAGATCATAACGATGCAGAAAATTCCACATTAGCCTATATAAGACATGGAGAAAGTGAATCTGATGATTTAATAATAGCTTGCAATATGACACCTGTGCCACGGGAAAATCATCGTATTGGTTTGCCTAGAAAAGGAAAGTTAAAAGAAGTTTTTAATAGTGACCTAAAAAAGTATAATGGTTCAGGTGGTTTTAAGAACAAAATCTTAACAACTCAAAAAAAAGATTGGCATTTTAGAAGTTTTTCAGCAGAAATTATAATTCCTCCATTGGGTATGGTAGTTTTTAAATATCAAAATGCGAAGAAATAATTCTTCATAAAACAGTATAATTTTTTAGCATTTTGGTAAAAATCACAAACGAAAACGTTTTAGTTAATAAGAATTATTAACTATTATTTTTTATGTCTAAACTTATGCTTTTTTTTGTTGCTTTATATGTGAAAATTTATGATAGTAAATACGGAATTAGAATTAAAAGGAAATTTATTCCCTTCAAAAGTAATTGATTATAAAAAAGATGTTGATACACTTTATTTCACTACCGAGAATAATGTCGTTTTAATATTAACTATTTTTAGAAACAGTGTTTTACGTTTCAGGTATTCTACAACAGGAACTTTTGAAAATGATTTTTCTTATGCAATTACCAAATATGCAAGCAGAGGTTATAATTTTCTAGAGATTGAGGAAGAAAAAGAATATTATAAAATAACCACGTCAAAACTTATTTGTCATATTTCTAAAGCAGATTTGAAAATTTCATTATATGATGCTAAAGATTTATCGCTAATTAATGAGGATGAAATTGGATTTCATTGGGAAGAAAGTTACGAATTTGGAGGAGATATCGTTAAAATGAGTAAGACTTCACATGACGGAGAAAGTTATTTTGGTCTTGGCGATAAACCTGTTAAATTAAATCTTAAAGGACAACGTTTTCAAAATTGGGTAACAGACTCTTATGCTTACGGAAAAAATACAGATCCTATTTACAAAAGTATTCCATTTTATACTGGATTAAATAATAATAAAGCCTACGGAATTTTCTTTGATAACACATTTAGGACGTATTTTGATTTTGCTAATGAACGTCGTAATGTCACTAGTTTTTGGGCACAAGGAGGTGAGATGAACTATTATTTTATATATGGTCCTAAAATGAGTGATGTTGTTGCCAATTATACAGATTTAACTGGTAAACCTCACCAGCTACCACCACTTTGGGCTTTAGGGTTTCACCAATGTAAATGGAGTTATTACCCAGAAGCTAAAGTAAAGGAAATTACTAATAAATTCAGAAAGCTAAAAATACCATGTGATGCTATTTATCTTGATATAGATTATATGGATGGTTTCAGGTGCTTTACCTGGAATAAAGAATATTTTCCAGACCCCAAACGTATGGTCAGCGAGTTAGAGGAAGATGGTTTTAAAACGGTTGTCATTATTGATCCAGGAATTAAAATTGACAAAGATTATAGTGTGTTTAAAGAAGCATTAGACAAAGATTACTTCTGCAAACGTGCAGATGGTCCTTATATGAAAGGAAAAGTATGGCCTGGAGAATGTTATTTTCCAGATTTTACAAATCCAGAAGTAAGAGATTGGTGGTCTGGTTTATTTAAGGAACTTATTGAAGATATTGGTGTTAAAGGCGTTTGGAATGACATGAACGAACCAGCAGTAATGGAAGTTCCTAACAAAACGTTTCCTAATGATGTAAGACATGATTATGACGGTAACCGTTGTAGTCATAGAAAAGCTCATAACATCTATGGTATGCAAATGGCTAGAGCAACTTATCAGGGTCTTAAAAAATATACGTACCCAAAAAGACCTTTTGTTATAACCAGATCTGCATATTCAGGAACTCAAAGATATACTTCTACATGGACAGGTGACAACGTTGCAACATGGGAACATTTATGGATTGCCAATATACAGGCACAACGTCTGGCAATGTCTGGTTATTCTTTTGCTGGAAGTGATATAGGTGGCTTTGCAGAACAGCCACATGGAGAATTATTTGCACGTTGGGTACAACTTGGTATTTTTCATCCGTTTTGTCGTGTGCATTCTTCTGGAGACCATGGTAATCAAGAACCATGGGCTTTTGATGAAGATGTTACTAATATTGTAAGAAAATTTATAGAATTACGCTATCAATTACTACCTTATTTGTATACAGCGTTCTGGCAATATGCAGATGAAGGTATTCCAATGCTTAAGTCTTTAGTATTGTTTGATCAGGATGATACCCATACGCATTATAGAACAGATGAATTTATTTATGGAGATCAAATTTTGGTGTGCCCAATTATTGAACCAAATGCTAAAGGGAGACGGATGTTTGTTCCTAGAGGCAGGTGGTATAACTATTGGACGGATAAGGTTGTTAAGGGTGGCAAAGAAATGTGGGTTGATGCAGATATAGATAGTATTCCATTGTTTATTAAAGAAGGAGCAATAATCCCAAAATATCCTGTTCAGCAATATGTTGATGAAAAGAAAATTGAACAAGTAACACTTGAGGTATATTTTAAGGAAGGAAAAGAAAATTCAATGTTATATGATGACGCTCATGATGGTTATGATTATATAAAAGGAAGGTATAGTTTAAGAACTTTTAAACTTACAGGGAAGCCAGAACAATTAATTATTCAGCAACATAAGGAAGGAAAATATACCGCTCCTTATCAGGATTTTTTAATCAAGCTACATGGCTTACCATTTAAGGTTACCAGTATTCAATTAGATAATGTTTCTATACCTTTATCAAAAGTGAAAATGAATGGTGATAACAGTATGATAGTTGATAAAAACTTTACAGAGCTTCATATTATTGGTGAGAAATAATTACTTAATTATTCCACTATGAATTATGTAAATCTTGGAAGGAATTATGTAATTCATAGTGGAATGATTTTTGTAAATTTATAACTGGTAATATTAAAATCTTTATAATGAACTCGAAAACACCTATAATAACATTAGTTACATTAATCTTATTTTTATCGTGCGCAACAAATCCATTTACTGGAAAAAAAACCATGGCTTTAGTGCCTAATTCTCAATTATTTCCGACAGCTTTTCAACAGTATAATCAGTTTTTATCTGAAAATAAAGTTATAAATGGAACCAAAGACGCTGAAATGGTTAAAAGAGTAGGAAAGCGTATTGCAGTTGCAGCTGAACGTTGGTTAGATGCCAATGGTTATCAAGGTTACTTAAAAGATTATAAATGGGAATATAATTTGGTTCAAGATACTTTGGTGAATGCCTGGTGTATGCCTGGAGGAAAAATAGTGGTTTATACAGGTATTTTACCAATTGCAAAAAATGAGACAGGTCTTGCAGCAATTATGGGACACGAGGTCTCTCATGCTTTGGCCAATCATGGACAACAACGTATGAGTGCAGCTTACGTACAACAAGGAATTGCCATAGCTGGAAATGTTGCAATAAAGGATGAAAAATCAAGAAATGCCTTTAATCAATATTATGGAGTTGGATCCACAGTTGGTGTTATGCTTCCTTTTAGTAGAAGCCATGAAAATGAGGCAGACGAAATAGGATTATATTTAATGGCTATTGCAGGTTATAATCCGGACGAAGCCGCTGAACTTTGGAAGCGCATGAAGGCAAAGAGTGGAGGACAGTCACCACCAGAAATTTTAAGCACGCATCCTGCTAATGAAACCAGAATAGCTAATCTCACTAAGTTAGCTCCAAAAGCTAAAGCAGAAGCAGCAAAGTTTGGCGTAACTTCATTTAGAGAATAATAGTTCTTAAGTTAAAAATAAAATGTTTACATTAGAAGCTACTCATCAAAGAGTAGTTTTTTTATGTCTAAACTTGAAAAAGGAAACAAGAAATTACTAAATGCTTGGGCATTTTTTGATTGGGCAAATTCAGCTTATACGCTTACAATTGCATCTACCTTCTTTCCGATTTTTTATGCGTCACTTTTTGTTGGCTCTGTTGCAAAAATTCAAGCATTTGGCTTTGAAATGAAAAGTACAGCTTTAATTTCTTTTGTTACAGCTTTCGCGTTTTTAGTTATTGCAATTTTTTCGCCTATATTATCTGGTGTTGCAGACTATATAGGTAACAAGAAATTCTTCCTGAAATTTTGCTGATATCTAGGCAGTTTGGGTTGTATTGGTCTTTATAGGTTCAGCTTGGAGCATATTTATTTAAGCTTAATGTTCTATTTCTTTGGACTTATAGGATATTGGGGAAGTTTAGTGTTTTATAATTCTTATCTGCCAGATATAGCATTTCCAGAACAACAGGATAAAATTAGTGCCAAAGGATTTTCTATTGGATATTTAGGAAGTGTTCTTTTATTACTATTTAACTTGGCAATGGTTTTAAAACCCGATTATTTTAATATTCAAGGTGAAGAATCTGTAGCGACAATGAAAGCTATGAGATATTCATTTGTTTCAGTAGGAATATGGTGGATATTATTTAGTCAATATACGTTTTATTATTTGCCAAAGGGAGTTTCAAAAGGACACAAAGTAACAAGATCAGTATTGTTAAATGGGTTTAGAGAACTGAATGGCGTTTGGAATGAGTTAAAGTCCAGTATAAGACTAAAAAGATTTTTAAATGCTTTTTTTGTTTATAGTATGGCTGTACAGACCATCATGTTAATGGCAGTTTATTTTGGTGAAGAAGAGATAGCTTGGGCTAATGATAATCAAAAAACCATAGGTTTAATTATTAGCATTTTACTCATTCAAATTGTTGGTGTTTTTGGAGCTATGATAACCTCTAGTGCTTCAGAAAAATTTGGAAATATTGTAACTCTGATAGCAATCAATTTTATTTGGATGTTTGTTTGCTTTTATGCTTTTTTTATTGAAACGCCATTTCATTTTTATATAGTTGGTGCAATAGTAGGTTTTGTTATGGGTGGCGTACAGGCATTGTCCAGATCAACTTATTCAAAGTTCTTACCTAAAACTAATGATACTACTTCATATTTTAGTTTTTATGATGTAACTGAAAAAATCGGAATAGTTTTGGGAATGTTGGTTTACGGTGTTGTGGATCAAATTACGGGAACAATGAGAAATGCTATATTATTTTTATTTGTATTCTTTTTAATAGGTATATTCCTATTATACAGAGTGCCAAGGCATAAAATTTCAAATTAATCAATCATGAGTAAATTAAAAAAAGGGAGTAAAAAACTAACTAATGCTTGGGCTTTTTATGATTGGGCAAATTCTGTATACTCATTGGTAATAAGTACTGCAGTGTTCCCAATTTATTATAGCAGCATGGCAGAGTCTTTTGCAAACGCTGAAGGAAACATTAAATTTTTAGGAACTTTTTGGGATCCAACATCTTTATATGATTATACTTTGGCATTTTCTTTTCTAGTAGTTGCATTTATCTCACCAATCTTGTCTGGTATTGCTGATTATACAGGTAATAAGCTAAAGTTTTTAAAGTTCTTTTGTTTATTGGGCTCATTGTCAGTAATGAGCTTATTTTTCTTTAAAGGTGCAGAAACCTTATGGATTGCTATTGTATTTACTATTACAGCAAGCATTGGGTTTTGGGGAAGTATAGTTTTTTATAATGCATATCTACCTGAAGTAGCATTTCCAGAACAGCAGGATAATGTTAGTGCCAAAGGTTTTATGTATGGATATACAGGTTCTATATTGTTGCTACTTTTTAGTTTAACAATGGTTCAAAAACCAGAATGGTTTGGGATTACAGACCCAACTTTAGCACCTAGAATTACATTTTTATTGGTAGGCCTTTGGTGGTTAGGATTTGCTCAAATTACTTATAAAAGGCTTCCAAATAATGTATACAATCATAAACCTGAGAAAGATTACATCTTGAAAGGATTTAAAGAGCTGAAAATTGTTGCTAAAGAATTGGTGCATTATCCACAATTGAGAACATTTTTGATTTCTTTTTTCTTTTTTAGTGTTGGTGTACAAACTATAATTTTAATGGCAGGAATTTTTGGAAGTAAAGAATTGGGTTTACCAACTTCCAATTTAATTCTCACTATTCTTTTGGTTCAAATAGTTGCTATTTTGGGAGCTTATTTATTTTCAAGATTATCCAATAGGATTGGCAACTTAAAAACCCTAAAAATCACTATTGCTATTTGGGGAATTGTATGTTTTATTGCTTTTATGTTAGATAAAAGTTTGCCCAATATTAATACTTATTTTTATGTGCTCGGTGGATTAATAGGTTTAGTTATGGGAGCTATACAATCATTGTCACGTTCTACATATTCTAAATTATTACCAGATACAGAAGATCACGCAACTTATTTTAGTTTTTATGATGTTTCAGAAAAAATAGCTATTGTATTGGGAATGGTTGTTTTTGGATTGCTAATAGCTCTTACAAATTCTATGCAGTGGTCTGTTCTGTTTTTAGCCATTTTCTTTGTAATTTCTTTTATTGTGTTAGGGCGAATTTCTCAAACCAAATATGTAAAATAAAAAAAGCCACTAAAAAGTAGTGGCCTTTTCCTTTATTAACACTTTATATTATGATTTGCTGATATCACCAGAGCCAGATACTTTATTATCTTCTTTTTCAGGATTTCCTTTGTAAGCTATGTCCCCAGAACCTGCAACTCTAGCTTTTATTGATTTGTTACTTACCACTTCTGCATCTCCAGAACCTGCAACTGAAACTTCAGTATTATTGGCCTGTAAGCCAAACCCATGAAAATCTCCAGAACCAGCTATTTTAGCAACTAAATTATTAGTATTCCCTTTTAAGGTTAGGTCTCCAGAACCAGCTATTTTGCCTTCAACGTCAGAGGTTTCAATATCTAAAGTTAAATCTCCAGAACCTGCCAGAGCAACTTCCAAGCTATTGGCAGATATTTTATCTTCATTCCATAAATCACCAGAACCTGCAAGTGCTACACTACTTATATCTTTAAAAGGAATAGTAATTTTTATTGTTTTATTTTTACTGGTTTTTAAATTAAAATTTTTCTTAACTTTTACTTTAAGAGTATTGTCTTTTACTTCGGCAACAATATAATCAAGTAAATTTTCTTCACCTTCAAGAGTAATAGTTCCTTCTGTACCACTTACAAGGATGTAATCCATTGAACCAGCACACTTTATACCATCATAATCTCCAGTTTTGATAGTTTTAGTAGACACTTTACCATTTCCCTTAATTGTTTTATTGGATTGTGCATTTAGCGACAATGTAAATAGAAGGATTAAAGTGAAAATTGCATGTTGTTTTTTGAATAATGTTTTCATGTTTGTTGTTTTTTGATTAATTTTTTGATAATGAAACGCTTCCGTATTCTGAATTGATAGTTATTGTGTTGCTTGTATTTTTGTTTCCGTAGTAACCAGCGTAACTTTTGGTATTACTTTTTTTAATTTGTTTCAGAATTTTAAGTTCACCTTTATTTCTTAACGATGCGTATTGAAGGTCAAGATTGAATTTAAAATTGTAATTAGAGTCAAACCCAATGGTAATGCCTGTATAGTCAGATTCTATTAATACATTACCTGCGTTGGCCGTCATATTCTTTATTTTAATAGATCCATAATCTGCTTTTAATTGAATGTTTTTATAAACGTCACCAAATACTGCAGTTAGATAATCACCTTTACCCATAACAGAATTTACTTTATCTATTTTTATATTTCCGTAATCGCAGTTATAGTTAACCTCTTCAGCAATTTCAATATTAGAATTAGTGTAGTCTGCATTAATGTCCAAATGTTTTGTTTTAGCAACTGTATAACTACTATAATCGGCATTTATCTTTCCACTTTTTATGTATTCGAAATGGCTATTATTTGTGTAATCAAATGAAATGCTATTATTGTCGGCCATCAGTTCTTTTGTAGTTACTTGACCGTAATCACAACTTATGTTTGCCTGACCTTCTAATTTATCTAGATTGATACTACCATAATCGTTATTAAGGTTTACATTATTTGTGATTGGCATTTTTATAATATAATTCACCTTTACGTTTACCTTATCGTTTTTACCCCAATTCCACCAGAAGCTAGATTTAGAATTGTTGAATTTAGTTTTGGCGGAAACCATGCTAGGAGAAGCCTCAAACTCAACAGAAATGGCATCAAGTCTTTTTTGGGCTTTTTCCTCATTATTACTATTTGTGGTTATAGTTACTTCAATCTCTATGGTATTTTGATTCCAGGTTACAACATCTATATTACCATAACTATTATTTACTTTTAGAGTTGCGTCTGCATTTACAGAGTACACTTTTTTAATGGTTTTTTGTTTTTCATGCTTTACAACAACATCATTGTTGAAACTAAATATGAATGAAGGGATTAATAAAAAAGCAACTATAGCTTTAAATTGTAGCTTTGTTTTCATTTGATATATTCTTTAATTGTTTTACTGTATTAATTTGTTCTAATGTATTCTGTAAAAGATCAATCCGTTTTTGGAAGTTTGAAATCATGGCGTAAATTACACGATTGTCGTCGTCACTTACTGAAAGATCTTTTTTTAACGATTCATAATCGTTTTCTAAAATTTTCATTTGCTTTAGTGCATCATCAATTAGCAATTGAGTTTCAGGAGAAGTTTCACTCGTAACTTTTTTCAGCTCAACTTCTATGGTTGATGTGAAGAAATCTTGAGTTTCTGCCATTTCAGGCGAAACACTTGCCAAGTCTCTTACATTACTATTTTGCTGGTTTCCAATTGTAAGCACCAATAAAAGCACTATTGTAGCAGCAATGGCAAGCATAGGCTTCCAGAATACTAACTTTGGTCTATTGGATTTTGATTGACTGTTAAGTTTTTCCAGAAATCGATCCTGATGATTATTTCTAGGGTCTTCAACATCAAAATCGTTTTTAAATTGTTCAAAAAGTTGATCTAAATTATCTTTACTCATAATCCAAGTTCTAATTAATCAACCACTAAAGGCTTTAATTTATGTCTTAAACTTTCTTTTGCTCTAGAAACTATAGTTCTGCAATTAGCATTTGAGATGTTCATTATTTCACTTATTTCTTCATAGTCATAGCCTTCAATTAAATATAATGTTAAAGCTATGCTGTAATTGTCTTTTAATTCTTTTATAGCCTTTAGTACCTGTTGTACTTTTAAGTTTGTCAAACCATTGTCACTACCAATGCTCTGGTCAGTCTCAACTTTATAAAGTACATTGTCAAAAGGAACGTTTTGGTATTTACTATTTTTTTTATAATGATAAATACTGTTATTAATTACAATTCGTTTTAACCAGGCACCAAAGGTTTTTAAATCTTTTAGTTCACCTAGTTTTGTAAAGGCAACTAAAAAGGAGTCTTGCATGATGTCTTCGGCTTCAAAAGTATCTTTCACAATCCTTAATGAAGTATTATACATTGCTTTGTAATATCTGTTATAAATTTCTAATTGCGCTTGTTGGTTTCCAGATATACATAACTCTGCAAGTTGCTCTATATTTAGGTTGGGTAGTGACACTAAAACAAATTGTTTATAAGAAAGATTAAGATACTTAAACTTTGTTACAGTTATAATAAAAAATATATAATATAAATTTTAATGTTGGCATGTTAATTGACTTTTTAGAAATGAAGTTATGGTTTTATAAGTTTTTAAGTATTTGAAAACTAATCTAATAGCTTTATTTTATTTTTTTAATTTTAAAATTGCTCATTCTGCTATGCTATTATTTAATGACAGAATGACTTAAATATATTTATGAAAAAGACCAATATACTTAATCTTGACAGTTTGTCATTTCAGGAATTTGATGAAAATTCTGAATTAATTCCATTGATGACACCTGAAGATGAAGCCGAAATAAATAACGAAAACTTACCCGAAGTCTTACCAATATTACCTTTACGTAATACGGTGCTGTTTCCAGGAGTTGTAATTCCAATAACAGCTGGACGAGACAAATCTATCAAACTTATAAAAGATGCTAATAGCGGTAGCAAGGTAATTGGTGTTGTATCTCAAAAAGATGAATCTGTAGAAGACCCATCAGCAAATGATATTAATGAAACTGGAACAGTTGCCAGAATCCTTCGTGTTTTAAAAATGCCAGATGGTAATACAACAGTTATAATTCAGGGTAAAAAGCGTTTTAAAGTTGCACAGGTAATAACGGAAGAACCATATATGACGGCAACTGTACGTGAGGTTCCTGAAGCTAGACCAGCTGATAAAAACAAAGAGTTTGGAGCTATAATAGATTCAATAAAAGATTTGGCGTTACAAATTATTAAGGACAGTCCAAATATTCCAAGTGAAGCTTCTTTTGCAATAAAAAACATAGAAAGCAGCTCGTTTTTAATAAACTTTGTGTCTTCAAACATGAATCTTTCAGTTGGTGATAAACAATCACTATTAGAACAAAACGATTTAAAAGAGAGAGCACTTGCAACTCTTAAATACATGAATATTGAACTCCAAAAGCTGGAACTTAAAAATGATATTCAATCAAAAGTACAAAGTGATCTGAATCAACAGCAACGTGAGTATTTCTTGCATCAGCAGATGAAAACCATTCAAGAAGAACTTGGAGGCGTTAGTTATGAAGAGGAAGTTGATGAAATGAAAACTCGTGCTTCAGAAAAAAAATGGGATGAAAAAGTAGCAATACATTTCGATAGAGAGTTGGCTAAAATGCAACGAATGAATCCTCAAGTTTCTGAATATTCTATTCAGAGGAATTATTTGGATCTATTTCTTGATTTACCATGGAACGACTATAGTCAAGACAAATTCGATTTAAAGCGAGCTAAAAGAATTCTAGATAGGGACCACTATGGATTAGACGATGTAAAGCGAAGAATTATTGAATATCTAGCAGTTTTAAAATTGAGGAACGACATGAAATCGCCAATTCTATGTCTTTTAGGACCTCCAGGTGTTGGTAAGACATCGTTGGGTAAATCTATTGCAGAAGCTCTTGGAAGAGAATATGTTCGTATGTCTCTAGGTGGTTTGCGTGATGAAGCAGAAATTCGTGGTCATAGAAAAACCTACATTGGTGCAATGCCAGGAAGAATTCTTCAAAGCTTAAAAAAAGCAGGGACTTCAAATCCTGTTTTTGTTTTAGATGAAATTGATAAATTGTCTAATTCTCATCAAGGAGATCCTTCTTCTGCTATGTTAGAAGTTTTGGATCCTGAACAGAATAATGAGTTTTATGACAATTTCCTTGAAATGGGTTATGACTTATCTAAAGTCATGTTTATTGCCACGTCAAATAGTTTGAATAACATTCAACCAGCGTTGTTAGATAGAATGGAGATCATCAATGTTACAGGTTATACCATTGAAGAAAAAGTGGAAATTGCCAAACGCCATTTACTTCCAAAGCAATTAAAAGAACATGGTTTAACCCAAAAGCACCTTAAAATTGGTAAACCTCAATTAGAGAAAATAGTTGAAGGTTATACTCGAGAATCTGGTGTTAGAGGGCTTGAAAAACAAATAGCAAAAATGGTGCGTCATGCCGCCAAGAATATTGCTATGGAAGAAAAATATAATCTTAAAGTTGTTAATAATGATATTGTTGAAGTACTCGGAAGCCCAAAACTAGAGCGCGATAAATATGAAAATAACAACATCGCTGGAGTAGTAACAGGTTTAGCCTGGACAAGAGTAGGTGGAGATATTTTGTTTATTGAATCTATTTTGTCTAAAGGTAAAGGTAATCTGAATATTACTGGCAATCTTGGAAAAGTCATGAAGGAATCTGCAACAATTGCCATGGAATATATAAAGGCCAATGCAGATGAATTAGGAATTGACCCAGAAGTTTTTGACAAATATAATGTTCATATTCATGTTCCTGAAGGAGCAACACCAAAAGATGGGCCAAGTGCTGGCGTTACCATGCTTACTTCTTTAGTATCACTTTTCACCCAAAAAAAGGTAAAGAAAAGTCTTGCTATGACTGGGGAAATAACACTTCGAGGCAAGGTTCTCCCTGTTGGAGGCATCAAAGAAAAGATTTTGGCTGCTAAACGTGCAAGAATAAAAGAAATCTTGCTTTGTGAAGAGAACAGACGTGACATTAATGAAATAAAAGAAGACTATTTAAAAGGTCTTACCTTTCATTATGTAACTGATATGAGCGAAGTAATTAAATTGGCAATTAC
>DATGBV010000205.1:0-18360 GCA_035312485.1 Flavobacteriaceae bacterium | reverse complement strand
TAAGCGAGGTGTTGTTAGCGCAGCAAGTTATGAGGCTCGAAAGTTTGGAGTTAGAAGTGCTATGAGTGGTGTTAAGGCCCGTATATTATGTCCAGAACTTCTTTTCGTTAGACCCCGTTTTGATAGGTATAACGAGATTTCTAAAAAAATTAGAAAAATTTTTTTTGATTATACCGATTTGGTAGAGCCACTTTCACTTGACGAAGCTTATCTAGATGTTACTGAAAACAAAAAAGGAAATCCTAGTGCTACTCTTATTGCCAAAGAGGTTAGAGAACAGATTTTTAAAGAAGTTGGCTTAACGGCTTCGGCTGGCATTTCCATTAATAAATTTGTTGCCAAAGTAGCTAGTGATTATAACAAGCCCAACGGACAAAAAACGGTGAATCCTGAAGAAGTTTTGGGTTTTTTAGAAGCATTGGATGTCCGAAAATTTTATGGTGTCGGTAAAGTTACTGCAGAACGAATGTACCAGCTTGGTATTTTTACTGGAAAGGATTTAAAGGCAAAATCTTTAGAGTATCTCGATGAGCATTTTGGTAAATCTGGCAGATATTATTATCATGTGGTTAGAGGCGTTCACAATAGCGAGGTTAAACCCAACCGAACACGAAAATCTTTAGCTGCCGAGCGTACATTTAATGAGAATTTGTCTTCAGAGGTTTTTATGTTGGAAAAACTAGACCATATAGCTGAAGAAGTTTCTAAAAGATTAAAAAAAAGTAGCGTAGCAGGAAAGACAGTTACTTTAAAAATAAAGTACAGTGATTTTACACTCCAAACTAGAAGTAGAACCTTACCTTATTACATTAGTGATAAAAGTATGATTTTAGAAACGGCTAAAGAATTGTTGTATCAGGAAAAAATGAATAATTCTGTACGTTTGCTTGGTATCTCTCTATCCAACCTCAACACCGAAGCCAAAAAAGAGCTTGAACAAAATACAGTTAGTGTTCAGCTCAAGTTCGATTTTTGAATCCATATTGGGTTGAAAACCTCTTTTTTAGGACACTAAAAAAAGATATTGTATAAAGCTCAACACTTTTTAAGTCTACCTAGCTTGAAATTTCTCTTACACGTAAGGTGTTTACCATACCCTTTTCAGCTATTGGCATTGAAGCTAAACTAATTACCATATCACCTTTTGCTATGTACTTGTATGTTCTAGCAATCCTGTTAGTATCTCCTACTGTTTCATCAGTTGATACAAATTTATCATAATAAAATGCTTTTACGCCCCAGAGCAAATTGAGTTGTGTTAAAATACGTTTGTTTGAAGTAAACACTAAAATATGAGCACTTGGTCTCCAAGCTGAAATTTGGAAAGCTGTATAGCCACTATTGGTTAAGGTTGAAATGGCTTTAGCATTAATTTCATTCGCCATATTTGCAGCATGATAACAAATAGATTTTGTGATATATCGCTTGGTGCGAATATGTGGTGGAGATTGTGGTACTTGGATAAGTGGCGAATCTTCAACACTTCTTATAATGTTAGACATTTGTGTGATAACCTGAACAGGATAAGCTCCTACAGAAGTTTCTCCAGATAACATGACCGCATCCGCTCCATCCATCACCGAATTGGCTACATCATTAACTTCAGCTCTGGTTGGTGTTAAATTGGAGATCATGGTTTCCATCATTTGAGTCGCAATAATCACAGGTATTCTGGCACGCTTGGCCCTTAAAACCAATTGCTTTTGAATAAGAGGAACTTCTTGCGCAGGAATTTCTACGCCCAAGTCTCCTCTAGCAACCATTAAACCGTCACAATAAGCAACAATTTTATCTATGTTTTCAACTGCTTCAGGTTTTTCTATTTTTGCAATAATCGGAATTTTATGGTCGCTGTGCTCGCTTATTAATTCTTCCAATTGCATTAAATCTTCTGCATGTCTTACAAACGACAAAGCGATCCAATCTACCTTTTGCTGTATGGCAAAAATAGCATCTTCTATATCTTTTTGGGTAAGTGCTGGTTGTGAAATATTGGTGTTTGGAAGGTTTACCCCTTTTTTAGATTTCAACGGTCCACCTTGAATAACTCGTGCTATAACTTCGGTTTTTCTGTTGGTAGAAACCACTTCAAAGATTAATTTTCCATCATCCAGTAAAATACGTTCACCTGGTTTTGCGTCTTGAGGAAACCTATCGTAAGTCATGTAAACACGTTCTTTGGTACCTTCAAACATTTCACCAGTAGCAAAAACAATTTCATCACCTTCATTAACTACAACATCCTCTTTCATGACACCAACACGTAGTTTTGGGCCCTGTAAGTCTGCTAAAATTGCAATGTTGCTATCAGTCTCTTTATTAAGTTCACGAATAATCTTTATACGTTCTAAAACATCATCATAATTTGCATGGGAGAAATTTATTCTAAATACATCAACCCCTTCTTCCATCATGGCCTTTAAAGTTTCTTTTGAACTTGAAGCTGGACCAAGAGTTGCTACTATTTTTGTTTTCTTTATTTTCGGCATTAATTAAAAATTAAATTTTCTTTGGATTTTAGCTGGCTTGCATCTATGCTATAAACGGTTGCAACTTGAGGTATGTTTTGTATATCATCAATGATTTTCTTTTCACTTATCTGATAATTTTCATTATTGATTTTGAGTAAATAATCAGCTTTTTTATATTCTGGAATCAAGTTGTGTGTTCTCATTAATTTCTCTTGGCCAACAAATAACCCACCTGAACTGGAAAGACTATCCTCTTCTTTTTTACAAATATTGGATACCAAATTCCATGTAACTTGTTGTTTGGAGTTTTCCCATTCATAAATTGAATATGAAGCTGAAGTGTATTTGTAATCCAAGTTTTGTGATTTTCTCTTAAGATTGATATTTAATTGCTTATTTAAAAGATAAGCTATACGATAATCATCCAACGTGCAGTGAATCGCTAACAATAAAAACGAATCCTCTTCAAAATCTTCAACGAATAACTTATGCAACGCCATTTTTAAGCATTATGAATTGTAAATATAATATTTAAAATATTTAATGATTACTAGTTTTTGGTAATCTTGATATATATTATTACGAAAACGTTTGAAATGTAAGAAATGATAAAAGGAAAGTGCTATATGATTTTAGAAATTCTATTCTGAAATACAAAAAAGGCGCGTTTTGATACTTTTTCCTCAGCTTTCTTTTTTGAAGTTGCTCTAGCTTTGGCTACTACTTTTTTATCAATAGAAAGTTTTACGGAAAAATGTATCACGTCATCATTACCTGTATCTTCATAAACATGGTAATCAAAAGTTTTCTTTTCTTTTTGACACCATTCTATAAGCAAACTTTTATAACTAATAACTTTCCCTTCCAGCTTTTCTATATCAACATGTGGTATGATAACTCGTTTGTAGATAAATTTTTCACAATACTTGTAGCCTCTATCTAAATATATTGCACCTATTAATGCTTCAAAAAGATTGCCATGAATATTATCTCCAAACTGGCCACTTGGAATTTTACTCTCTACCAAATTAATCAATTCCAGCTCTTTACCCAATTCGTTTAAGTGTTCCCTACTAACAATTTTTGACCGCATTTTGGTTAAATAACCTTCATCACCACTAGGAACTTCAATATATAAGTGAGTTGCAATTACAGCACCTAACATGGCGTCGCCAAGAAATTCTAATCTTTCATAATTTATTGCATTGCCTTCGCCATCCTTTATATTCATGGAGCGATGCGTAAATGCAGTCGTATAGAATTCAGTTTTTTTAGGCTTAAACCCTAGTATTTTATTTAATTTCACAAAAAAATTCCCGTTACCTCTGGAACGGGAATTTAATATGTTGCGAATGTTTTTCATTCAATATTTCAGTCTATTTTTTTAAATAATACACAGGCATTATGACCTCCAAAACCAAATGTATTACTCATAGCAACTTTAATGTCTCTTTTTTGGGCTTTATTTAATGTTAAGTTTAATTCTTGATCTATATTTTCATCAACCGTTGTATGGTTTATTGTAGGAGGAACTATTCCGTGTTCCATAGCGAGTATAGATGCTATTGCTTCTATTGCTCCTGCAGCACCTAAAAGGTGACCTGTCATAGATTTTGTTGAATTAATATTTATATTCTTTGCATGATCCCCAAAAACTTCACTAATGGCTTTAAGTTCTGCAACATCACCCAAGGGTGTTGAAGTGCCATGAGTATTAATATGGTCTACATCTTCTGGTTTTAGTCCAGCATTTTCTAAACAGTTGCGCATCACCGAAATAACGCCTATTCCATCCGGATGCGGCGCAGTCATGTGGTAAGCATCAGACGATAAACCACCTCCTATCACTTCTGCATATATTTTAGCTCCTCTTGCTTTTGCATGCTCATAATCCTCAAGAATTAATGCGCCTGCTCCTTCACCTAAAACAAAACCATCTCTATTGGCATCAAAAGGTCTTGATGCCGTTTCTGGCTCGTCATTTCTGGTCGATAATGCATGCATGGCATTAAATCCTCCCATGCCAGCAATAGTAACCGCAGCTTCACTTCCTCCTGTAACTACAACATCACAGTGTCCCAGACGTATAGTGTTTAAAGCGTCAATCATTGAGTTGGCAGAAGAAGCACAAGCAGAGACTGTTGTGTAGTTAGGACCCATAAAACCATGCTTAATAGAAATATTACCTGGCGCAATATCTGCAATCATTTTAGGAATAAAAAATGGGTTGAATCTTGGAGTCCCATCACCAGCGGCAAAGTTTAATACTTCGTCCTGAAATGTCTCTAACCCTCCAATACCAGCTCCCCAAATAACACCAACTCGTAATTTATTTACTTTATCAAGGTCTAGTTTAGAATCTGCAATAGCTTCATCTGAAGCCACCATTGCATATTGGGTAAACCTATCCATTTTACGAGCTTCTTTTCTATCAAGAAAATCTGTTGCGTTAAAACCTTTTAATTCACAGGCGAATTTTGTCTTGAACTTTTCGGTGTCAAAATACGTTATTGGTGCAGCACCACTTTTACCACCAACCAAGCCATTCCAATAATCATCTTTGGAATTCCCAATTGGTGTTAAAGCGCCTAGACCTGTAACTACAACTCGCCTTAATTCCATAAATTATTTTGCTTATTTTGCAGCTTCTATATATGATATAGCTTGACCAACTGTTGCAATGTTTTCAGCTTGATCGTCTGGAATTTGAATATCGAATTCTTTTTCAAATTCCATAATTAATTCTACAGTGTCTAAAGAATCTGCTCCTAAATCATTTGTGAAACTAGCTTCTGAAACCACTTCGTTTTCATCAACACCTAATTTGTCTACGATAATCGCTTTTACTCTTGATGCAATGTCTGACATAATCTTTTAATTTTAAGTTTTAATTAGGAGGCAAAAATAAAAAACTTTATTTTAAAACACCCCTTTAGTTTAAAAAGTGTTTGTAATTTAATAAAAATACATAGAAGTATTTCTTTTTTAACCTTCTAATTGTTAATAATTATTCTTTTTTTTGTCGAATAATTTTAACATTATCACCTATACATGAAACGTATTGTAATTTTTGCTTCTGGAAGCGGAACTAATGCTGAAAATTTAATTAAGTTTTTTTACCACAGGGATAATGTGTCTGTTGTTCATGTGCTTACCAATAATCCTCGTGCTAAAGTCTTGCAGCGTTGTGCAAATCTTGGAGTAAAAACAACCGTTTTTAATAAGACTGATTTTATAGAAACCCAAAAAGTACTAGCCTTTTTGAAGTCTTTAAATCTAGATTTAATAGTTCTAGCTGGCTTTTTATGGAAAATTCCAGAAAATATTTTAAAAGAATTTCCTAATAAAATAATTAATATACACCCTTCTCTTTTACCAAAGTATGGCGGAAAAGGTATGTATGGCAAGTATGTTCATGAAGCTGTTTTAAAAAACAAAGAATTAAGAACAGGCATTACAGTTCATTATGTCAATGAAAATTATGATGATGGAGCCATAATTTTTCAAACACATTGTTTTATTGATACATTAGATGATGCTGATGATATTGCCCGAAAAATTCATGTTCTAGAAATGGAGCATTTTCCAAAAGTTGTTGAATCGGTTTTATTTCAAAATGAGTAAAGCAAAAAAATACTATACTGTTTGGAAAGGACATCATACTGGTGTTTTTGAGTCTTGGGATGACTGTAAAGCTCAAATAAAAGATTTTCAAGGCGCACAATATAAATCTTTCAACACGTTTGAAGCAGCTAAAAAAGCTTTAAAAAGCAATTACAAGGATTATATAGGGAAATCAAAGAAAATTATAAGTGAATTATCTGAAGATCAACTGAAAAAAATTGGTCAGCCAAATTACAATTCCATAAGCGTTGACGCTGCTGTAAGTGGTAATCCTGGTAAAATGGAATATCGAGGAGTTGATACCAAAACCAAAACAGAAATATTCAAACAAGGTCCTTTTGAAGAAGGCACCAATAATATTGGAGAGTTTTTGGCGCTAGTGCACGGTTTGGCTTTTTTGAAGCAACAGGACAGCGACAGAATTATTTATACAGATTCTAAAACTGCTATGGGTTGGGTGAAAAAGAAAAAATGTAATACAAAATTAGAGCCCAATTCTAAAAATAAAAAGCTGTTTGAGTTAATAAATCGTGCTATCAAATGGCTTGAAAACAATTCTTATACTACAACAATCGTAAAATGGGAAACTAAAGCCTGGGGAGAAATTCCAGCAGACTTTGGAAGAAAATAAATTGCTTGCATCTGGTTATTTAATTGCTTTTATTCGGAAGAAATTTTACGTAAGTTTGCACTGAATTTTCAAACCTCTTTATGAGTAAACTTGTCATTGTAGGTACAGTAGCTTTTGATGCTATTGAAACACCTTTCGGAAAAACCGATAAAATACTTGGTGGAGCAGCAACTTTTATTGGTTTGGCTGCTGCACAGTTTAATGTTGACTCTTCTATAGTATCTATTGTTGGTGGCGATTTCCCTCAAAAATATTTAGACTTATTATCAAACAAAGGCATAGACGTTTCTGCTATCGAAATTGTAGAAAAGGGGAAAACCTTTTTCTGGAGTGGTAAGTATCATAATGATATGAATACTAGAGACACACTTTCAACAGAACTTAATGTTCTTGCTGATTTCAATCCGAAAGTACCAGACAATTATAAAGACTCCGACGTTGTTATGCTTGGCAATTTACATCCGCTAACTCAAATGAGTGTTTTGGATCAAATGACAGAAAAACCAAAGTTGGCCGTTTTAGATACTATGAATTTTTGGATGGATAATGCTCTTCAAGATTTATATGAGGTTATAAAAAGAATAGATGTAATTACGATAAATGATGAAGAAGCCAGACAACTAACAGGTGAGTATTCTCTTGTTGTGGCGGCGAGAAAGATTCATGAAATGGGACCAAAATATGTTGTAATTAAAAAAGGAGAACATGGCGCTCTATTGTTTCATGATGATAATGTGTTTTTTGCACCTGCTTTACCACTTGAAGAAGTATTTGATCCAACAGGAGCAGGAGATACTTTTGCTGGAGGTTTTTCAGGGTATTTAGCAAAAACTGAAGATTTCTCTTTTGAGAATATGAAAAACGCTATTGTATATGGATCTACGCTTGCATCGTTTTGTGTCGAGAAGTTTGGTACATTACGAATGGAAGACCTCACAAGTAACGAGGTGCATAAACGGTTGCAGCAATTTAAAAATTTAACACAATTCGAAATAGAATTAGCATAAACAAACGCGCCTAAATTTGGGCGCGTTTTAATTTATTATAAAAGTTAAGAATGAGTGACGCTTTAAAACATGAATGCGGAATTGCGCTGATAAGGCTTCTAAAACCATTAGAGTATTATAAAGAAAAGTATGGTACAGCGTTTTATGGTGTAAATAAAATGTACCTCATGATGGAAAAGCAACATAATCGAGGGCAAGATGGTGCAGGTTTCGCAAGCATTAAACTAAACATAAATCCAGGAGAGCGTTATATAAGTAGAATTCGTTCTGTACAACAACAGCCTATTCAGGATATTTTTTCTCAAATCAATGAAAGGGTTTCCAAAGAATTATTATTACATCCTGAATATATAAATGATGTTGCTTTACAGAAAAAACACATCCCTTATGTTGGCGAATTATTGTTAGGTCATGTTAGATACGGAACTTTTGGCAAAAACAGTGTAGAGAGTGTCCATCCTTTTTTAAGACAAAATAACTGGATGCATAGAAACCTGATTGTTGCAGGTAATTTTAACATGACCAATGTTAAAGAGCTATTTAATAATCTTGTTGAGCTTGGGCAGCATCCTAAAGAATATACTGACACTATCACCATTATGGAAAAAATAGGCCATTTTCTTGATGATGCTGTCAGTAAAATATATAAGAAGTTAAAAAATGAAGGATATAACAAAAATGAATGTTCTCCTTTAATTGCCGAAAGATTAAACGTTGCCAAAATATTAAAAAAGGCTGCCAAAAATTGGGATGGTGGTTATGCCATGGCAGGGCTTTTGGGTCACGGAGATTCGTTTGTACTTAGAGATCCTGCTGGCATAAGACCTGCATACTATTATAAAGATGATGAAATAGTTGTAGTGGCTTCAGAAAGACCAGTAATACAAACCGTTTTTAACGTTGAATTTAAAGATGTTATTGAATTAAAACCTGGTCATGCACTCATTACAAAAAAATCTGGAGAAGCTTCGGTTAAAAAAATATTAAAGCCTTTAGAGCGTAAGGCTTGTTCTTTTGAACGTATTTATTTTTCTAGAGGTAGCGATGCAGAAATTTACCAAGAGCGTAAAATGCTTGGAAAGCTACTCATGCCAAAAGTTCTTGAGGCCATTGATAATGATACAAAGAATACTGTATTTTCATATATCCCAAATACGGCTGAAACTTCTTTTTATGGAATGATAGAAACAGCTGAAGCTTTTTTAAATCACAAAAAAACCAAGGCCATTTTAAGAGGGAAAAGGAGTCTTTCATCAGAAAAAGTTACAGATATTTTATCTGAAAGATTGCGAATTGAAAAAATTGCAATTAAAGATGTCAAGCTTCGAACTTTTATTACAGAGGACAGCAGTAGAGATGATCTTGTAGCTCATGTTTATGATATTACTTATGGTGTTATAAAGCCATCTGACAACCTTGTTATAATTGACGATAGTATAGTTAGAGGGACAACTTTAAAAAAGAGTATCATAAAAATGATGGATAGATTACATCCTAAAAAAATTATCATAATATCCTCTGCTCCTCAAATAAGGTATCCAGATTGTTACGGAATTGATATGGCTAATTTAGAAAGCTTAATTGCTTTTAAAGCTGCTTTATCTCTTCTAAAAGAAACAAATCAATATCAGATTGTGGAAGACGTTTATAAAAGATGTAAAGAACAAGTTGATTTAAATGATAAAGACATTAAGAATTTTGTGAAAGAAATATATGAGCCATTTACAGACAAAGAAATTTCTGATAAAATTTCTGAATTATTAAGTGACGATGAGGTAAATGCAGAAGTAAAAATAATTTTTCAAACGGTTGAAAACCTCAACAAAGCATGTCCAAAAAATTTAGGAGATTGGTACTTTACAGGTAACTACCCAACCATTGGTGGTAATCGTGTTGTAAACAAAGCATTTATAAATTTTTATGAAGGAAATAATGAAAGAGCGTATTAAAGCCTAAAATTTGATTTATAGCACTTAAACCTAAAAAATCTACATTTAATCTGAAAAAAATGCATTTAATCTAAAACTTTATACCATAAGCAAAAATAAAATTACTTTAGGGCTACCATAACATAAGTAGGTTAAGTTCATGGTAGATTTGGGGCAAAAAAAGGTGAACTCTCGTTCGCCTTTTTTTATTTTATAAACCTATTTTTTTACCTATTTTATTGTTCTTAACGATAATTGACTCTTGTATATTCACTATTGCCGTAACATAAGTAGGTTAAGTTCATGGTAGATTTGGGGCAAAAAGGTGGGTGGGAAGTTCTCCTTTTTTATTTTAATTAAGGAAGATTAAATGAAAAATTCTTTTGACCTAATATTTAAGTAGTTGAACCAATATATTTCTATTAAGCCCTTTAACTCTTATATATTTGTATTTACCATAACGTAAGTAGGTTAAGTTTATGGTAGATTTGGGGCAAAAAGGTGGACGTCTTCGTTCACCTTTTTCATTTTATAAAAAAAGCAAACTAAATTAGTTTGCTTTCTTAACTGATATTTAATACAATTTATTTCGCTTCTGCATAACGCCGTTCAACTTCATTCCAATTAATAACATTGAAAAAAGCATTAATATAGTCAGGACGCCTGTTTTGATAATTCAAATAGTAAGCGTGCTCCCAAACATCAAGTCCTAAAATTGGAGTTCCTCCACAACCAACTCCTGGCATTAACGGATTATCTTGATTCGGCGTTGAGCAAACCTCAATTTTTCCTCCTTTATGTACGCAAAGCCATGCCCAACCTGAACCAAATCATGTTGCGGCAGCTTTGCTAAATGCATCCTTAAAAGCATCAACTGAACCGAATTCGGCTAAAATAGCATCTTTAAGATCTCCAGACAAATAACCTTTGTCTTCAGGATTCATAACATCCCAGAATAATGAATGGTTATAAAATCCTCCTCCATTATTTCTAACAGCAGCATTGTTCATATCAAGATTAATCAAAATATTCTCTATTGTCTTTCCTTCTAAATCAGTTCCAGAAATTGCATTATTAAGATTGTTAGTATAACCATTATGATGTTTTGTATGGTGTATTTCCATAGTGCGTGCGTCAATATGTGGTTCTAAAGCGTCGTATGCATATTTTAATTTTGGTAATTCAAAAGCCATGATATTTTATTTATATGTTAATATTTATTTTAATTCAAATTTACGCATTAAACAGCGCATTTAAAAATAATATATAGTTATGGAATCATCGATAGTTTTTATATTGTATAAAAAATATAATGTATGCAAGAAAATAATTCATTTACCATTTATAACGCTTCTGCGGGAAGCGGCAAAACTTTCACTTTGGTAAAAGAATATTTAAAACTTTTATTGGGTTCTAATAATAAAGATGCCTTTAAAAACATATTAGCTATTACGTTTACCAATAAGGCTGTTGGTGAAATGAAAGAACGAATCATCGAAGCGTTAAAAGAATTTTCTTCTGAAGCGATTTTAGAAAACCCTAATGATATGTTTCTAATGATATCCAAAGAACTTTCCATAAAACCATTCGATTTGCATAAAAAATCAAAAACGGTTTTAACTTCAATACTATATAATTATTCTGCTTTTAACATTTCAACAATTGATGGGTTTACACACAGGCTTATTCAAACTTTTGCCCATGATCTAAAAGTGCCTTTAAATTTTGAAGTAGAACTTGACGCAGGTTTGCTTCTTAATGAAGCAGTCGACAGATTAATTAGCAAAACAGGAACCGATAAAGCACTCACAAAAGTACTTGTGGATTTTGCCATAGAAAAGGCTGATGAAGATAAGAGTTGGGATGTTTCGTACCATTTCAATAAAATTGCAAAACTGTTTCTAAATGAAAATGACATAAAGTTTTTTGAAACCCTTAAAGATAAATCAATTGAGGATTTTAACAAACTAAAAAAAGCACTTAAAAATCAAATAAAAAATTTAGAAAGTTCAATCACAAAAACTGCACAGAGCGTATTAACCCTTATTGAAGAGTGTGGTTTAGAGCACGGAGACTTTTCGAGAAAGACTTTACCAAATCACTTTGTTAAAGCCTCGAATTTAGACTTTTACAGACTGTATGAAAACCAATTAAAAACAAATATTTCTGAAAACAAAAACATCTATACTAAAACATTAGACCCAGATTTAGCCCAAATAATTGATTCTATTTTACCGCAGATAGAGACTCACTATCTTGAGTTAAAATCAAAAATTTTTCGACTAAAATTCTTTAAAGCCATTTACAAAAACATTACGCCGCTTTCTGTTTTAAATGAAATAAACCAGGAACTGAATGCTATTAAAGAAGAACAAAACAAGATGTTGATCTCTGAGTTTAATAGCATTGTAGGTAATGAAATAAAAAATCAACCAACACCTTTTATTTATGAACGTCTTGGAGAAAAATTTCGACATTATTTTATAGATGAGTTTCAAGACACATCAATTCTTCAGTGGGAAAATTTAATCCCATTAATAGACAACTCCATATCATCAGAAAACGGAACTACTATGCTTGTTGGCGATGCTAAACAAGCCATTTACAGATGGAGAGGTGGTGAGGCTGAACAGTTTATTGATCTGTATAACAGAGCAAAAGAACCATTTGTTGTAAAACAAAAAATAGAGTCTTTAAATGCTAATTACAGAAGTTGCAAAGAAATCATAAATTTCAATAATAAATTTTTTGGGTATTTATCCAATAATGTTTTTAACAATAACAAATATCAAGAGTTATATAACAATGCTACACAAAAAACTATTTTAGAAAACAAAGGTTATGTGTCTCTTCAATTTTTGGACATTAATAAAGGCGATAATAAAGATGAAATTTACAGTCTGGAAGTTTACAATACAATTAATAAATGCCTGAAAAATGATTTCAAATTAAAAGACATCTGTGTTTTGGTTAGAAAGAAAAAGGAAGGCGTTGCAATTGCAAATTTTTTAAGCGAAAGAGAAATCCCAATAATTTCTTCAGAAACTTTATTAATAAACAATTCTCCTGAAATTGTTTTTATAAATAATATCTTAAAACTATTGGTTAATCCTAATGATTTGCAAACCAAGGTTGAATTTCTCAATTATCTAGCAATAAAAAACAATGTTGAGGACAAACACGCTTTTTTTGAAAGTCTTATACATCTCAAATCATCAGACTTTTTTAAGAACCTCAACATGCTAAACATTTACTTTGATGAAGTCAAAGCCTTACAAATGCCTCTTTATGATCTGGCTGAAGAAATAATAAGGTCCTTTAAACTTATTAAAAAATCAAATGCGTACATTCAATTTTATCTTGATACCATTTTAGATTTTTCTCATAAGGAGTTTTCTAGCATTGAAAAGTTTTTAGACTATTTTGAAAGCAAAAAAGATACATTAAGTATTGTTTCTCCATCAGAACAAAATGCCGTTCAGATTATGACTATTCATAAGTCAAAAGGCCTTGAATTTCCTATAGTTGTTTTTCCTTATGCCGATTTAAATATCTATGCGGAAAAAGATGCAACGGAATGGTTTCCATTACAAGCCAATGAATTTAATGGCTTTTCTTATTCATTATTAAATTTTAACAAGGACTTCGAAAATTATGGGGAAGTGGGAAATACAATTTACCATGAACATCGTTCTAAATTGGAGCTAGACAATGTAAACTTATTATATGTTGCTTTAACTAGGCCAATTCAACAATTGTATATTATTTCAAAAAATGAAAATAAGCCCGCTTTAAGCACATATTCAGGCATGTTTATAAATTACCTACAAAATATTGGTGAATGGAATGAGTCTCAATTAACCTATGCTTTTGGTTCTGCTGAAAATAATATTAAAAAGAAAAGTTCAGAAGAAAAAGTGGTTATAAGTTCTGAATTCATCACCACGTCAAAAGAAAGCCATAACATTAATATTGTGACAAATTCAGGATATTTTTGGGACACGGAACAACAAAATGCTATTGAAAGAGGTAATTTAATTCACGACATCATGTCACAGATTAAAACTAAAAACGATATTGATTTTGTGATTAAGGACTTTTTAAGCTCATCAATAATTAACAAAACCCAAGCTAAAGAATTAAAAGAAGTAATCAGCCATATTGTTGAGCACAAAAAACTTAAAGATTATTTTCAATCAATCTTTACTATTTATAATGAAAAGGAAATTCTATCTAATCAAGGAAATGTTTTACGTCCAGATAGGCTTGTAATCAATTCAAAAAAAGAAGTGGTTATAATAGACTATAAAACAGGAGAGGAAAGCAACTCCCATAAATCACAATTAGACTCTTATGAAAATATACTAAATGAAATGGATTACAAGACTATTAAAAAAATTCTTGTATATATAAATGATGCGATAGACGTAAAAGAAATTTAACTTTGCAATAAAAACATGTACGGAAACATTAAACAACACTTACAATCAGAACTTCAAAGTATTAAAGATAATGGTCTTTACAAAGAAGAACGCATTATTACATCTGCTCAAGGGGCAGAAATAACATTAAGCACTGGAGAAACTGTTTTAAACTTTTGTGCTAATAATTATTTAGGCCTTTCGTCTCATACAGATGTGATCCAAGCAGCTAAAGACACTATGGACACTCATGGATTTGGAATGTCTTCAGTACGTTTTATATGCGGTACACAAGATATACATAAAACTCTTGAAAAAAAGATTGCAGATTTTTATGGTACAGAAGATACAATACTATATGCGGCTGCATTTGATGCTAATGGTGGCGTTTTTGAACCTTTGTTGGGGAAAGAAGATGCTATAATTTCAGATTCTTTAAATCACGCATCAATAATTGATGGTGTTCGCTTATGTAAAGCAGCTCGGTATCGTTACGAAAACAGCAATATGAAAGATTTGGAAAAACAATTAATTGTTGCAAACAATAATAGTGCGCGTTTTAAAATTATTGTAACAGATGGTGTTTTCTCTATGGACGGAGTAGTAGCACCTTTAGATGAAATTTGTGATTTAGCAGATAAATATGACGCATTAGTTATGGTAGATGAGTGTCATGCAGCTGGTTTTATTGGAGATACGGGAAAAGGAACTCTGGAAAAAAAGGAGGTCATGGGAAGGGTAGATATTATAACTGGAACATTAGGCAAGGCACTTGGTGGCGCAATGGGAGGCTATACCACAGGTAAAAAGGAAATAATTGATATGTTACGCCAACGCTCAAGACCATATTTGTTTTCCAATTCTCTGGCTCCTGCAATTGTTGGAGCGTCTATAAAAGTGTTTGATATGCTATCCAATGATACTGCTTTAAGAGATAAATTAGAATGGAACACCAACTACTTTAAAAAAGGGGTGAAGGAAGCAGGTTTTGATATCGTTGATGGAAATTCGGCAATCGTTCCGGTTATGCTATACGATGCAAAACTGTCACAAAAAATGGCTAATCTATTACTAGAAGAAGGCGTTTACGTTATTGGTTTCTTTTTCCCAGTAGTCCCAAAAGAAAAGGCAAGAATCCGTGTACAATTATCAGCTTCTCATGAAAAACACCATTTAGACAAAGCCATTTCGGCATTTATTAAGGTTGGAAAAACCCTATCTGTTATTTAAATTTGTTCCAAACTCCTTTATTTTACTACAAATATCCAATATTTTTATATATTTGTCTTTGTTAATAAAATTTAACAACTTACTTTTGTTTACAATTAACACTTAAAAATTAAACTTTTGAATATGAAAAATCTTAGCAGATTATTGTTCGCAATGTTGCTGGTATTTGGTTTTAGCAACACTTATGCACAAGACGAAAACAATCCTTGGTCTATTACCGTTGGTGTAAACGCAGTAGACTTTTATCCTACTGGAGAAGATGCGCCTCTTGGTGACACTTTTAGTGAGTTCTTTAATTTTGATGATCACTATAATATTTTACCTTCTCTGTCTTCGCTTACAGTTTCTCGTTACTTAAGCGATGGGTTCTCACTTGGAGTAACTGGATCATTAAACAGAATTGACAAATGGGGTGATGCGTCAGTAGATGACTTATCTTATTATGGAATAGATGGTACAGTTAAATATAGCCTTGGTGATGTACTTAACACAACTTGGTTTGAGCCTTATTTAGGCGCCGGTGGTGGTTACACTTGGGTTGATGAAATTGGAGCAGGTACTCTTAATGGTACATTAGGCTTTAACTTTTGGTTTTCTGAAAATGTAGGCTTTACAATCCAAAGTGCTTATAAACACGCATTTGAAGATTATTTACAAACTCATTTCCAGCACACAGCAGGTCTTTCAGTTAAATTTGGAGGAAAAGATACTGATGGTGATGGAATTTATGACAAAGATGATGCTTGTCCAGATGTACCTGGTTTAGAAGCATTCAATGGTTGCCCAGATACTGATGGCGATGGTATTGAAGATAGTAAAGACGATTGCCCAACCGAAGCTGGTTTAGCTGAATTTAATGGTTGCCCAGATTCTGATGGTGATGGTATTGCTGATAAAGATGATAACTGCCCAACTGTAGCAGGTTTAAAATCTTTAAATGGTTGTCCTGATGCTGATGGCGACGGAGTAGCAGATGGTGATGATAAATGTCCAAATGAAGCTGGTCCTGCTGCAAATAACGGTTGCCCTTGGCCAGATTCTGATGGTGACGGCGTAGTTGATAAAGATGATCAATGTCCAGATGTAGCTGGTACTGTTGCTAACAATGGTTGCCCAGAAGTAACTGAAGAAGTTATTAAAACCTTGAATTCTTACGCTAAGACTATTTTATTTGATACTGGCAAAGCTACTATCAAAGACCAATCAGCTGAAGTGTTGAATGATATTATTAAAATCTTAAATGAGTATCCTAACGCAAACTTCTTAATTGAAGGTCATACTGACAGCGTTGGTAGTGAAGCTTCTAACCAAAAATTATCACAAGAAAGAGCTAGTTCGGTAATGAACTACTTAATCTCTAATGGTATTGCTTCAACTAGACTTACACATCAAGGATTTGGTGAGTCTAGACCTATTGATACTAACAATACCAGAGCTGGTAGAGCTAATAACCGTAGAGTTGAAATTAGCCTTAATAAATAATACTATATTATTAATTAAGTTCTAAAATATTTGTATTAAAACGCCTTCATAATGAAGGCGTTTTTTATTTTTATATAATGACAACTTTTATATTAGATGTTCTACAGGATTTATATAAAAAGAATCTTAATATTTCTGAACTTATTTTTATTCTTCCCAATAAACGTGCTGGTATATTCTTAAAATATCAGTTGTCCAAAACAATTGAGAAAACTATTTTCTCGCCAGAAATATTAAGCATTGAAGAATTTGTTCAAGAGTTGTCTCAATTAAAAAAAACTTCCAATTCTGAACTTATTTTTGAATTCTATACTACCTATTTAAAACTTACTAAAAAGGAAAATCAAGATTCGTTTGATGTTTTTTCAAAATGGGCACAAGTATTATTACAAGATTTTAATGAAATAGACAGATTTCTTATCCCTCACAAAAATATTTTTGAATATCTAAGTGCTATTAAGAAAACAGACCACTGGTCGTTAGATGATAACAAATCTGACTTTGTCATAAAGTATCTCTCTTTCTGGAACAAATTACATAAATACTATACTGCTTTTTCAGAATCTCTATTAAGTAAAAAAGTTGGTTATCAAGGTTTGATTTTTAGAGAGGCTGTGGAAAATATTGAAGTCTACATTCAAAATAATGAAAATATAAAACATGTTTTTCTGGGTTTTAATGCACTTAACAGAGCAGAAGAAACCATTATACAAGAACTTCTACAAAATGAGATGGCTCACATTTATTGGGACATTGACAAAGCTTTTTTTTCAACCTCATATCATGATGCAGCTTTATTTACAAAAAAGTTTAAAGAAGAATGGGCGTTTTTTGAGAACCAATCTTTTAATTGGATTACCAATCATTTTTTGGAAGAGAAAAGTATTTCAGTCTTGGGTATTCCAAAAAATGTTGGACAAGGAAAACATGTTGGTTCAATTCTAAAACAAATTAAAAAAGAAAAAGGACATTTGAATAATACAGCTCTTGTTCTCGGTGATGAGAACTTGTTGATTCCAATTCTAAATTCTTTTCCTGAAAATGTGGAAGAATTAAATATTACTATGGGATTCCCTTTAAAATCTACACCGCTGTCCTATTTTTTTGAATTGTTTTTTAAAATTCATAAGCATGTAACTAAAGATTTTTATTATAAAGATGTAATTTCTATTATATCACATCCTTTAATCAGACCTTTATTTGTTATTAATAATGAGGATCTTTCTTCAAAAATTATTGAAACAATTCAATCTAACAATATAATTTATTTAAATCGTGCGCAAATAAATCAATTTATTCGGACAGATATAAAAATTGTTAATCTGTTATTCTCAAATTTGGAAGACAGTATAGAAGTAGCTTTAGAAAAATGCTCTTTAATTTTATCAGAAATCAAATCTCATTTGATAAGAAATAAAAATCTTTTGGCTTTAGAATATACTTATCGGTTTAAAGAACTTTTCAATGAGGTTTATCGGTTAAATACAGAATATCATCATATTAAAACTATTTCTACGCTTCACAACGTGTATAAAGAATTACTTAACATTGAGACGTTAGATTTTC
>DATGBV010000204.1:0-20679 GCA_035312485.1 Flavobacteriaceae bacterium | reverse complement strand
ATGGGTTGTATTTTTACCACGGCATTTTAACCAATAGAGCAGTTGGTGAATGGTTTGGGTTAAAGCATAGTGATATCAATTTACTTATTTTTTAATGAAATTAATACAGCGTATTGGATACTATTTGGGAGGATTCTCTATAGGACTAGTTCTTTTGGCTTTTTTTTTAAATGGTAAAAGGGCTTCTTGTGATTATGGTCCTCAAGCACGAGTTTTGAAGAAAATAAACTCTAAAAATATAGAATATAGCACTTCTGTTGCTAAATTATTTGAAGAAGATAAAATTGACTCTGCATCCATAAAGAATGTTCTCTTAAATGGAAAAATCAATTTTTCTAAAAGTGATGCTCGAAAAAAACCTTGCGGGTTATATTTCATAGAAAACAAACAAGACAATGAAAATATTTCGATGATAATCGAAAACTGTGATGATCTTGTTATTATAAAAGAAATAAAATAATTCTCAAAAATTATTCTCTCCTTTTTAGTATAAAACTACTTTTTTAGAAAACGGTCTTCCGTTTTGGATGATTGTTAAAATATATACTCCTTTTGGGTATGATGACAAATCCAATTTAATTAATTGGTTTCCGTTAGGATCAATAACTTTGTTTATCAAAGTCTTTCCTAATAAATCAAAGAGCATTAAACTTGACAAGTTGTTTAATTGTAAAAGCTTCACATTAAGTGCACCATTGGTTGGATTTGGATATACTGAAAATTCGACATTATTAGAGAAATTATCATTTAAATCTAATGATGTGCTTTCACATTGAATAACAGTTACTTTAACCTTATCTTTACCTTGTGATATACCATCAGTGACCGTTACTTCATAAACACTTGTATGTGTTGGTGCAACAACAATGCTTTGTGAAGTTTCACCAGTATTCCAGACATATTTTGAACCTCCAGATGCTGTAAGCTCTACACTTTCTCCACTACATATTGTTACATCTTTACCTGCATATGCTAATATTGGTTCAGCTACTTCTACAGTAACCTCATCAAACGAAGAACAATTGTTTTCAATTACTTCCACCCAATATGTGGTAGTAATTTCAGGACTCACCGTTATACTTTGAGATGTTGAACCATTGCTCCATTGATAACTTGTTCCTCCTGTTGCAGTTAAAGTTGCATTCTGTCCTTGTTCTATTGTAACGTCATTGCCTGCATTGGCTTCTGGTATTGTGTTAACTGTAACTACCACTGAATCTGTATCCGATTCTGATCCACTACTTACGGTTACTGTATAAGTGCTTGTTGCAGTTGGGCTCACCTGGATGCTTGCTGTGGCCTCTCCCGTGTTCCACAAATATTGGTCTCCTCCTGTAGCCGTAAGTGTTGCACTACTTCCTTCACATATGGAAATATCTTCTCCTGCATTGGCCGTGACTGTGCCTGTATTTGCTTGGACAACTGTCACTGTAACAGAATCTTCGCTCGTGCATCCATTTTGTGATACTTCTACTGAATAGGTTGTTGTTACATCCGGACTCATCGTTATACTTTGAGATGTTGAACCATTGCTCCACAGATAATTTGTTCCTCCTGTTGCAGTTAAAGTTACATCCTGTCCTTGTTCTATTGTAACGTCATTGCCTGCATTGGCTTCTGGTATTGTGTTAACTGTAACTACCACAGAATCTGTATCCGATTCTGGTCCACTACTTACGGTTACTGTGTAAGTGCTTGTTGCTGTTGGGCTCACCTGGATGCTGGCTGTCGTTTCACCAGTATTCCATAAATATTGATCTCCACCAGATGCAGTAAGCGTGGTACTGCTACCTTCACAAATAGAAACGTCTGCTCCTGCGTTTGCTGTAACAGTTCCTGTATTACTAGTTTTTTTTTCAACTATATATGAAGGTGCGTATTGACCACCAAATGCATTATTCCAATTACTACCAAACATTACTTTTGAGCCATCTCTATTGGGAACCGCTTGGGCTTCATGACCATATCCAGCTGTATAGTCTGAATGATGAACTGCAAAGCGCTCAACTGTATTAGAACCATCCAATTTTATAGCAAATATTTCTCTGGCAGCAACGGGATGATCTGTACAACAGCCTTCGCTTACATAAGCCCAACCTGGTCTTATTGTGTTTCTTAAACTTACATGACCTCCCCAAATTCCTGTTAAACCATTATGGTCTTCTTGTGGCCAATAAAATAAGGGAGTTACTTGTGCATTATCTAAATGAATCATTGTTAAATAATAATCTTGATCCCAAGTAGTAGAGTCACCAAATTGAACTAGCACATCATTTCCATTAGCATCAAACCCCATATCTCCATGTGCAGTACTGTCATAAAGGTGCATTTCATTAGTTAAGTCTATGTCATATCTTTTATAACCTTGATATATACCACTTCCATCATCACGATATGATACTATGGCAAACTTACCTGAAGGTGACACAGAGAACCAATCTAAATCACCTTCTGAACCTAAATATTTGGTTCCAGTAATTTGATTATTTAAGATATCATATACAATTAAAGTTCTATCATTACCATTTAAACCTATCAAAGCAACAAAACGATCATCGTTAGACAGATTGCCTTCTCCAAACCCCACGTCAACTGATTCAAAATCATTAAATACATTTAAAGTAGTTCTATTATCATTTACTACATCATAGGATACAAATTGATTTCCAGAAACGCCATACATTAAGTTTGGAGTTTTATTACTCCATCTTCCATAAGTTGGTATATTTCTCCAATATAAAAGTTCATAAGAATTTCCATCTAAAATTGCCGAAGGACTACCAGCTAATTTAATAAGAGATCCATCACTATTCCATGGTTGATCTGAAGAATAATTATGTCGTAAATTTGTACCTGTGGTTCCAAAAACCTGACTATCACTTATTCGAGTTATTGTATTGTTGAACAGACCTTCGGTAAAAGGAACCAAGTATTCAGGAGCTTGACCAGAAGGAGGCACATAGCTTGAATAATTAATTGATGATAGCTGAATATCATCAGGATAGGTCTGTGCGTTGACAACAAAAGTTGATAATAATAAAAAAGTAATCCGGTAAAAATTCCCTTTAAATAGGAATTTAAAGTAACATTTAATCATAGTATTTGGGGCGTTTACTATTTTATAGCAATAAATCTATCAAAACATTTTTTTTAAAAATCCAAATGGTTTAGACTTTTCGATGAAATACAAAAAATTTGTAGGTCATTTCTTTCCTTTTTAGCTTTTAAAAGAGCATATAGGCATTTAATCGATGAAAATGTGATTATAAAAGAAATGAAAATTTATATACGGCACACACAACTGTTTTGGATTACAGCAGAGTGTTAAAAAATAGAATAATTAAAGATTTATATGCATTTCAAATTATAAAACTGTTATTTCATCTAATTAAATATGGAGAATAATCACAAACAGCTGAAAATTGCTACTTTTAACTACTATTAACAACGCATTATGTAAATAATACATAATACCCAAACCTACTGTATTAATTGGAAAGAAAAAGAATTGTCTTCATAATACCTAGTCTTACAGCTGGAGGAGCTGAACGCGTTGTTACAATTTTAGCAAATAATTTAGTGGGAATTTATGACGTAGAAATAATACAATTATATAATAACAAGCCATTTTACCACCTTGATGGCAAAGTAAGCCTTCAATATTGCAAAAAAAATTATAACAGCAATTCCAATTGGTTTAAGTCTATATTCAATCATATCTATATGATTAGACGGGTTTGTTCATTTACAAAGGATCACGATATTGTTATAGGCTTTACAACTACATGTAATGTTTATGCAATAATAGCTTCAAAATTTTCCCAAATACCCTGTATAATTAGTGAACGTATTAATCCAAAATACAGTGTAGAAAATTGGTTTTGGAACTTTATTAGAAAAAGAACATATCCTAAATCTGACAAAGTAATTGTGCAAACAAATGATGTTAAAACTTACTACAACAGATTTATAAAGGAAAATAAATTAAAAGTAATTCCAAACCCGATTGATCCAGAACTTTTGAAACAGGTCGATATAAATTATAAAAAAGAGAATATAATATTAACGATTGGTAGATTTTCAAAGCAAAAAAATCACAAGCTTTTAATAAAAGCCTTTTCAAATATTCCGCATGATAACTGGAAATTATTAATTATTGGTGACGGTCAGGAAAAACAAGCATATAAAGATTTAATTTGTAAGTTACAGCAAGAAAAATCTATTTTGATACTAAATAAAACAAATGAAATTCATAAAGAATATAATCGTGCAAAAATATTTGCTTTAACTTCTGATTATGAAGGGTTTCCTAATGCACTTATTGAAGCTATGAGTTTTGGTGTTCCATGTATATCAAGCAATTGCCCAACAGGACCTTCAGATATTATTGAACATAACAAAAACGGCCTTCTATTTCCTGTTAATGACCAAAAAGGACTAGAAAAAAGTTTAATTGAATTGATGAATGATGAAGAATTAAGAAAAGTTTTAAGTGAAAATGCGAAAAACTCAACCGCAAGACTTAATGTAAACAGAATTGCTAATCAATGGAAAACAATAATTAATGATCTAGTACATTCCAATGATACTTAAAGACTTATTACCTACATACCAACCTG
Organism: Flavobacteriaceae bacterium; assembly: GCA_035312485.1. Lineage (GTDB taxonomy): Bacteria > Bacteroidota > Bacteroidia > Flavobacteriales > Flavobacteriaceae > Gilvirhabdus. Next base: position 16,060 of record DATGBV010000204.1, on the reverse strand, counting down.
TTGAAACAGTTTCAAGCTTTGAATATAAGTTTACTGTATTTACTCCTGTTTACAATAGAGCAGACACCTTACATCGTGTTTTTGATTCTTTAAACAAACAAACTTTCAAAAACTTTGAATTAATTATTATCAATGATGGTTCAACAGATAATTCACATGATGAAATTACTGAACATCTTAAAAATGTAACGTTTAAAGCAACTTACGTTAATAATGAAGAGAATAAGCACAAAATGGCTTGTTTGGTTCAAGGAATTTCGTTAGCAAAAGGAGAATTTTTTCTCCCTTTTGATTCTGATGATGAATGTACAGAAGATGCATTGCAGGTATTTCATGATAGATATAATACCATACCAGAGCACATAAAAGAAAATGTTAGCAGTGTCACTTGTTTATGTAAAAATCAATTTGGAGAACTAGTAGGAGAAAAGTTTGATACAGATCCGTTTTACAGTTCTACTTTTAATAATATATTAATAAATAGATACAAACTTGAAAAATGGGGTTTTACAAAAACCGAAATTCTAAAAGGTGTAAACATAAACCCTTACCTCTACTCTAGAGGTTACATTCCAGAAGGTGTTATCTGGACATTGCTATCTAAACTTGGTTTTAAAACCATGTATATCAATGAAGTTCTACGGATTTACTATTTAGATACGGGAAACAGCATTACTGGCGAAAGTTATAGAAGAAACACACTCGGATTGGCAGTTTATTCTTTATGCATTCTTAACTGGTTTTATAAAGATAGCTTTTTTAAAAACCCAATTTTATTTTTAAAATGGGTCTACTATTTATTAATGGCTTCAAAGAATTTAGAATTTTCGCTTAAAGACATCGCTTCATCTATTGACAGCTATTTGTTAAGATCTGTTTTTATAATATGCTGGCCATTTAGGATACTTATAAAGTTTAAATAAAAAGTGAAACAACATAAAAATCAAATAGTATCCAATTTAAAACGAGTTTTAAAAAGCCCTACTACTTTAAATATCATAACAGTAGTAATTATTACTATTGTAGTAAAAGGCTTTGGTTTTTATAAAGAAGTTGTTGTTGCTGGGTCTTTTGGACTTTCAGAACTGTTGGATACTTTTTATATAGCTGCATTAGTACCTGGTTTTATATATGAGGTGTTCATTAATGCCTTTAATACTGTATTTATACCAAATTATATAGCAGAGCAAAAAGATCAAAATAAAACAGCAGCTCTCCAAGGAACTAGTTTGATGGTAACAATTCTTGCATCAGTATTCTTTATGTTTCTAGCATATATTTTTACTGATCTGTATTTAGAAACTTTTTTTTCTGGGCATACTCAAAACTATTATAGATTAGTAAAGATTCAATTTTTAATTTTACTTCCTTGCATTCCATTTTGGGGATTGACCTCATTAATAAGCGGTTTACTCACTATTTATGACGAATTTAAATACTCTACTATTTATCCCATATTAACCTCAATTACCATTATAATATCCTTGCTATTCTTTAAGGAAATTCTTCAAGAAAAAGTTTTGGCAATTGGTATGTTAGCTGGTGCTATTTTACAGTTTTTGTTTTTATTATCTATAGCATTAAAAAGAAAGATTATAAAAATTGGAAAGCCAAACATTAGAAGTAGAAACACTATAATAATGTTAAAACAAACTCCAGCAAAAATTTCGGCAAGTTTGTTCAACGGAATAAACCCGTTTGTGGATCAATATTTTTCAGCACAATTAGCTATTGGTTCTATAACCGCATTAAATTATGGCAATAAAATTCCTTCTTTTTCAATAGGCGTTATTTCAATTGCATTGGGAAATGTTTTACTGCCATATTTTTCTAAATTAACATCTGATGATTTTTCAGCGTCTATTTTAAAGTTAAAATCAATCATAAAATTATTATTAATATACAGTATAATAATTGTGGTATTATTATTCATTTTCTCTTATCCAATTATTGAGATTTTATTTGAAAGAAAAGAATTTACATCAAATGATACTTTTATTGTTTCTAAAGTACAACAAATGTATTTATTTCAAATACCATCGTTTATAACTGGAATCGTAATGGTTAGATTTTTAATAGCCATTAATAGAAATTATTTTATGGTATTGTTATCTATTATTAGTTTAATATTTAATATACTCTTAAATTATGTTTTAATTAAAATAATGGGCGTATATGGTTTGGCGTTAGCTACCTCTATAGTTTCAATTTTAAATAGTATTATTCTATATATTTATATAAAACGTGTTAAAAATGAGTTTGTTTAATATTATTACTCCAACATATAATAGAGCACATACTATAGAAAGGGTGTATAGTTCATTATTAAATCAATCTGAAAAAAGTTTCAATTGGATTGTTGTAGACGATGCGAGTACAGATAATACTGAATTATTGATAAACCAATGGCAAAAAAAAGCATTTTTTAGTATAAAATATTATAAACTTAAAGAAAATAAAGGAAAGCCAAATGCGGTAAATTTTGGTTTAAATTATTGTAATTATGAGTACACAATAATAGCAGATAGTGATGATAGTTTTTCCTCCAACACTTTGTTAGATCTAAAAAAGATATGGGATTCTATAAACCTTACAAAGAACTCAAAGAAAATTTCCTCCATCTGGACTTTGGTAAAAAATGAAGATAATAATATTATTGGTGATCTATTTCCAAAAAACTATTGGCAAGTAAGTTTTAAAGAAAGGATGATAAATTCTAATATTAAAGGCGAAAAATGGCATTGTTGGAGAACTATAATTTTAAAAGAATACAAATTATATTCTGATGATGAATGTCATATATCTGAATCTGTAACCTGGAATAGAATTAATAGAAAATATGATTTTTTATGTGTAAATGTTGTTCATCGTTGTTATTACACTTCAATTGATGGAATCATCTTAAAAGAAACTTCCAGAAAACAAATAGCCAAAACCCGCTACTATAATTCCTATTATGAATTAATTGACACACCTTTAAGTCAGATAATCAAACACAGACATTATAGAGAACAAGCTTTTGATTATGTGAAATCTACCTTGTTTTTTGCTAACGATGAAATTAAAATTGTAGGGTTAAAGAAATTAATTTCAATAATTATCTTTTTAGGGTATATACCAAGTAGAATTTTAAAAAAAATCCATTGAAAATATTGAAATACATATTGTTGGTTTTTATAATTTGTGGAATACCAGGATTTGCACTTTTCTATATTGGTCCAACGTATGGAGGTTTGTTAAGCAAATTATTAAATGTGTTACTTGTCATATATTTTTTAATGAATAAAAAAAGTAAACCTGCAATAGTAATCATAATTTTTGGATTTATTTACTACTCTATTTCAGGATTTTTTTTTACAGGCGATATGGATATATGGTATACAGAAGCCATAAAATATTTTATATTCATCATATGTTCTTTAGAATTAGCAATAAAAACCAATAGTAAACAAATCCAAATCATATTACTGGTTGGTGCAATAAGTATATTAATACATACTTTATTTTTTCCAAATAGTTTTGGTCGTTATAGCGGATTTTATCTCAATCCAAATTCGGCAGCAGTAGTTTGCCTTATTGGGTTTGCATATAGTTATTGTATTAAATCTATAACGTACAGATTATTAGCGCAATTTATGTATACTGTTGCTGGAATAATGACGCTCTCAAGATCTTTTGTATTAGTTTTGTTATTGGTTATTTTAGTTTCAGTATTATCCAATAGAAAAAACATTGTTGGTCTCTTGACTGGTGCTGTAGCAATAATTATTATTCTTGGCACTACGAATTTACACCTTAACACTAAAAGGTTTAATGCACTAAAGAGTATTGTATCTGATGATATTGACAAAGAAGCTATCACAGAAAACCCCAGAAACGAAACTTGGGCTTTATATAAAGATTTTATTTTGGATAAACCCTTCTTTGGGCATGGTTTTAAAAGCATGCAAGGAAGAGAAACAGATACTCTAGGCATAAAAACAGGTGTGCATAATACCTATTTAATGGTATTGGGAGAAGCTGGCATAATCCCATTTTTCTTACTATTATATATCTATATCTATATTTTTGCTAGGAGTATTAGGCATTTTTCATCAAATCCAGAATATAATTATTTGGCTATAATCTTAATTACTTATTTACTGGTTTCACATAATTATTTTGATAATTACATCATTTTATTTGTGTCAATTTGGTTGTACCAAAAAGTAAAGGAAGACCCAGAAATAACTAACCCTATAACCCAAACCTAAACTTATGTGTGGTATCTACGGATCAACAATTAATTACTCTAAAGAACAAGTAAAAAACAAGTTAGAACGAACGAACTTCAGAGGACCAGATAAACTCGATTTTAAATTTTTGGGTTCAGATTCAAATCCTGTAATTTTCGGTCATAACAGACTGTCAATTATAGATTTAGATCCAAGGTCTAATCAACCGTTTTCATATAATGAACACTGCCATATCGTTTTTAATGGAGAGATTTACAACTTTAAAAGTATTAAAAATGAAATGCTTCAAAAAGGCTATGAGTTTAAAACCACCAGCGATACCGAAGTTATTTGTGCAGCTTATTTAGAATACGGAAATGCTTGCGTAAACAAATTTAATGGCATGTTTGCCTTTGTAATTTATGATGCGAAAAAACAGACATTTTTTGGTGCAAGAGACAGGTTAGGACAAAAGCCTTTCTATTATTTTCATGATGAGAAAAACTTTGAATTTGCCAGTCAGATTTCTGCAATACAATTATTTAATGATAAACTTTCTATTTCAAAAAAAGGTATCAGTAATTATCTGGCTTGGGGAGCAGTACCAGACCCAAACTCAATTTTTAATGAAATAAAAAAACTTGAAGCTGGACACTTTTTTACCTATAACCTAAATAATGGAAATTTAAATATTGAACAGTATTGGGATATAGATTACCAAGGCTCCAATCCATTTCAAGGAAGCTATCAAGAAGCAAAACACATCTTAAACGATTATATAAAAGATGCTGTATCTATGCGATTATTTGCCGATGTTCCAGTAGGTATATTTCTATCTGGTGGTGTTGATTCTTCTGTTGTAGCAGCTCTTGCAACACAAACAACATCCAGTAAGGTTAAAACCTTTTCAGTGAAATTTAATGAAAAAGGATTTGATGAAAGTTCTTATGCAAAGCAAGTTGCAGATCACTTACAAACAGATCATCATGTTATAGAATGTAATTATAATGAAGGCATAGACCTTATAGACAGTTTTAGTTATTATTATGATGAACCCTTTGCCGATTCTTCAGCCATTCCGTCTATGCTTTTGGCAAAATATACGCGTAAGCAAGTTACTGTTGCATTATCTGGAGATGGTGGAGACGAAAGCTTTATAGGATACCATCGTTATCATTGGATGAAAAAAGCAAATTTGGCATACAAAGTCCCTTTAGCTTTAAGAAAATTTTTATCTTCTATTATGCATCTCGCTCCAAATTATAGAGTAAAAATTCTAGCAAATGCATTGAAGTATAACGATGAAAATAGTATTTATTTGGCGTCTATGACAGGTATTAACCTTTCATGGTTGGATACAGATTATGATTTTTTGGATTTTGATGAAAAGAAATATTTGTTTCATTCTAACAAGAATTTATACGAACGTATTTCAGACTTCGACTTAAAAACGTATTTAAACTGGGATATAAATACCAAAGTAGATAGAGCTTCTATGGCTTATTCATTAGAAGCACGTTCTCCTTTAATGGATTACAGAATTGTAGATTTTGCGCGTTCTTTACCTACAAATTTTAAATACCAAGGTAAAAACCAGAAACGTATTTTAAAAGATGTTCTTTATAATTATGTTCCAAAACATATCTTTGATAGACCAAAAGCAGGATTTACAATGCCTTTTAAAGAATGGTTTAAAGATGAATTGAAAGATTATGTGCTTTCGGAGTTGAGTGATTCTAATTTAAAGAGTATACCTTGCATAAATCCAAAGGAAGTTAGTTTTATGATTCAGCAACACATGGATGGTTCTTGGAACAGATACCCATTAATTTGGAAGTTATTGGTTTTAAAACAATGGTTAAACTCCAACGGAAAAGGTTATACAATAAAATAATGCCTAAACAAAAGATCAAAATAACTTTTATAATTCCTTCTTTGACTGCTGGTGGAGCAGAACGCATCATGTCTTTTATTGCACAAGAATTAAATAAAGATATTTTTAATACAACCTTATTGGTAATAGGATTTAAAAAAGATTCAGTTTATAATGTAGGCTCCGTAAACACTATCTTTTTAAATAAAAAACGCGTTTTGTTCGGAACATTGGGGTTATTCCAGCACTTCAGGAAAACAAAGCCTGATATTGTTTTATCTTCTATAGTCCATTTAAATACATTAACAGCGTTTTTGTCCATTTTCTTTCCAAAGACAAAGTTTATTGCAAGAGAAGCCAATGTGTTGAGCGAATTGATAAAATATAATCACTACACAAAGGTTTATTTTCCAAAATTTTTAACTGTATTTGCTTATAGATTAATCGATTGTATCATTTGCCAATCAAAAGATATGAAAACCGATATGATAAAAAGCTATAACATTCCTGAAAGAAAACTGGTGCTTATAAATAATCCTATTACCAGCAATTTGAAACCAAAGTTGAAATCCAGAAATAATATTGATTCGCTCTCAATTATAACCATAGGAAGATTAAGTAAAGAAAAAGGATACGACAGAATTATTGACGTGCTTTCTCAATTGAATTTTCCTTTTTATTATACCATGATTGGCGATGGTGCTGAAAAAGAAAACCTATTGTTACTTATTAAAGAGAATGATTTGGAAAATCATATAAAGCATATACCGCATACGCAAAATGTTAATGATTATTTGATAAAAAGTGACGTTTTCTTACAAGGCTCTTATGTTGAAGGATTTCCTAATGTGCTATTGGAAAGTTGTACCGTTGGTACTCCAGTAGTCGCATTCAACGCTCCTGGCGGCTTGGATGAAATTATTGAAAAAGATGTTAATGGCCACATAGTAAACAATGTTGAAGAATGTGTAAACTATTTAAATAAATTGCAAACAGATTTTTATTTTCAACCAAGATTAGTGAACAAAGTTGTAACCTCCAGATTTAATAAGAAAACTATATTGCAACAGTATGAATCGCTATTTAAAAATATCTTGCAAAATGCCAGCTAAAAAGAAAATAGCCTTATTTACAAATTATTTAAGTTTTGGTGGCACAGAACGGGTTATCAGCCTGTTATGTAACGAACTGATTAAATACCATGATGTTACACTAATAATCATAGCCGATAAAATTGAATTTCAATTATATAAAGATGTCAAAGTAATAGTACTTACAAAAGAAGATTTTGACAAAAATAAATCAATTTTATCTAAAATATTGCTCTTTTCCAAGGCTCTAAAAAGCTATAATAAAGCATTGAAACAAAACAATATTCAAATTGCAATTTCCTTTCTAGTACTACCTAATTTAATAAATAGCTTTGCCAAAATTTTTAATAAGAATCTAAAAACGGTAATAAGTGAGCGTTGCTTCCCGTCTATTATATATTCATTTCGCAAGTTTTCAATGCTGTTATTTAAATTTATTGTAAAGTATTTTTATAATAAAAATGATCTTATGTTTTCAAACTCAATTTATATCAATCAGGACTTAATTGATAATTTCGGATTGAAGATTGGCACGAAAGTGGTTTATAATCCAATTGAACTTCCTAATCAAAACATTCATTTTGCAGATTATAGCCATAATACAGACAGTTTTAAGGTTATAACTGTCGGCAGATTGGCAAAGCAAAAAAACCATCATATCACTATTGAGTCTTTTAAATCTTTAACTCCAAATTTTTACCTAGAAATTTTCGGAATCGGTCCATTAGAGAATCAATTAAAAACATTAACAAATCAATTGAACCTAGAAAAAAGAGCCCATTTTAAAGGGAGCGTTACTAATATTAAGGATTATTTGGCAAAAGGAGATTGTTTGGTTCTTTCTTCTATTACAGAAGGGTTTCCAAATGTTATTTTAGAAGCTATGTCTGTTGGTCTTCCTGTAATTTCAAGCAACTGCATGTCTGGTCCATTAGAATTGCTAAATGAAAATGAACCTGTTAAAATTGAAATTGGAAGCTATTTTAAAGCCAAATATGGTATTTTGGTTAATGTAAATGATACAGTAGGTTTGAGCAAGGCTATACAATTTTTACAATCCAATAATGATATTAGAAAACAATACAGAAAATTAGGTTTAGAAAGAGTTAAAGATTATGAAGTTTCCAAAATTGGATTAGAAATGAATAAATTAATAAACAGTCTTAATAAATAGCAAGTGTGCGGAATTAATGGCATCATATTATCTAAAAAAGTTGATTCATCCAGCATAACAAAAATGCTTAAAACCATGAACCAATTAATTATACATCGTGGTCCAGATGACGATGGATTTTTTATAGATTCAAATGATAACTATTCCGTAGGGATGGCAATGAGAAGGCTCTCTATTATTGATTTAAATACAGGTAGTCAACCTATTTATAATCAGGATAAAACAATTACTATTATTTTTAATGGTGAAATTTATAATTATCAAAATCTTAAAAATAAACTTATCGATCAAGGAGTAACATTTCAGACAAAAAGTGATACGGAAGTTATTCTAAAATTATATGAAAAATATGGTTCAGAAAGTTTTAAAGAACTAGATGGAATGTTTGCCTTTAGCATTTTTGATCAGGTCAAAAATAAAGTCTTTATTGCACGAGATTTTTTTGGTGAAAAACCTTTGTTTTACTCTAAAGATAAAGATAAATTTATTTGGGCTTCAGAATTAAAATCATTAGTCAATCAATTGGAGTTCAATCCACAAATATCAAAACTAGGTCTCAATTTATTTTTTAAGTTAACCTACACTCCTGCTCCATTTACAATTTTTGAAAATATCTTTAAACTTGAGGCAAATCACTATATTGAGTATGATTTAGACTCTCATGAATTTGAAATCAAACCTATTGACACGCCAGAAAAAACCCAAAAACATAACATTTCTTTTGTTGAAGCAAAATCCAAATTACACGATTTAGTCATGCAAAGTATTGAAAATAGAACAGTATCTGATGTGCCTATTGGAACTTTTTTGTCAGGTGGTGTAGATTCTTCAATTGTTAGTTTGGGAGTTTCACAGTTAAACAATAAAAAAATAGATACGTTTTCTATAGGGTTTGAAAAAGCCTCTTTTGATGAAACAGATAAGTCTCAATTAGTTGCAAAACTTATCAATAGCAATCATCACGAATTCATTTTGTCTGAAGATGATTTAAAAAATGATCTTAACAGCATCCTATTGAATTTTGATGAACCATTTGCAGATTCGTCTGCACTGCCAACTTATTTTGTCTCCAAGAAGACCAGTGATTATGTAAAAGTAGCACTAACTGGTGATGGTGGAGACGAGGTTTTTGGTGGCTACAATAAATATTATATGGGAAAACTGAATGAGAAGTATACTAATTTTGTTCCTCGAAAGCTACATGAAACTTCTCAAAATGTCTTTAAAAATTTGCTTTCTACAAAAGATGATCATCGAGGAAAACGTTTCAAAGTCAAAAAATTTATTGACGCCATAAATTATGATGGTGAATCCTATTGGAATATTATCTCGCTCGGGTTTTCCAATGAATTATCGGAATTATTTTTATCAGAATTTGCCCAAACAGGTGTGTTTGACTATTATAAAAAAAAATCAGAAATAGTAACCCCTAAAACATTATCCGATTTTAGGGAAATTGATAGACATATAAGTCTGGAAGGCGATATGTTGGTAAAAGTAGATAGAACCAGTATGCAAAATTCTTTAGAATGCAGAGCTCCATTTTTGAACAAAAAACTTTGGCAATTTTCTAATAATCTTCCTGAAAACTATTTATTGAATAATTGGAATAAAAAATATATTTTAAAAGAAGCATTTAAACACTATTTTCCTGAAAACTTTCTGGAAAAATCCAAACAAGGTTTTGTTGTACCAGTTGGAGATTGGCTTCGTAGTAGTTTAAAACCTGAATTGGAAACTTATATTGATAAAGACTTTTTAGAAAAACAAGGCATCTTTAATTGTAATTTTGTTATTCCAATGGTAAAAAATCATATTTCAAATAAAATCGATAAAAGCTATCAGGTCTGGGCATTTTATGTGTTTCAAAAATGGTATTGTAATTCCTATAACTAATTATCTATATGGCAAAAAAAATATGCTTGGTTGGTGGTGAAGATGTACATAAGCGAATTCCTCTCTCTAAATATCTTATAGATGCTGGTTACAATGTTACGATAATAGGAAACAGTAATACAAAATTTCCAGAAAATATAAATTATGTTTCTTATAATTTGAATAGAAAATTTGCTCCAATTGATGATTACAAAACCATGCAATGGTTCAAGCATTTTTTTATGACCAATAGATTTAACATCATTCATACTTTCGATACAAAACCTGCATTTTTAGTTCCTCTTGCTTTACTAAAAACAAACACTCCCATAACAAGGACTATAACTGGATTAGGTGGTATTTTTAGATCAAAGAAAATTTCAAATTTTATATTACGTAGATTTTATTTTATTTTTCACCTTATAGTCAAAAATCGCGTTGCTAAAACAATTTTCCAAAACTCGGATGACAAGAAATTGTATTTAAACAAAAACTTAATTAGCAATAATAATTATGATATTATTTATAGCAGTGGGATTGAATTAAATGACATCCACTATAAAGCCCTAAGAGAAAACAAAATATTTACTTTTATTTGTGTATCTCGATTGGTTTATGAAAAAGGCATCATCAATTATTTAGAAGCAGCAAAAATTTGTAACAATAAAGGATACAAATTTAAATTCCTCCTGGTTGGACCTTTAGAAGAAAATTCGAAAAACTTAAATAAAGAAATTTTGCAAAGCTATGAGCATTTGGTTGAATGGTTAGGACAACGTGACGACATTTTAAATCTATTATCCAAATCTGATGCTTTAGTATTGCCAACATTTTATGGTGAAGGTTTTCCAAGAGTATTGTTAGAGGCTGCTGCAGTTGGGTTACCTATTATATCTACCAATGTAACTGGTGTACGAGAATTTGGAGAGCATAATAAAGATTTTATATTGATAGAGCCAAAAAATTCAAAAGTTTTAGCAGACAACATGATAATGTTAGCCAACGATAAAACCTTATGTGATGGATTGGCTAAAAATGCATCGAATCAAGTTAGAGAGTTTAGTCTGGAAAAAATTTCTAATCAATATATAACTATATTTGATTCATTAATTAAGAAAAATCAAAAATGAAAATCCCCTTTTCGCCACCAGATATCAATGACAGTGTTTTAGATGAGGTAAAAGATTCCCTTATTTCTGGTTGGATTACTACAGGTCCTAAAGTAAAAAAGTTAGAAGGGTTGGTTTCAAAATACACACCTTCTCCTAAAACTCTATGTGTTAATTCGGCTACTTCAGGGTTAATGCTAGCTCTAAAATGGTATCATGTTGGTCCTGGAGATGAAGTTATAATTCCTGCCTATACTTATGCTGCTACAGCTTTAGCAGTCATTCACGTTGGAGCAGTTCCTGTAATGGTTGATGTAGAAAACGATTTTAATATTTCCATATCAAAAATTGAGAAATCAATTACAGAAAAGACTAAAGCTATAATTCCTGTAGACATTGCAGGTTGGCCTTGTGATTATGATGAAATAAACGACTTGGTAAAACAAAAACAAAATTTGTTTGTACCTAAAGGGCAAAATCAAGAAAAGCTAAAAAGAATTCTAGTTGTATCAGACTCTGCCCATTCAATAGGAGCTAAATACAAAAAAAACTACATTGGAGCTGTATCAGATATTACTGTGTTTTCTTTTCACGCGGTAAAAAATGTAACAACAGCTGAAGGTGGTGCATTATGTATAAACTTACCTAAACCCTTTAATAATCAAGAGGTTTACGATTACTTAAGGCTTTACACATTAAATGGTCAAACCAAGGATGCTTTTACAAAATCTAAAGCTGGAGGATGGAAATACGATATCGCTTTTGCTGGTCTTAAAATTAATCTACCAGATGTACTTGCAGCTATAGGTGTAGCTCAACTACCAAATTATTTTGAAAGCACCTTACAAAGAAGAAAGCTTATTTTTGATTTTTACCAAACATTTCTCTCAAAATGCAAATGGGCAATTTTGCCTCCTTTAGAATCTCAAGACAAGGTTTCATCATGCCATATTTATGCATTAAGGATCAATAACATAAATGAAGAAACTAGAGATTTGATTATTGAAAAAATTACTGAAAAAGGAGTCGCTGTAAATGTTCACTTTCAACCGTTGCCAATATTAACATTGTTTAAAAAACTTGGTTATAACATTAGTGATTTTCCAGTTGCATATAACAACTATAAATGTGAAATATCACTGCCTATTTACCCACAACTTACTCAAGAGGAGTTAAATTATATTGTTAATTCTGTTAGGGAATCTGTAGAATCTTCTATCACATGAAACGTGTTTTTGATATACTTTTTTCATTTATTGGTTTAATTCTATTACTCCCAATATTTTTAATAATTGCATTAGTCATTAAAATTGAGTCGAAAGGACCTGTATTTTATTTACAAACCCGAGTTGGAAAAAACAATAAAGATTTCAAAATATTCAAATTCAGAACCATGTTTGTAGGATCAGATTCAAAAGGGCTTTTGACTGTAGGAGACAGAGATCCAAGAATTACAAGATCTGGCTATTTTTTAAGAAAATATAAAATTGATGAAATTCCGCAATTAATCAATGTTTTTATAGGTAATATGAGTTTTGTTGGACCAAGACCAGAGGTTAGAAAATACGTAAACTATTATTCTAAAGAAGACTTAAAGATTCTTGCCTTAAAACCAGGTATTACAGACTATGCTTCAATTCATTATAGAAATGAAGCAGAACTCTTAAAATCTTCTGAAGACCCTGATTCACTTTATATTAACGAAATTTTACCAGAAAAAATTCGTCTTAATAATTTATATTTAAATAATGCTTCAATCTATCTAGACTTAAAAATAATTTTTAATACTATTAAAGTGATTTTTATCAACTAAAAATTCACTAAAATTAACAAATTCCTCTTCTTTCATACACTGTTATTATTCTTACATTTTAAAGAAAGTATATAGATAAAGTGCTCAAAATATTGGACGAAACTTAATACCTTTAAAAAATTAAAATATAAAAACGTTGAAATTAGTTATTTATCGTATTTATTTGACCGTGACTAATTAAACTTTGATATTTACTATGAAAAATAAAGTTTTTGCCTTGAAATCTAAAATCTGGTTGTCGCCTCCACATATGAGTGGACATGAGCAAGAGTTTATAGATGAGGCATTTAAAACAAATTGGATTGCTCCATTAGGACCTAATGTTATTGGTTTTGAAAAAGATATAGAATCATATCTAAACCATAATTCACATGTTGTAGCTTTAAGTTCTGGAACTGCAGCAATTCATTTGGCTTTAATTTTATTAAATGTTGGTTTTGGTGATGAAGTATTATGTCAAACAAAGACATTTGCTGCATCAGTTAATCCTGTTGTATATCAAGGAGCAAAACCAATATTTATTGATAGTGAAAAAGAAACTTGGAACATGTGCCCAGTATTGCTTGAAAAAGCAATTAAAGAAAGAATTGCCTTGAACAAAAAACCTAAAGCAATTATTGCTATAAATTTGTACGGTATGCCCTATAACGTTGAAGCTATAAACAGAATATCTAAAGCCTATGCAATTCCTGTAATTGAAGATAGTGCAGAGGCTATTGGCGGAAACTATAAAGGCCAGAAATGTGGTACTTTTGGAGATTTTTCAATTTTTTCATTTAACGGAAATAAAATAATTACCACTTCTGGTGGTGGTGCTTTAATTACCAGAAACAAAAAAGCTAAAGAAAAAGCTGTTTTCTTGGCAACACAAGCAAAAGACATAGGTGTAGAATATTCGCATTCAACAATTGGATATAATTATCGTCTTTCAAATGTATTAGCTGGAATAGGTCGAGGTCAAATGAAAGTTCTTGATGATAGAGTTGATTTAAGAAGACGTAATTATAAATTCTATTATGAGCATTTAAGTTCAAATAAAAATATTTCTTTTTTAAAAGAGCCTGAAGGTTATTTTACCAATAGATGGTTAACATGTGTTGTTTTTCAATCCAATAAAGTAAGAGAGGATGTTAGGCTATTATTGGAGAAAGAAAACATAGAATCAAGACCATCTTGGAAACCTATGCATTTACAACCCGTTTTTAAATCATTTCCTAAATATCTAAATGGAACATCGGAAGAATTGTATGAAAAAGGATTGTGTTTACCAAGTGGTTCCAATTTAACAATAGAAGATTTAAACAAAATAGTTAAAATAATAAAATCATACTTTGAGTAGTAATATAAACAACATATTAAAAAGATTGTTTGATAAATATGCCTCTAAATGGCTTGTTCTCTTATTTGATTTATGTGTTGTTGCTTTGACTTTCTTTTTAGCTTATTTAATTAGGTTTAACTTCGAAATAGATTTTAATTTTTATACGTTTTTAAAACAAATTCCTTTTGTATTAACAGCATCAATTATAAGCTTTATGCTGGTAGGATCTCACAAAGGAGTTGTTAGATTTACTGGTGTACAAGATGTAATTAATATTATTGTTGGAATAAACATTCTTGCGACCATCCTAATTATAACAACATATTTAAGTAGAAAATATGATTTTGATTACGTATTTGATATTCCAGGTTCAATAATTTACATTCACCTTCTATTAAATATTTTCTTCCTTATAGGTGCCAAGTTTATTATCAAGTCTATTTACAAAAGTGTCATGCAAGACTTTGAAGAAGAAACTAGAGTCCTTATTTATGGCGCTGGAAATTCTGGGTTAATAACGTACGAAGCGCTTTCAAACGACTCAATGAGCAATATAATTGTTGTTGGTTTCATTGATGACAATGAAAGTAAGGTTGGTAAAACAATTAATCTATTAAAGGTTTATCATCCGAGTAAACTTACTAAAGAATTCATTGTAAGAAATGATATAGACGAGGTTATAATTTCAATACAAAACGCAAGTTCAAATCGCTTGCTCGAGATTACAGGAAAGCTGTTCCCTCTAAATCTTAAAGTTAAAATAGTTCCGCCTGTTCAAAATTGGATTGATGGTGATTTAAGTCTCGGACAAATAAAAGATATAAAAATTGAAGATCTTTTAGGTAGAGAACCAATAAATATTTATAACCCAGATCTAGTTGAAGAATATGATGGAAAAGTATTGCTTATTACTGGTGCGGCTGGTTCAATTGGGAGCGAATTAGTACGAAAATTAAGCGATTACAATTTTAAAAAATTAATTCTACTTGATAATGCCGAATCTGCTCTTTATGATTTACAACAAGAATTGGTTCAGAAAAAAGTAAAAAACTTTGAGGTAGTCGTGGCAGATATTAGAGATTCTATAAGACTAGACTTCATTTTCAATAAATACAAGCCAAAAATTGTATTCCATGCTGCTGCTTATAAACATGTGCCTTTGATGGAACAAAACCCTTATGAAGCGTTGAGTGTAAATGTTATTGGTACAGAAAATACTGCAAAATTAGCTGTAAAACATGGTGTTGAGAAGTTTATTTTAATCTCTACAGACAAAGCAGTAAATCCAACAAATGTTATGGGAGCAACCAAAAGAGTTGCAGAGATATGTATTTGTTGTAAAAAAGAAATTGAAGGTGGAAACACCAAATTTATCATTACAAGATTTGGTAATGTTCTGGGATCTAACGGTTCTGTGATACCTTTATTTAAAAAACAGATTGAGTCTGGTGGTCCAATAACAGTAACACATAAAGATGTTATCAGGTTTTTCATGACCATCCCAGAAGCAAGTCAATTAGTTTTGGAAGCAGCTTCAATGGGCTTGGGTGGTGAAATTTTTGTTTTCGATATGGGTAAACCAATAAAAAT
>DATGBV010000203.1:0-5654 GCA_035312485.1 Flavobacteriaceae bacterium | reverse complement strand
AAAAAAAAATGAAAATGAAAAATTTAAAAATAATAATATTAATGTTAACTCTGGTATTTTCAACATCATGTAGTGACAGTTACTTTGATGTTAATGATAGCACAAGTAATCCTCCTAGTACTACGCCTGAATTAACTCTTATAGCAGCTCAAAAGTATTCTGCTGACATGTTCTATAATGCTAATAATGCTGGAAATGCCTTTAACCTTATAGGAGGTATTTATGCTGGTGTAATTTCAGATTCTGGTGATCGTGTATGGTATGATACAGAACAACAGTATTTTATCAATAATGATACATATCAATCATTGTTCAATAACACATATTCTTTAGCCTTGAGTTCATATGACGTTGTTGAACATTTTGAAGGTGAAGGATATGACAATTATAAAGCAATAGCTAAAATAATGAAAGCTTTTCACTTTGCTGTTTTAGTTGATCAATATGGAGACGTACCCTACTTTGAAGCATTTGGAAGAGGGTCAAATCCAAGACCTGCTTATGATGATGACAAAGCAATATACGATGCACTTTATGATGATTTGAATCTGGCAATTGACATGATTGACAATGCACCTAGTGGAACAACTGCTGTCACAACTGATGCAATGTTTGGTGGTGACATGAGCGATTGGAAGAAGTTTGCAAATACACTAAAGTTAAGAATGTTGATTAAACAGGTTAATACTACAGAAAATTTTTCTTCACAGTATGCTGAAATTATGGGCAATGGTATTGGTTTTATTGATGCAACTGTAAGTGTTAATCCAGGTTATGCCGATCAAGTAAACCAACAGAATCCATTTTGGGCATTACATGGCTTTACACCAGGAAGTACAACCACTGGACAAAGAAATCAGGGTGCAACTAGAGGTAGTGATACTTATGTAAACTTCTTGATAGATAATAACGACCCTAGACTTTCGAGACTTTTTTTGCCAGACATAACAAATGGTGACTATGTTGGAGTTCCTCAAAATAATTATAGTACCATTTTTGGTACTAACGTGACTTCAGAATTAGGTCCAGCACTTCTAAATAGCCCTTCGCAAAATGCCCAATTAATGTTGCTTTCAGAGTCACTGTTTTTACAAGCCGAAGCTGCTTTTAGGGGATTAATTTCTGGAGATGCAGGTACCCTATACCGTTCAGGTATTGCTGCTTCATTTAATGAATTAGGCGCAACAGGCGCTTCAACTTACGAATTAAATTCTAACAATATTATTAATTGGGATTTAGCAGTTGCAAACGGAAATGAGCTTGAAGCTATTATTACTCAAAAATGGGTTGCAGGTGGATTTATAACTGGCTTTGAAGTTTGGATGGATCGTGTAAGAACAAACTTTCCTTCGTTTATTCCTATTCCTACTGGAGCAGTTTCACCAATTTTCCCATCTAACTTATTATACCCATCCAGAGAATTTTCTACAAATACAGACAATGTTCCTACACAAGGTACTAACGCAGCTTTTGATAGGCATACATTCTGGATGCAATAAAATAATATAAAATTAAAAAATACATAAATATGAAAAATATAATAAAATCTATAACATTGTTAGTAATAATGATGGTATCTGTTACGTCATGTTTAATAGATGATGAGTCGCTTACTAAAACCTTTGACGACGGTCCTAATTTTGCTAGCTTTTCAACATTTCAGCAAACTGTAAGTGCTGTAGCAGATGGAAATATTGTTAATGCAAATGTCAATATTGAACTTCAAGGCCCGAATTTGATAGGATATTCTAATGATGTATTAGTAAGTATAGCTGTTGATCCTTCAAATACAACAGCAGTTGAAGGGGTGCATTATAATTTAAATTCAACGTCTTTAATACTAACATTAAGTAACAATTACATAGGCACATTGCCAATTAGTATAATTACTGAAGGTGTGAATCCGCCACTGGCTGAAGCACCAAAATTAAGTTTGAGCATTACTTTTGTTGATGGTAATAATGTAGTTGCAAATAGCAAGAACACTACTCTTACAATAATATATCAGTGCTTTGCTGATCTTACAGGGACTTATTTAGTAACAAATGATTTTTGTCCAGGGTCATTAAATCAAAGTACAACCACCATTTCGAGAAATGCAGATGGATCTTGGCGTTTTGGAACTGCAGATGGGTATTGGTTAGATTCATGTACAGGTAATACTGGATTATTCAATGGTGGGAATATTGTAGAACTCTGTGGTGAAATTTTACCAACGGGTGATTTAGATTATGGTACAGTAGGTGGATTTGGTATTGGAGATATTTTAGGAGGAACTTGGGATGCCGATAATGGCATTATAACAATGCAACATAGAGATATTTTCTTTAACGGTGGCCCATTTGAATGGACATCGACCTATACTAGACAATAAGTTAACTTTAAAATTTAAAAGAAATGAAAAATATTAAATATATATTAGGATTATTTGTGTTAATAGGCTTATTTACAGGATGTGAAGATGATCCAGAATCAGTCATTGATAATAGTGCTAAACCAATAGTAACGGTAGCTTCTTCTACAACTAGTATTAGTGAAAGTGGTTCGCCAACATTCGAAGTTACGATTAACTTTGATAAACCTATAAAAAATACAACGACATTTGTAGCGACTCAAATAGGAGGTTCAGCCTCTAGTGGCGATTTTTCAAGTTCTCCCGCAGTAGTACCAGCTTATCAAACGTCAGCAACTATGGAAATAACAGTAAATGATGATATTTTTGTTGAAGGTACTGAAGATGTACAATTAGAAATATCTGCATCTAATATCCCAGATATTTATGAGGTAGTTGGTAAACCAACGGTTTCTTTTAGTATAGAAAATTCTACTTCAGATGATTTTATTTTTAGAATGGATTGGGATGGTCTTTATGAAGATAGTAACGGTAATGAACATCATTTTTGTGATTTTGATTTAGATGTAGAACTTTACGATAGTTCATTTAATTTACTTACCGCTAGCTATAGCAGTTGTCCTGAAGAGATTGAAATTTCACCTGGTGATTTACCTGATGGAGATTACTGGTTAGTACCAAGTTTTTGGGATGTAACTACTGGAGTTTCTCCAGCAAACTATCAAGATATTCCAGCAGTTGTAACTTTTGTTAAACCTGGTATAGTGCTAGAAACAATTGATTTAACAACTACTTGGAATACTGAAGATGGTGGTGCTATTCAAGGTAACCCAGATGCTTATTTATTCAAGTATATTTTAACTGTATCTGGAACGAACTATAAAGTAACCGATTCTGATACTGGGACAGTAGTTTTTCAAGGATAAAAACACTTTTTTCTAATCTTTATTGATTGATGGTTAGTTATGATTAAAGTGTCATTAAATATAGGGGGTTTAAAATTAGGCCACCTATATTTTTATTATTAAGGGTTATAAACTTGTCTTAATTAAACTTTATAAATCATTTATATTTATGAAATGATTATTTAAGTCAACATCCAGTGATTCCAATAATATTAAGTATATGTGAAAGATAAACCATCAACAAACATGTTTCAATATAAAAAATTAAATTAAATTGTGTTTTAATTGAATATAAATCAATTAAAAGATTAAATGAAATAAGATTTTTGAATGAAAATAAAAACAATTATTGTTGATGATGAACCTTTGGCCATCCAAAGAGTATCAAATCTTTTATTGGATATAAAAGATATTGAAATAGTTGAAGAATGTTTTACTGGTAAAAAAGCTATTGAATCCATAAATAAGTTAAGACCTTCATTAATTTTAATGGATATTAAATTAAAGGATATTACAGGTTTTAATGTTTTAGAAAAGATTGACCAAGAAATTAAGCCTATAATTATCTTTATTACTGCATTTGATGAATTTGCAATTAAAGCCTTTGACTATTTTGCATTAGATTATCTACTAAAACCTTTTAGAAATGATAGGTTTTATAAATCAATCTACAAAGCAATTGAAGTTATTAAAAAAGATGGGTTAAAATTATATGAAGATAAAATTAGACATTTGGTTGATTATGTTAATGATGAAAATGAACAACTAAACAAACTACCTGTTAAAATAGGGAACAAAACATTATTTATTAAAAATCAGGATATTATGTATGTTGTCGCTTCAGGTTCCTATGTTGAGATATTTATTGAGAATAAGAAATTTCTTCAAAGAGGATCGGTAAGTAATTTAATGGAACAACTTAATTCTAAATACTTCATTAGAATACATAGATCAACTGTTATAAACTTAAATTTTATTCAAGAGTTAATTAATTCTAGTTATGGAGAAATTGATGTGAAAATGAATGATAATAAATTATTTAGGGTAAGCAAAAGTTATAAAAAAGAATTTTTAAAAATCATGGGGCTGTAAAATGAAAGAAAAGAATTCTAAAAAACTGTTTTATTTGTTACTTCTATTTTATTTCTGCTATAATGCAATAAGAGCCTCTAAAATTGTTATTTTAAAATCTCAAGACAGTGAATTTGTTTTTAGTTGGAGGAGGTTTCTTTTTGACAACCTATTAATAGAACCTATCTATAGTATCCTTTTTATTTTAGCAGTATTGTTTCTGACAAAATACATGCTAAAACGAAAAATTAATCCGTATTTAATTTTTGGCTTACATTTTTTATTCTTTTTAATAACAATTGTGCTATTATATTTAATTTATGATGGTTTAAATTATTTAAGAGGAGATACAAAAGTTCGAACTCTTAATTACTATTTTATTAACATCATAAGTTATTCCAATGTACATTTTTTGATTTATTTTGTTTATGTTTTTATAATATATTCATACTATTATATAGAAGAATTAAAAGAAGCCGAAATTCAGAAATTAACTTTCAAAGACCAGTTATCTCAAGTTAGGGTTAATATATTAAAGTATCAATTACATCCTCATTTTTTCTTTAATACGCTCAACAGTATATCATCATTAATAGAGACTAACAAGACATTAGCTCAAAATACACTAGCTGATTTTAGTGACCTATTAAGAGATATTGTTTATTTAAAAGACACCAACTTCTTAAGTTTATCAATTGAATTGGGGATTTTAAAAAGATATATAGATATTATGAAAATTAGGTTTTCTAATGATTTAATAATAAACCTTAATGTGGAAGATAATATAGACAAAGTGTTAATTCCCAGTTTGATAATGCAACCAATTCTTGAGAATTCTTTTAAGTTTGGTTATTCATCTGAAAAAACTAACTTGAAAATAGATATCTCAATTAAAAGGATTAATAAAGATTTAGAAATTATTATTGAAAACAATGGCGCTCCTTTACCAAAGAATGTGAAATATGGCAATGGTTTAAAAAACACTGTTGAACGCCTTAAAACTTTGTATGGAGAAAATTACCACTTTTCAATTTTAAATATTTCTGGGGATAAAGGAGTTGTTACAAAACTTGTTTTTCCTATAAAGTTTGAAAATTCAACAAAGCAATAATTAATTAAAAAATAAAGATAAATAAAGATATTTCTGAAAATCCAATTATGCTCAATGTAGGTAAAAATGTAAATGAATTACCTATATTATATACAGAAATACTTACCATAATAAATATATACTACAAAGACATTAAAAGTCCTGTCCAGACCGCAAATAAAATGTTGTGTTGGTCACAGAAATGTGGCAAAGTAGTTTAGAAATAGACTAGTGA
>DATGBV010000202.1:0-2024 GCA_035312485.1 Flavobacteriaceae bacterium | reverse complement strand
TTCAAAAGTAAAACGGGCGTTGGAATCGTTGTACTCTATTGTTACAGATTCTTCACTGCCTGCCAAAATACTTTTTAAAAGTGTTAATGGTTTTTTAGGCATAATAAACTCTGTGGTTTGATCTGCTTTTACATCTTCTCTAGAGTACTTAACCAACTTGTGTGCATCCGTAGCTACAAACGTCAAATTCTCAGTAGAGAATTGAAAAAAGACACCACTCATTACAGGTCTTAAATCATCATTACCGGCAGCAAAAATAGTTTTGCTTATTGCAGTTGCCAGAACATCTCCAAGTATGGTTGTAGAACTTGGATCTTCTAATGCTATTGCTTTAGGAAATTCTGCACCATTGGCATAAGCCAATGCATATTTCCCATGATTAGAACTTATTTCTACGGTATTATTCTCTTCTACAATAAAAGTTAAAGGCTGTTCTGGAAATGTTTTTAAGGTGTCTAACAACAAGCGTGCAGGTAAGGCAACACTTCCACTATTATCACTTTCAACATTTAAAGTTGCAGACATGGTAGTTTCCAAATCACTTGCAGAAACTGTTAATTCTGTATTGTTTAATTCAAATAAAAAATTATCTAAAATTGGTAAGGTATTGGAGTTGTTTATCACACCTCCTAAAACTTGTAATTGTTTAAGTAAATATGTGCTTGATACTATAAATTTCATGTATATTGTAAAGAGTTTATGTTCTGAATTAATTAATTATACAAATATATCTTATAGAGCTTAATATAGGAAACAAACTTATTAACATTTAGGCTGCATATTTTTTTCTGCGAATGTAATTAAAAGTTAGTCCGAATCCACCTAATAATACCAAGGGCAATAAGATATTAGTCAGTTGCCAAGTTAGTTTTTGCTCTGCTATTTTCTTCTGGTCCAGAAAAGCTACTTCTATATTTTTTGTTCGAATGTTTATAAGTCCGTCATCATCCAAAAGGTAATTTACAGCATTTAGCAAGAATTCTTTATTACCAAAAACCTGACCTGTCCAACGATCAAATCCTAATTCTTGAGCACCATTCCTACCAACTTCGTTTTTAATAATGTCTCCATCAGCAATCACAATCATTTTAGTTGGAACACTCTTGTCCTTTGGGTCTTGAAGTTCAAAAGGTTTTATTCTGTTATTGTAAACCGAAACAAATTCACCTTCAAGCAATACAGCCATTGGTTGGCTTCCTTTATTGTAATCTGAAGTTTCTGTCTGTTTGGTGACAAAGTCCAAGCTAATTTCGGTAGGAGTTCCTTCCAATTTACTCTCTGGTGCACTTTTTAATAAAATAGTTTTTTTGATATCATTTTTTAAAGTGTCTATTTGGTTGGCAAAATCAAACTTTACTAAATTTATATTATTAACAATAGGATGATTATTGGTACTTTGAGCTAAAGGAGAATAAGGCCATTGGACAGGTTGAAACTGTGCCTCACTACCTTCGCCAATAGCTAATGTTATAGGTGCAGAATAGATAGAACTTACAATTAACGGATTGATGCGTACACCATATTTAAAAAAGAAGTCATTCAAATTTAAATCTCTGGCTACAGCTATATTACTGCCTGAATCATTATACAAACTATCTTTATCCATGGCAACGGCATCTACCAACCATAAACTCTTACCACCATTCATGGTGTACTGATCCAAAACATATTTTTCATTTTCAGTAAAGGCTTCCGTAGGTTTTGCAGAAATAATTAAATGGTAGTCTTCTAACTGTTGTAGTGTTTTCTGTTGATTGTTTGTAACACTATCCAAAGTAAAAGGTGCTATATTGTAATATTCAGAAAGCGTTATGATGAAGTCTTCTAAATATCTGTCATTCAATTGATTGTTACCTTTTAAAACAGCAATATTTCTTCTTTTAGGGAATAATAGTTTACTAAAACCATCTGCAAATGCATATTCTAAATTTTGTACAGAATTGGTAACCAATTCCTGCTGTGTAGCACCTATTTTATTTTTTACCAGTGGAATTATAACTGTCTTGTCATTATAACTTGCCAAT
>DATGBV010000201.1:0-7135 GCA_035312485.1 Flavobacteriaceae bacterium | reverse complement strand
CATAAAAGGTCGAGGCGCACAGCTTAATACACCAAACCGTTTCTTTGAATTAAGCCATGAAATGCGTGATGATTTTCTGGAATATTGTGCCAAAGAAGGCGAAAGCGCAGACAAGAACAAAACACTGTACCTGCCAGTTTTTCCAAAGACCATAGTCAATAAAGTTGAAAGCCCAGATGTTGGCATGATGTATTCTATGAATCCATATCAAGGCTGTGAACATGGATGTATTTATTGCTACGCAAGGAATACCCACGAATTTTGGGGATACAGTGCTGGTTTGGATTTTGAAAGACGCATTTTAGTAAAAAAGGATGCTCCAAAATTACTTGAAGAATTGCTTAAAAAGAAAAGTTGGCAAGCACATCCAATTGTGTTGTCTGGAAACACAGATTGTTATCAGCCTGCTGAACAAAAATTTAAAATTACTCGAGAATGTTTAGAGATATTTCTTAAGTATAAACATCCTGTTGCTATGATTACCAAAAATGCTTTAATCTTAAGAGATTTGGACATTTTGAAGCAGTTGGCAAAAGACAATTTAATTGGAGTAAACATATCTATTACGTCTTTATCTGAAGACATAAGGCGCATTTTAGAACCTAGAACAGCAACTATAAAAAAACGTTTGGAAACTGTAAAAACTTTAAGTGAAAATAGCATTCCTGTTAATGTGATGATTGCACCAATAATTCCATCAATAAACAGTCATGAAATATTACCTCTAGCAAAAACAGTTTCAGAGCATGGTGCTTTATCTATTGGCCATACTATAGTGAGGCTAAATGGAGCCATTGGAGAAATTTTCACAGATTGGATTAAAAAAACAATGCCAGACAGAGCAGAAAAGGTATTGCATCAAATTGAAGATTGTCATGGAGGACACCTCAACGATTCGCGTTATGGAACACGTATGAGAGGCGAAGGTAAGATTGCCCAACAAATAAACGAGACAGTAGCCTTAGCAAGAAGAAAATACTTTAGGAACAAAGCTATGCCAAAACTTAATACCTCTTTACATGAAGAATATAAAACAGGGCAGTTAAAACTGTTTTAAATAAAAAAAGGGCTGAACTACAGCCCTTTTTTACTAACAAACTAAACTAGAACGACACTAACTAAATATTAATGTATTCAACAAATTCTCTTCCTTCAGATTTAATAATAAGCTTATAGGTAGATTTGTACTTTTCAGAAATCCTATAAATACGCTCTATGATTTTTGTATTTTCAATGGTTTCTGAATGTAATAAATGAGAACCATCAGAATTCAACTCATAAAACTTAATTTCCATAGGCTTTAATTCTAAAGACAATTTTGAAACTAGAACACGATTACCCTTTACCCTAATAATAGGTTTAAAAACAGAGACTTCTTCTTCTTTTTCAAAAGTCACACTATTTGATTTTACTTGAAAAGGGATTGTTTGTATTTCAACATCCTTATCCAATTCAAAATAGTATTTACCATCTGGTAATGCTGTTAGATCGAAACCCTTGTAATAGGTTCCGGATTCTTTAATTGACTCTTTGTAGAGCGTTAAACCATTGCTGTCTTTTATAACTAATTGCTGACCTTCTTTTACATGTTTTAAGGTTAAGCTTGTTTTTTTAAGTTCTTTTTTTGAAGCAATGAATTTACTTTCATTGGCATTACTTAACATAGTGGCAAACATAATTACCAATAAGATACTTTTTTTAATTACTTTTTTCATGATTTGGTTTTTTAAATGTTTTACAAGACAAATGTAGAGTGGATTGTCTGTTTAAAAAACAACAATTTTGGCAGATTTATAATCTAAATTAACCTTAAAATACGTGTTAACTTAATGTTAAGTTAATATAGAACATAAAACAGTTAAATTTACACAGATGTTTTAAACAATTTAACCTTATTTTTGTTATTAATTACCCCGTTATGATAGTTAGTAAACCTGCCTATGAGAAGATTAGCCCAAGTTTTGGGAGCTCTTTATTAGTCAAGCAACATACAGAAAACAGAGAAAGAAACAATGCGTTTTGGCATTTTCATCCAGAAATAGAACTTGTTTATGTAAACAAAGGACGTGGCAAAAGACATATTGGTAACCATTTATCTTATTTTAACAACAGCCAGCTTATTTTAATTGGTTCTAATCTTCCACACAATGGCTTTACAGATAGGTTAACAGCAAGAGGAACAGAAACCATAGTCCAGTTTAAGGAAGATTTTTTAGGGAAGGAGTTTTTTCAAAAACCAGAATCCAATGATATATCCTTAATGTTTGAACGTGCAAAAAAAGGTATTTTGTTCAAACCCGAAATAAAATCTGTTGTTGGCCCTAAAATAGAAAAACTTGTAGAGGAAAAAGGTCTAAAACGTATTTTAAGTTTATTGGATGTGCTAAACGACCTGGCGACTTCTGAAAATTACTCGCTCTTGAATGTAGATGGATTTGCTTTTGAAACAAAACCTCAAGACAGTGAGAAAATTGATATAATTTTTAAGCACATTAATAACAATTTTAAAAATCATATTAGTTTAGAAGAAATAGCTGATAAAGTGAGCATGACTGTTCCGTCATTTTGCAGATATTTTAAGAAAGCTACGGGGAAAACATTTACAAAATTAGTTAATGAATATCGCGTGGTTCATGCCACCAAACTATTATTGGAAAAGCAATCCAGTATTACAGATATATGTTTTGAATGTGGATTTAATAATTTCTCTCATTTCAATAAGCTTTTTAAGGAAATAACAGGTAAAAGTGCGTCAAAATACAGAAGTGAAATGAAGCGTTTTATTCAACAATAGCTATTTTTCGCCATCCCATTCATCATAAAATTGGTCTAAATAGCGCTCCATAAACTTGTGTCTTTCTTGAGCAATTTGTTTTCCTGTTTTAGTGTTCATTCGATCTTTTAAAAGCAATAATTTTTCATAAAAATGATTGATTGTTGGAGCTGTTGAAGCTTTATATTCTTCTTTTGTTATATTCATTTTTGGTAGAATACTTGGATCAAAAATGGTTCTGTTTTTATAGCCTCCATAATTAAAACACCTAGCAATACCAATAGCTCCAATAGCATCCAGACGATCTGCATCCTGAATAACATCCAGTTCTTTTGATTTAAATACTTGTTCAGTGTTGCCTCCTTTGAACGATATATTTTCTATTATGTTCACGACATGTTCTATAACTGCGGAATCCACATCATACTGAAACAAAAATTCTCGTGCTATTCTTGGACCAACTGTTTCGTCTCCATCATGGAATTTACTATCAGCTATATCGTGTAATAAAGCACCCAATGAAACCACAAGTATATTTACATTCTCGGTTTTGGCAATAAGTAAACTGTTATTGAATACGCGCAATGTATGAAACCAATCATGACCTCCTTCAGCATCATGCAATGATTTTTTCACGAATCGTTTTGTAGTTTCTATCAAATTAGTTGAGTTTGATTGCATCTGTAATTTGTTTTTCAATGATATCAATAATTAACTTGTGATCTTGACCTTTAATTTTAATAGGCTCATGAACTGTAAACAAAAGATGATTTCCAATTCCCATCGGAAATTTTCCATAACGCAACATTTTCCATGAATTGTTAATTGTAATTGGAACCAGCAAAGCCGAAGGAATATGTTCAAACAAGGTTAAAAGTCCTTTTCTTTGAAAAGGTTTTGGAATACCGTTTCTGCTTCTAGTTCCTTCAGGAAAAATAACAGCTGCATATTTATTGTTTTCAATACATTGGGCGAAATTTTTAATTGCGGTTACAGCTTGTGAAGGTTTTTTTCTATCAATCAAAACAGAGCCTCCATGTCTTAAGTTGTATGAAACACTGGGAATACCTTTGCCTAGTTCAATTTTACTGATAAATTTTACATGATGTTTTCTTAAATACCACATTAAAGGTGGAATATCATACATGCTTTGATGATTAGTAACAATGATAAGTGGTTGACCTGCTTTAATTGTATAAGGATTTTTAAAGGTGAAACGGGTTCCTAAAATATTTAGACATCTCATAATAAAAAATTGAAGCCAATCTACAGAAACCTTATGGGCTTTATATCCTAAAACATTAAAGCAAAACCATTGAATAGGGTGAAATACAATGATGGTTATCCCAAAAAGCAGAAAATAAATTATAGTAAGTGGATAAGCTAAAATTTTTCGCATGTCTAAAATTAAAAAACCACGTTGAAAAACGTGGTTTTTATATTCAAAAGTTTAATTCTTTATTGAGATTAACAATACTCGTTATAAGCATCCATAAGGTTTTCAGAAATTAATTCTGCTGGACGACCTTCAATATGATGACGCTCTAACATATGAACTAACTCTCCATTTTTAAACAACGCCATACTTGGCGAACTTGGAGGAAATGGAATCATATACTCACGAGCTTTATCTGTAGCTTCTCTGTCAACACCTGCAAAAACCGTAACCAAATGATCTGGACGTTTTGCATTTTGCAAACTCAATCTAGCACCAGGGCGTGCGTTTGCTGCAGCACAACCACAAACTGAATTAACAACTACCAGAGTTGTACCCTCTTTTGCAATTGCTTCATCTACTTGTTCTACAGTATGTAATTCTTCAAAACCTACATTGGTTAAATCTTCTCGCATTGGTTTTACTAATTCTGCTGGATACATATGTTTAATTTTTTTATTATTTATAATTAGACTACAAAGATACCAATTGTGTAACAAATTAATAATGCAATCAACTAACAAATATTATATTTACTTTGTCATAAATAAAACCTTTTACTTACATGAGTTTTTCTAAATGGATTGGAGCTTCAATTGGATGGTCTTTTGGTGGACCAATAGGCGCAATTATTGGACTCGCTTTAGGCAGTATTGTTGATTCAGTTACTGATAACCAAAAGAGACCATTTATTGGCCAGGGCAATTCAAGACAACAAAGAAGACAAACAACATACAGAAACAGACCTCAACAACCACAAACCCAATCAGGCGATTTTGAGGTGAGCTTACTTGTTTTGGCTTCAATTGTTATCAAGGCAGATGGAGCACAAGACCAGCGAGAATTAGATTTTGTACGTAAACAATTTGTAAGCATGTACGGTAAAGAACGTGCAAATCATGCTTTTAAGTTGTTTAAAAACATTAGTAAACAAGATATTTCTACTAGACAGGTTTGTTTACAAATCAGAAATATGATGGATCATCCTTCACGATTACAATTGCTTCATTTTTTATTTGGTATAGCAAAGGCTGATGGTCATGTAACGGAAGACGAGGTTAAACAGATTTATACTATAAATGGTTATTTAGGCATAAGCTCAAGTGATTTTGAAAGCATTAAGGCCATGTTCTTTAATAGTGTTGATAATGCTTATAAAATATTAGAGATTCCAAAATCTGCAACGGTTGATGAAATAAAAAAAGCCTATAGAAGAATGGCTAAAAAGTATCATCCCGATAAAGTAATTCATCTTGGAGAAGAACATCGTGAAGGAGCTGAAGAAAAATTCAGACAGGTGCAAGAGGCTTATGAACAACTGCAGAAAGAACGAAGGTTCTAATCTCAAAACTATTTAACGCTACAATGAAACGGTTATCGGCATTTTTATAATTTCATTTTTAGTCTAATCTAAAAAAATATTTTTATTAAGGTAAAAAAATTATTATCTTTGCCTTATTAAAATATATGGTTTGTTAACACAATCAGAGGAAAATCATTTAAAAGCTATTTACCATTTAGGTAAGTTTGGAAGTATTTCAGTAAGTACTAATGCTATTGCAGAGCAGTTAGAAACAAAAGCATCATCGGTGACAGATATGCTAAAAAAACTTGCCGATAAGAACTTGGTCAATTATAGAAAATATCAAGGCGTTAACCTCACAGAAGATGGAAGAAATACCGCTTCAAATATTGTTAGAAAACATAGACTTTGGGAAGTATTCTTGGTTGACAAACTTAACTTCTCTTGGGATGAGGTTCATGAAATCGCAGAACAATTGGAGCATATAAAATCTGAAAAACTCATCAATCAATTAGATGCTTTTTTAGGAAATCCAACACATGACCCTCATGGCGATCCAATTCCAGATAGAAATGGAAAAATGGTTCAGCTAGAGACACAGAATATTTTGGAAATTAAAACTGGGAGAAAAGGCGTTTTGGTGAGTGTTAAAGATTCTTCTGATGAATTTTTGAAATATTTAAACAAAAATAATCTGGCACTTGGAGATACTATAAAGGTTCTAGATTTTGAGCCTTTTGATAGTTCAATAACCATTGAAACCAAAGAAAAGACTATGATTATTTCTAAAATGGTAGCAGAAAACTTGTTTTTAACACTTTAAAGATGAATAGTTATAATCCAGGACTTGCTTTAATAGTATTTTTTACCATTTCAGGGCTATTATTTCTATTGTTCAGACCAACAAAAGGATGGTTTTGGATTGTAAAGGATTATTACAAAAAAGACGAAAAAACAATTATAGAAGATATATTAAAACTTCTGTATAATAATGAAGATTCTGGAAAGGAATTAGATGTTAAAAACATAACAGCGGTATTAAAATATTCAAACAAATATATAATTGAAGCCATAAAAAAAATGACAATCAATGATTTAGTTTTTTTTGAATCAGATACATTAAAACTTACAGAATCTGGAAGAAAATATGCCTTGCGCATTGTAAGAGTGCATAGGCTTTGGGAAAGATATTTAGCTGATAAAACAGGATTTCATAAGACTGAATGGCATGATAGAGCAGAACTAATGGAACACAAGCTTGGTTTTGAGGAAACCGATACGTTGGCAACGAGATTGGGTAATCCAAAATATGACCCACATGGTGACCCAATTCCAACAAAAACAGGCAAAGTTGCAGAGGTAAGAGGTGTTTCTTTACCATTGTTAAAGGTAAATTCTGTTGGGAGAATCACTCATATTGAAGACGAACCGGATATTATTTATAAACAAATTCTCGCAGAGAATATTCATATAGGCTCACTTATAAGAGTCGTTGAAAATAATGCCACAAGAGTTGTTTTTCAATCGGAAGGAGAAGAGTTTGTGCTTGCTCCAATAGTTGCAGCTAATTTGACAGTGGCTACTATCGAAAAGAATATTGTGATTGAAGACAATATTGCAAGAT
>DATGBV010000200.1:0-3237 GCA_035312485.1 Flavobacteriaceae bacterium | reverse complement strand
TTATCTAGAATAAAGGTTTTTAAGGTCATTTTGTTAAACCCAAATTTTTCTTCGATGACGAAATTCTTGTAATAGGCAAATGGAGTTGATAGAATATCACTACCTAACATAATGATGCCAAAAAAGATAAGTGCAATGATTATGGAATTACTACTATAACTTCGAGCGATATTATCTACAAATTCAAAACCATCAAAAAACAAAAAAGCAAGTGTTAGCACTAATGAGAATGTAGACGTATAATTAGAAAATTGCTGATTGGCTTTTTTATAGGCTTGAGACTTTTTGTATTCTGTTTCGTCATAAACATCTTGCAAATCTTTTGGTAATTGGTCATTGAAGTGCTTTGAATTTAACCAATCCAGAGTTTTGTCAACTATAAAATTGATGATTAAAATTCCAACAATAATATAAAAGAGTGTATTTGCTGTCATATCTAAATTTAAGCTGTCATTACGAGAAATTTTATGAGGTAAAAATTCGTGGTAATCTGTTCATTTATTAGTTTCTATGTTAATTGTAAAAGATTGCCACGTCGTAAACTCCTCGCAATGACATTCTATTTGAAATTTCTCTGTTTTTTGGCCTCAAAAATAAGAATTCCTGCGGCAACTGAAACATTCATCGAATCTATTTCGCCTTGCATAGGTATAATTATATTTTTTGTTGCATTTTCAAGCCATTCATCACTTAATCCAGTGGCTTCGGTTCCAACCACAATGGCTGAAGCGTTGGTGTAATCTTGCACATCATAATTTTCTGAAGCCTGTAATGCAGCACAATAGATATTTATGTTGTTAGCTTGTAAAAACTTAATAATTTCAGTAGTACTTCCAAACGCAATAGTATTAGTAAAAACACAGCCAACACTTGAGCGAATAATGTTAGGATTGTATAAATCGGTTTTAGGATTCGCAATAATAACAGCATCCAAATTTGCTGCATCAGCTGTACGAAGTATTGCACCAATATTTCCTGGTTTTTCTGGAGCTTCAGCCACTAGAATTAAAGGGTTTTTACTTGTAAGTTTTAAATGTTCAAGCGTATGTTCTTTGTTTTTAGTAACAGCCAAAATACCTTCTGTAGTTTCTCTATGTGCTAGTTTTTGATAAACGTCTTTTGAGATTTCAATAATTTTGACACCATGATTTTGCAAGGCTTCTGCTTCGCTTTCAGAAAATAATTCTGGATAAAACAAAATAGTTTCAATGTCATAATTACCTTTAATTGCTAAAGAAATCTCACGTTTACCCTCAATTAAAAACAATCCAGACTTTTTTCGTTCTCTTGACTTTTCTTTAAGCTGAACGAGTTGTTTGATATAAGTATTTTGTGTGCTGGAAATTTGTTTTGTCATGAACAGCAAAGATACTTTAAAAACTCATGTTAGGGGTTTGTGTTTTCAAAATAATTAACAAGTAAAGCCACAACATAACTATAGCTTTCCATTCCTTTGTCTTGATTGTTTGCTTTTAAGAAACCATTATAGAAGATTTTAAAGAAGGGTTCCAATGGATTTTGATGCGATTCCCAAAAATCTCTTACTTCTTTATAATTTTTTAAAATGCCTTGATTAACGGTTTCCACTAGTTCCTCATAAAGCGATTCATCACGCATATAAAT
This sequence comes from Flavobacteriaceae bacterium, assembly GCA_035312485.1. Taxonomy (GTDB): domain Bacteria; phylum Bacteroidota; class Bacteroidia; order Flavobacteriales; family Flavobacteriaceae; genus Gilvirhabdus. Next base: position 1,614 of record DATGBV010000200.1, on the reverse strand, counting down.
TTCATTGAGACAATGACGCAATCCAAATGTGTAACCTGAATACTTGAAGAACTTATTACTATGATTAGTAGCAGCTAAAAAACCAATAAAATTAGCTTCATTTTCTGCAGCATAGCCTAACTGGTGTGCAATTTCGTGTGATGCTGTGGTAGGAAATTTATAGGTTGGTATCAAACCATCAATTTGCGATTCATTGGTTATTGGATTTAAATAACCACTAAAACCCATATATGTTAATGGGTAACTGAAGAGTGATTTCTTTAAACTTTTTGTTTGATATTCTAAATGCGGAAAGTCTTTTTTGAGATTTTCATATCCTATAGGTACCATATTTAAAATATTGTTTTCCTCATATGGAATGTCCACTTTAAGGCTATCATTTCGAGCAATGCTAGAATGTATTTCGTTAGATTTTTTAATTAATTTTTTTGTAACAGAGATTAATTGTTCTGTTGTATAATCCGCCTCAAGACCTAAATTTTTATGTAGAGGCAATCGATAATAATTCATTGCCCAAAGCACATGAAATGCAAAATATAGAACTGAAACTACTGATAATACATCTAAAAGCCACGATTTGGTATCTTTTATAATGCGTCTTCTATTTTTATACAACCAACGTAATCCAAAAATAATGGCGAACAGATAAAGCAAATCTCCTATTGAAAATGGAAACCAACCAAAAATAAAACGAAAGAATTTTGAACTGTATTGATAAAAACCTTCACTGTAATATTTCTCTATAATGTCAGGGTAATTTGCTAACCATTTTATAATAACATATTGTGGAATTATAGAAAGTGCAATGATCTGTTTTTTGTATTTCAACATAAATCAAAAATAGAAAATACTTTCATAAAACTTATGCATATATGTACCTTTGTAAAACTTTAACTAGATATTATGAATTCAGAAATAAGACAATTACAACCAAAATCCATTTGGAACAAATTTGCAGACTTGAATGCAGTACCACGAGCTTCTAAAAAAGAAGAACGTGTCATTAAATTTATGAAAGATTTTGGTCAAAAATTAGGTCTTGAAACATTTGAAGATAGTGTTGGAAACGTCATTATAAAAAAACCAGCAAACACTGGAATGGAAAACAGAAAAACCGTTGTGATGCAATCACATTTAGATATGGTTCACCAAAAAAACAACGATACTAATTTTGATTTCGATACTCAAGGCATCAACATGTATGTAGAAAATGATTGGGTTAAAGCCAAAGGAACGACACTTGGTGCAGATAATGGTTTGGGTGTTGCTACGATAATGGCAATTTTAGAAAGTAAAGATATTGCGCATCCAGCTTTGGAAGCATTATTTACCATTGATGAAGAAACAGGAATGACTGGAGCAATGGGACTTAAAGGAGGTTTGCTTTCAGGCGATATCCTTTTAAATCTTGATACCGAAGAAGATGATGAAATAGGAGTAGGCTGTGCTGGAGGTGTTGATGTTACTGCTAGTAGAACTTATAAAGTAGAAGAAACACCAGAATCCAAAATTGGCTTTAAAATTGTTGTTAAAGGGCTTCAAGGCGGACATTCTGGTATGCAAATTCATGAAGGTTTAGGCAATGCTAATAAACTTATGAATCGTCTTTTGTTT
>DATGBV010000199.1:0-8039 GCA_035312485.1 Flavobacteriaceae bacterium | reverse complement strand
GATTCTAATGAAGCATTACCTGTTATAGAGAATCAATTGGAACAAGGAGAAATTGAAAGTGATCAAGTAGTAGTAAATATAAAAAAACAAGCATTGCCAGATAAAAAAGAAAGTAAACGTCTAGCTAAACAGCATTTGGTTGTTCCGAAAGAAAATCTTGTCAATACAGATGAAGTTATTGCAGAAGTAAAACACAAACAAAATCCAGTCGAAGAGAAAATTAATAACATTTCTTTTGAAGATCAGAAAATTCAAGAAGTAGTTGCCCAGATTCAGGATTTACAACGTGATGATAAAGATATTACTGAAGCAGAAATAGATCAACTTTTACAACAAGCCGAAAACCAAATCAAACAAAAACGTTTATATGGCAAATCCACCAAAACGGTTGATGCCAGTAGTTTACTTCAAGATGTGGAACTTGAGTTAGAACTATCATTTAGAGATAAGGTGCTTGAAGCTTTACTATCTAGTTATAAAAGCGTGAAAGTGGCTGTTATTAATCGCAACGAATAAATTCATCAAACAAAAATCGAACAGTTATGCAAACCATTACAAAGTACATTGTATTAGTAGTTTTAAGCTTGAATATGCATCTCATCAGTGCACAAGAAGAAAACAATAAAGCTAAAATTGAAATTTTAGAAAATGCCAAAAAAGAAGTAGAAACCGAAGAACGTGAGTATCTCAAAGTAGAGGTAGAAGAGGTTAATAAACGTCTGGACTCTGGTGAGATTACTCAAGAACAAGCCGACAATCTCAAACAAGAACTTGCCGAAAAAAGAGCGTTAAACATTGAAAACAGAATAGCCATTATAGACAATAAAATTTCATTGTTAAAAAGAAATGAAGATGGTTACAGTAACGATGTAGATGAAAGTGATGTTGTTGGTTTTTCTATAGGTGCTCGTGAAGGTTCTTTTGTAGGTTTTAGAATAAATGGTAAAAACCTTCCAAGAAAGTATGACAGACGCACGACAAACGATTTTGTCTTTGCCATTGGCTTTAATAATGCCATTATTGAAGGGCAATCATTGAACGATTCGCCTTACAAATTGGCAGGCTCTGGATTTGTAGAAATGGGTTGGGCCTGGAAAACACGCGTGTTTAAAAACACAAATGCTTTACGACTTAAATACGGATTCTCTTTTCAATGGAATAAACTGGATATAAAAGACAACCTTTACTTCAACGAAGTAGATGATGTGGTGATGCTTGAGGAATTTCCTCATAATATTATCAAATCAAAATTCAGGACTACAAATTTGGTATTCCCTGTGCATTTTGAATTTGGGCCTTCTAAAAAGATAGAATACGACAATTATTACAGATATTCTACACACAAGAAATTTAAAATAGGTGTTGGCGCTTATGGTGGTTTTGTGTTACAATCTAAACAAAAACTAAAATATAAAGAAGATGGTAACAGACAGAAAGATAAATTTAAAGGCTATAACACCAACAATTTTGTGTATGGTTTAAGCACGTATTTTGGTTGGGGCAATGTAGGTATTTATGCCAAATACGATATATCTCCAATTTTTAAAAACCAAGCCATAGACCAGAACAATATTTCATTAGGAATACGCTTTGATATGGATTAAACAATACAAAAGCCTCAAGATTGAGGTTTTTTTATGGTTTCGTTTAACGGTCTTGTGTAACATCGCCGTTGCGGTGTTTTGTGATTAAATTAATTAAAAAAACCGAATGTTTGTTTTTGCAAGGATTTTTCCGCAAGGAAAAATCGAAGCAATGCGTGTTACACGGTGTTGTAAACAGTTTTTTTATAAATTATAACCAATTGTAAATTTTGCATATCCGTTTTTAACTTTTGTTTTACTGCCAGTATAATAGTCATATTCAAAAAGCGTTGAAAACCCTTGGTAAATACCAAGTTCAAAAATAGTTTATTTACTTTAAGTCCTGTTCCCAAGTTAAATCCAAAATCAACATTTGATTTGACTTTCCCTAAATCTGCACTTTCGTTCTTTTGGTCGATTAAAATCCCAATTTGTGGTCCAGCAAGTAAATAGATTTTGTCCCAAAACTTGAAATCAAGAGAAGTGTTCAAATAAGTAAGTTTGTAATCTATTTGATTCAGTTCAAAATTACTTGTTTGCTCTGTTTTTGTTCGGTCGCCTTGTTGGGAAAAAGATAATTTTGGTCTAAAACTAATTTTGTGGGTTAAGCCTAAATTATAAAGTGCGCCTAATTGAAGTCCGAATGAGTTTTCTGTGTATACTTTTCCCGCAAATCCCTCTGTAAAATAGGAATAATTAACTCCAGCAAATACTCCGAAATTTTCTTGTGAGAAAGAGAAATTACTAACTATTGTCAAGATTAGTATAATGATGACTTTTTTCATTTGCGTGAAGAGTTTTTAATATTGATAATTAAGGTCAGTTAAACTTCCAGTAAATGTTCCGCTTATTGTATTTTGAGAATTTGAGAAAGAAAACAAGATTGTATAAATACCATTATTTTCTGAAATTGTGGCTTGACCTTCTAAATCATCTGAACTTATTGAGTCAGCCGAGACATATTGGTTGTTTTGAATCACAACATTTGTGTTAATTCCAGAATGGTCGATATATGCTTGACTAAAGTCAAAATTTGGGTCTGGGTCATTCCACATATAATTTGAATAGGTGGTGTTTTCAACTGTTCCAGAACCTGAAACAGATGAATACATATTGAAGTCAATTAGTTGAGTGATGTTGTCAGAATAAACAAAATCATTGTTATCGAGAGTTATATCTCCGTTTGTAAGAATAAAATAAAATCTTCTTGTGTCGTAGTTTGTGTCAGAACCTGTGTAGTTTGGAATTATAAATCCTTTTGTTAAATCATAAGTTTGACCATTTACGATTAATTCTCCAGCAATTGTTGGTTCTTGATTTCCGTTACCATCATCAGATGAACAGGATAAAATCATAAATCCAATTAAAAGTCCGATAAGTAAATTAAGTTTTTTCATTCGTAAAATTTGGTTTTAAATTGTTTACAATGTTTAAATAAAAAACGTTTCAATACAGAAACAAGTTCGGCTATTTTTTAAGAAAGTCAAATACTAAAAAAAGAGTACCGTCTTATATTAATCAACCACAAAGCCATACAGAAAATCCTGGATATCTTGTTCTGTTCGTTTCCAAACTTCTGTACTGGTCCAGGTTGTAAATTGCACAGACCCTTTTTCGTTTGAGAAATAATAAGAATCAAAAACAAAAGAAATTCCAGAGAAATTAACATTCAAAACACCACGTAATACTTCCGCTCCATTAACGTTTATGAGTTCGGTTTTAATGATTTCAGAGTCAGAGCCTGAATTTTCTTCCATTGTTCTTCTGGCAATCTTAAATAATTTATCCTTTTCTATTGGAGTGTCTTCAGAAATCACAACACACCAGATATCAGAAGATTTGGATTCAAATGCAAATTCGGCATCATCGTTTAAAGTTGCAGGCGGAACACGCTTCCATTGCTGACCATTATATTTAATCCTGAATTGATCGTTTGCGTTAATAATTTCTTTATCTGTTTTATCAGAAAACTTAAATGCGGTTTGAATGGTATCTATTTTAAGTTCTGCATCTAAATAATCAAGTTCATTAATTACAGGCATTTCGTCAAGTAGTTCATAACTCCAGGTGCCGTTTTTGTAAACGTAAATGGTGTCGCCTTCAGTGGTTACTGCTTGAGTTTGACTTATTACGCTTATAGAAAAAGTAAATAGAAATAAGGTAAGTAGTTTGGTTAAGTTTCTTTTCATGGTTTAATGATTTAATAGATAAATAGGTTTTTATACTTAAACGAAGGTCGCTTTTTTTTGTTAAAAATCAAATATGTACTATAACAAAAAGCCCAAATCATGTCGTATTTGGGCTTTTTATAACTAATGATTATACTATTCTTCTTTTACTTTTTGCAAGTCCATTTTACAAACCGGGCATTTTCCTTCTTCATGGTAAGTTTTGCCTTCTTCACAATCCATAGGACATTTGTAATGGTCATGATCTTCGTCAACCGTTTCTGTTGTAGAAGTTTGTTTTGCACTGTCTTTACATGAGTTTGCAATTGTACTTAAGCCTAAACACAATGCTAATATTAATATTGTTTTTTTCATTGTAATAGATTTAATTTTCAGGATTTCCTTCATGGTCTTCAACAACCTTCTCGTCTCTATATTTACAGCAATCATCAACACTCTCGTAAGCTTCATCAGTTGCTATGATACTTTGGGTGTCATGTCCAGCATCGGCTATATTTTGTTGTATGGTTTGTAAGTCTGTTTTACGCTCATCGTAAAACAATTTCAATTCATGGGTTTCTACATTCCAATCGGCAGCTTTAACACCTTTGGTTTTTATAGCAGCTTTTTCAATACGTTCTTTACACATGAGACAAACACCATTGACTTCAATAGAAGCTTTGGCATTTTTATTTTGAGCGAATGTTGTTATGGTTATTAAAAATGTTGTTATAAAAATAAGTTTTTTCATTGTTATTGTTTTTAGCGTCATTGCGATGCTGATGTTTACTATCAGCAGTGGCAATCTTTTCAAAATAATGAGATTACCACGTTGATTCTCTCCTCGTAATGACAGTTATTCTATTTTAAATCGTAATCCTGCATAATAGGTACTTCCAAAAATTGGGCCATAAACAAAGGTCGTGTCAAAGTAAGGCCCAAAAGGATCGTTAGCAGCTATTATTGGATTATCTTGTCTAACATTGGTTATATTTTCACCACCTAAATATACTTCAAATTTTGGAGAAAACACTTTGGTTATTTGGGCATTTAAGGTTGAAATTGTTGGTGTGTATTCAGGCAATTGATACTGAACCGGATTATTTATAGTTGAAGCAAAACGTTGTTTGCCTAACCAATTAAACGTTGCATCAAATTTCCATTTACCTCCATTGTCCTGTTCATGAGTTTCGTAGGCGGCATTTGCAAAAAAACGATGCTTTGGTGTTAATGGTTTTTCTAGTTTACCAGAATTGTACTGTGTTTTAACATCATAAAACTTGTATGCCAATCGTAAATCGAAATGCTCAAATGCGTTATAATCAAATTCTGCCTGAAAGCTATTGGCATGGCTATCGCCTTGTAAATTATAAAAATTGACTTCTTGTGGGTTTTCATAATCTACAACAATTTGATTTTTGAAATTGGTTCGATAATAATCAAAACTAATATTAGCCCTTCTTTTGAAGAGGTCAAAACCTTGTAGATAGGAGATGCCATAATTCCATGCGATTTCTGGGTCTAGACCATAAATATCTCCATTCGTATTTAAGATATTAATTTGTCTGGATGTTGAGAACATACTTTGGTTTTCGGTAAAGATATTGGCACTCCGTTTTCCTCGACCAAAAGATGCTCTAAAAGCTGATTTGTCCCAAGGCGTATAACGCAAATGAAATCGTGGTGTTATAAAAAACCCTAATAAGTTGTGTTGGTCTACTCTCAAGCCTGCTGTAAGGTTGAGTTTTTCTAAATTGTCATAATTGTACTCAAAGAAAGCACCAATCGAATTTTCAGTACGCTCATAATCTGTTGTATTTACAAGCTCGTCATAATGGTCGTAGGTATAGCTTAATCCTGTTTTTATTTTATGTCTAGAATCACCTATAATGGAGTTGTAAATGGCATTGGCATACAAACTATTGTGAGTGATGTCATAAAGGTTCAAACCAAAATATGAGTTTTGCTTATGGCTACTGAATGCTGTTTGAACACCCAAACTTTGGTATGGAATTTCTGGATTTACATAACCCAGTTTTGCTGAAATTTCGTAACGCTTTGTGTCTATCTCGCTTCCCCAAGCATTGGTAGTCAATTTATCTGTCTTTGGGTTAAAATTAAGCTGCCCTGTTTGTTTTTCATCATTAAGAAATTTCAAATTAATGAAACTTACAAAACCTTTTTCTGGATTTGTGTATTGCCAGCGATTCATTAAATTAATTTGACTGTAAATGGGCATATCCATAAAGCCATCATCATTAACATCATGTTTTTTTTGTTGTGTATTTCCATGAACATACAAGCCAGTATACCATTTATCACTTACTTTAGTATTAAAATGAGTATTTAATTCTAACCGTTCGTTACTTGCGCCATAAAGGTTTATAAACAGTTTGTTGTCTGTTGTTGGTTTTTGCAATTCTGTATTTATTTGTCCTGCGATACTTTCAAAACCATTAACAACACTTCCAGCTCCTTTTGTAATTTGGATACTTTCTACCCAAGTTCCAGGAATAAAACTCAAACCATAAGTTTGTGATGCTCCTCTAATGGATGGAATATTTTCCGTAGTAATTAAAATATAAGGACTTGTAAGACCTAGCATTTTAATTTGACGAGTACCGGAAATTGCATCTGCAAAATTAACATCAATTGATGGATTGGTCTCAAAGCTTTCAGAAAGATTACAGCAGGCAGCTTTTAGCAGTTCACTACTGCTTACCATTATTACATTTTCAGATTGTAAAAAAGATTTAGCTGCTGCTTTCTTTTTGCCTTTAACCGTTACTTCATTTAAACTGTTTGTTGGCTGTAACCAATGGTGAACCATTTTTGGTTCTGTGATTGTTAACGTGTCGGTTTTAAAGCCAACATAACTGATTACTAATTTAGAGTATGAAGTTTCATAAGGCACTGAAAATTTTCCATCAATATCTGTAACTGTACCAATAGTTGTATCTAGCCAGTATACATTTGCGCCTGGCAAAGGTATATGTTCATTTTTGTCGTTTGCTTCCATAATCATTCCTTTTACTTCACTTTGGGTAAAGGCGATGCATGGAAGAATCAATAATATATATATTAGATTTTTCATTTAATTTAAATTTTTGTTCTTTAACCTTAAAGCATTTCCTATAACAGAAACAGAACTAAAGCTCATAGCTAAAGCTGCAATCATTGGTGAGAGTAATATTCCAAAAAAAGGAAATAAAACACCTGCTGCAATAGGTACGCCTATTGTGTTGTAGATAAGTGCAAAAAACAGGTTTTGCTTGATGTTTTTCATTACAGCATCACTTAAATTTCGTGCATTTACAATGCCTTGTAAATCATCTTTTACCAATGTTATCATTGCACTTTCAATTGCTACGTCTGTTCCTGTTCCCATAGCAATACCAACATCGCTTTTAGCCAATGCTGGTGCATCATTAATGCCATCACCTGCCATAGCGACTACTTTTCCGCTTTTTTGTAATTTTTCTACTTCTTTTAGTTTATCCTCTGGTAGCATACTGGCTTTAAAATCTGCCAGATTCAATTCTGATGCTACTGCTTGTGCGGTATCGTGATTATCGCCTGTAAGCATTATTACATCAATGCCTTTATCTTGAAGTGCTTTAATAGCTTTGGCACTTGTTTCTTTTATCTTATCACCTATAACCACATAGCCTACAACTGTTTTATCTATCGCTAAATAAGAAACCGTTTTGCCTTGTTTTTGGTAGGTTTTGGCTTCTTCCTCCATTTTTGATGTAATGTCTGCTTTGGCGTATGCCATCATTTTGGGATTACCCAATGCTACGTTTTTGCCATCTATTGTGGCTTCAACACCTTTTCCAGTAACAGCACTAAAATCTTCAGAATTTATTATTTCAGCATTATGCTCTTTTCCGTATTTAACCGTTGCTTCTGCCAAAGGATGTTCGCTGTTTGTATTTAATGAAACGATGTATTGCAATACTTCTTTTTCGCTTAAAACATCATTAAAAGCACCAACGGTTTCTACCGTTGGTTTACCTTCGGTAATTGTACCTGTTTTGTCAATAATAAGCGTATTCACCTTATCCATTTTTTCAAGTGCTTCGGCATTTTTAATCAACACACCATTTTGAGCGCCTTTACCCACACCAACCATTACAGACATTGGTGTTGCCAGACCTAATGCACACGGACACGCAATGATTAAAACTGCTATGGCATTGACCAACGCATAGACATAAGCAGGTTCTGGTCCCCAAATTGTCCAAACTGCAAAAGTTAGTAAAGAGATAATGACCACAACTGGCAC
>DATGBV010000198.1:0-2239 GCA_035312485.1 Flavobacteriaceae bacterium | reverse complement strand
AAAAGTGTTTCGCATATAATAATTGGTTGGAATTTTTTTATTACTTCTTTTCCTGAATTTAAAATATCAATTTCAGTACCTTCTGTGTCAATTTTAATTAGATCAATGTTTGTGAGTTTTTCATTAATAGTAAACTGCTCTAATGTTGTTGCAGTTACGGTGTTTTTAATAAAATTTCTGGAAGTAGTTTTTGTACCTGCATTTCCTTCTCCCGCTAAATTGTATTTTAAATTTTTATATTTTAAGCTTTTAACTTCATAAAAGATAATTTCCCCAATTTGATTACTTAACGCTATATCAATAGCCTTAATCTTATCCTGAAAATTATTTAGTTGAATATTCTTTTGTAAAAAGTATTTTGGTCCAAAAGCAGGCTCAAAAGCATAAATTGTTATTCCAGGATTAGCATTCGCAGCTAGTAATGAATAGTAGCCAGTATTTGCTCCAATATCTAAAAAACAACCCATATGTTTAGATAATTTTTCAAAAATCCCTGAATATTCAAATGCTTTGTAACCATTCCAAAATAGTAGTTGGGTTAAATAGCTGGTTTGATTTGTGGCAATTTTAATCTTGCCAGTTTCTGTTTTAAGATTCAAGATCCCAGATGGTGGAATTTTAAATTTTTTTGGAAGACAAAATCTAAAACTATAATTAATTGTTCTTAAAACGTGATTTATATGCTTTTGATAGATTAATTTATAAAGTGTCTGTAAAATCTGCATATCTTGAATATTATAAAGGTATAAATGTAATACCATTTTTTGAAATCAGTTAATTTAAAACTTATAATGAAACATATTCTGTTTTTATTGATATTCTTCTTGTTTAATGGTCTTGTTATTTCTCAAACATACAATGTAGTGAACTATCAAAAGATAAATGAACTAAATGGAGGGTTTGATGGAATTTTAGATGTTGAAGATAATTTAGGTGTTTCTATTGATAACATAGGAGATTTGGATGGGAATGGATTTAATGATTTAGCAGTAGGTGCTTTTTCGGATGACGATGGAGGTTATAATAGAGGTGCTGTTTGGATACTTTTTTTAGATGGGGATGACAATGTTATTTCTTATACTAAAATAAGTAATACAAGTGGTGGTTTTAATGGAGTTTTAGATGATGATGACAGGTTTGGAGGAGCAGTTTCTTATTTAGGAGATATTAATAATGATGGTTATGTTGAATTGGCAGTTGGAGCAGATTATGATGAAGATGGTGGATATTGGCATGGAGCTGTATGGATTTTATCATTGAATAATGATGGTACTGTTAATACTTTTTCTAAAATAAGTGATACGGAAGGTAATTTTACGGGTTATTTAGATGATTATTCAATATTTGGAACTGATATCGAAAATATAGGAGATTTAAATGGAGATGGTATTAATGATATTGTGGTAGGTTCAAGAAGATTAGGAGGTTTTACTATAAGTCGAGGAGCTGTATGGGTTTTATTTATGAATGCAGATTTAACAGTTAATTCATATCAAAAAATTGGTAATAACGAAGGAGGCTTTGGAAGTCTTGATATTGCAGATTATTTTGGAGGTTCAGTCGCTAATATTGGTGATTTAAATGGAGATGGTGTTATTGATATTGTTGTTGGTTGCTATAGAGATGATGACCAAAATATAAATTCTGGTAGTTTTTATGTTTTGTTTCTAAATTCTGATGGTACTGTTAATTCTTATCAAAAGGTTTCAAATCTTAATGGAAATTTAAATACTGAAATATCACAAGAGGCTCTTTTTGGAGAATCAATAGATGGTGTTATGGATATTGATAGTGATGGCAAAGTTGAAATAGTTGTCGGAGCAATGAGACAAGTTAATCCAACTTTGTTAATGCCAACAGGTGCTTTTTTTATTATCGAATTAAATTCCGATGGAACAGTTTCTGAAGAACACTTATATACATATCTAGAAAATTGTTTTTCAGGTGAGTTGTCGGATGGAGATTTGTTTGGAGGTTCTGTTTGTGTATTAAATGATACTAATGATAATATAAAATTAGCAGCAGGCGCATATAGAGATAGTGAAAATGGTTATAGAAAAGGTGCAGCTTGGATTTTAAATCTGGGAGAATTATCATTTAATATTGAATCTTACACAAACCCAACTGGTTGTGGATCAGATGATGGAAATATAACATTTTCTGGACTTTCAGCTAATACCGACTATAGTGTAGTTTACGATTATGAAGGGTTAGGCCAAAGTATTAATGACACATCCAA
>DATGBV010000197.1:0-3121 GCA_035312485.1 Flavobacteriaceae bacterium | reverse complement strand
TTATCTGACGAAGATAGATAAAGAATGTTACATTTTTTGACAACTTCAGGTTTTAGACTATTCAGATAAAAATTGTACTTTTCGGTTTCAGTTTATATTATGCAAAGAATTTTTGTTTTTTTAGTGTTTACACTGCTTGTTTCATGCGAGTATTTTAACGTAAAGAAAACGTCTTCAGATGCTATTTTAGAAGAAGAATTACAATCTTTTAAATGGAATGAAGTTGACGAATATCCAACTTTTTCTATATGTAATAACTCGACTACAAAATTTGAAACAAAGCAATGTTTTGAAAGTACAATAACAAGGGCAATAACTACACAATTAACAACCGAAAATATTATTGTAACCCAAGACATTGAAGATACTATCTACATAAAATTTCAAATATCTGAAAAAGGAGAACTTTCGGTTTTAAAAATTAAAACCGATTCTATAACATCTCAAGAAATACCAAATATTGAAGATTTATTAATAAGTAGTTTAGATTCTTTGCCAGAAATTTTTCCTGCTATAAAACGAAGCCAAAAAGTAAAAACAGAATTTACTTTGCCAGTAGTTATTAATGTAAATTAAAACCTGATTGCAAATTTTCGCATTAGTCTTAATATCTCAACATACAACCAGATTATAGTCACCAAAAGTCCCCAAGTTGCAATCCATTCCTTGTATTTAGGAGATTTGTTCTTGTGCCGTTCAATAAAGTCAAAATCAAGAAGTAGAGAAAGCGATGCAAAAATAATAGCCACAATATTGAATATTATAGCAAACCAAGAAGTTCCCCAAACAAAAGATTTAATTCCAGAAAAACTCAATATCCAAGAGATGATATAAACCATAAAAATACTTGCCACAACAGTAATTACTACGCTTCTGAATTTTTTAGTTACCACTATTACTCTAGTTTGATACAAAACCAGCATTACAAAAAATGTAATTATGGTAACACCTATGGCTTGATAAGGTAACTCTGGGAATTTGGCATGAGCATAAGCTGTAATACCACCAAGAAAGCATCCTTTTGACAGTACATATAATGGTACTAAAATATGTGCCCAATGTTGCCTGACAGAAATAACAATACTGATTACTATGGCAGAAACCATTCCACCCATTGTAAACCATCTTACATTAACTCCATTTGTATATAGCTTCCAAATTCCAACGGTTATAGCAGCAATAATTACAATAGAAATTAACGATTTAAACAAAATGCCAGAAACAGACATTCTACTTGAAGAAGAATTATCGTTTTCAAAAAAGTAATTTGTAAAAGCTGGGTTAGAGGTTTTATTCAATAATTTCACTACAAATTAAATTTATAACCGATAGCAAAATCTATTGGGAAATTTCCTTGACTTTCAATAAACAAAGCAAATATATCTTGATAGGTGATTGTTATAAAACTGTTCTGATCAATTTTTATATCAGCACCAAGACCAAAAATAAAAGGTGTATCTATATTTGATCCAGAATTATCTTCAGTTAAAAATGTTCCTGGATTGTCTTCATCTTCATATATGATATTTGAATCGAAGATTGTAAATGTTACTAATTTTGCATTGGCATAAACATTAAATTTTGGTTTATTGATAAATCTGAATCTGTAACCCAAAGCAAACTGTGTAGAGGTATACTTAAAATCGTCACTCTCTAAAGAATGTTTTAGACTCAAAAAACCAGTGTGTCTGGGCATTGTACTTTCCTCAAAAAACTCCAGTTCTGCACCAAAATATGGCACTGATGAGTTTTCTATATTTTCAATAAAAGGTTGATTTGTTATACCTGCAAAAAACCCTAATCGAGCAGCAAGTTTTATTTTGTCTGATGAATAATTAGTATCCGAATCAACTGCTGTATCATAATCTTTAAAGAATTGTTTTAAGCTTGTTAGTGTTAGATCTAAATCTTCAACAGAAACATTTGCATCTTTGGTTAACGTATGTAATGTAGATTTATACTCTTCTTGAAACTTCTTGTTATCATCTTTAGTATTTACCAGTTCTTGAATATTGCCATCTTCGGTTCTAACAAAATAGCGATATTCCTGATCTATAATATTCCACAACAAATCTATTTTACCTTCAACTTCAGTTTTTAAAACCAGGGTTTCATTATTAATGGTGTAAGTGTTTTGTGCAACAACAGAAGAAAAGCACAAAAAAAGCAAAAATATTAGGGTAAGTTTTTTCATTTTGATTTAGGCTTTGGCTTATGTAAATCTAACAAAAATAAATGATATGAACTATTTCTTATATGTTCTTCCTTTCCACTTATAATCTTTAAAAATAGACTTGAATGCAATGTAAACACTGAAAAAAGGATAGATAAAAAAACTTAATGGAAAGCTTTTCAAAACCTCTTTTTGTTTGAAAAAAATGGAGGTTTTAAAAATTATAAGAAAGTCAGCACTAAATTTTATAATTAAAACATAAATGAAGGTTTTTAAACTTACAATTTTAAACAAACAAAGAACGAATAATGCAATGATTAAAGCATTCATGACTAAAACTATGAATCCTGTTAGTTTCCCAAACACATTAGAATATGTACTGGTTTTTGCCGCCCATCGAAGGTTTTGTGAAATCAAAGAAGACCATGATTTCTCCGGTTTTGTAGTAACAATAGCTTCATGACATTTGAGATATTGAACATTGTTTTTGCAATTTCTTATTGCTTTTTCCATCAAAAAGATATCATCTCCACTAGCTATATTAGAATTTCCGTTAAAACCATCCAGATCAAAGAATAATTTTTTAGTATAAGCCAAGTTTGCACCATTGCATAAAAAAGGCTTTCCGATACCAAAACCACCAATGGTTGAACCTTGCAAACTCAATATGCTTAACAACTGAAACTTCTCAAGCAGTGTATTGTTGATTTTGTAAACTACTGGAGCAACAATACATTTGGCATTTGTCTTTTGGATAAACTCATCAAAGCCATTCAGCCATTGTTTATGTAGAATACAATCGGCATCGGTTGTAATTATCCAATCATTTTTAGCAATGGATATGGCTTTGGTAATAGCATCTTTCTTTGGTGAAAGAGTCAATCGTTCTTTTTTAATGACATTAATATTATTAAGTCTAAAAGAAGTAATAAATGAATTAACTATTTC
>DATGBV010000196.1:0-5844 GCA_035312485.1 Flavobacteriaceae bacterium | reverse complement strand
GTTTTATTTGGCGCAACCCATCGTCCAAAATGGTCAAGATTGGTGTAATTCCAAGAGACTTCATTACGCAATTTAAAATGATCATTAAAATATGTATCTGTAGAATAGCAATTACAATCTGCACGATAAGAAAAATTGATATAATGAATAATACCAATACCAATACCAGAATTGCCAATGTTAGTAGGTTCATCAAATCTATTCCCAAAATCAGATCTAAATTCCACAGGACCAACAATAACACCTATTTCGTGAGAAAAGCCTAATTGAGCATAAGTAGCCAAACTAACTACTAAAAAACATAAGACTATAGCTAAATGTTTAAAGTTAAGCATAATAAGGTGTTATTTTTTGAGGCATTATTAATAAACAAATATATGAAAACAGAATTAAGATGCAAACAATTGTAATTTAACAAAAACATAAACAATTTCTTATTAAAAAAATAATATTGCGAAATTGTAAAAAAAATATAGTAATTTTTAAAGATAACGTATATTTGTGCTTTAAAATTATAATATTAATAACAGTACCATAATTTTTTATAAATGAAAGACATCATTGAAGGTTTTCTTGATCTAGTAAGAGAGAGAAATGGTAACGAACCAGAATTTTTACAGGCAGTTGAAGAAGTTGCTGAAACAGTACTTCCATACATAGTTCAACACGATATTTATCATGGCAAGAACATTTTATTAAGAATGGTTGAACCAGAAAGAACAATTACTTTTAGGGTATGTTGGGTAGATGATCAAGGGGAAATTCAAGTAAATAGAGGCTATAGAATTCAAATGAACTCTGCTATAGGGCCTTATAAAGGAGGATTACGCTTTCACCCATCTGTGAATATGAGTATTTTAAAGTTTTTAGCCTTTGAACAAGTATTTAAAAACTCCTTAACAACCCTTCCAATGGGTGGTGGTAAAGGAGGATCAGATTTTGACCCAAAAGGAAAAAGTGATAGTGAAATTATGAGATTCTGTCATGCATTTATGGCAGAACTATGCAGACATATTGGTCCATTTACAGATGTTCCTGCAGGAGATATTGGAGTTGGCGCAAGAGAAATAGGATTTTTGTTTGGCATGTACAAAAAAATGAGAAACGAATTTACAGGTGTGCTTACTGGCAAAGGGTTGTCTTGGGGCGGTTCTTTAATTCGTCCAGAAGCAACAGGCTATGGAACAGTTTATTTTGCTCAAAGCATGCTAGAAACAAAAGGAAAGGATTTTAAGGGGAAAACAGTTGTAATTTCAGGCTCTGGAAATGTTGCTCAATATGCCACTCAAAAGGCTACACAATTAGGCGGAAAAGTTGTTACACTTTCGGATTCTTCAGGATACATTTATGATAAAGATGGTATTGATGCAGAAAGATTGGCTCATGTGATGCACCTTAAAAATGAAGAAAGGGCTCGTATATCTAAATATGTGGAAAAATATCCTTCAGCTCAATTTTTTAAAGGAGAGAACCCTTGGTCTGTAGCATGTGAGGTCGCATTGCCTTGTGCTACTCAAAACGAACTAAATGGAGATGATGCTAAAGAGTTGATTAATAACGGATGCATTTGTGTTGCTGAAGGAGCTAATATGCCATCAACACCAGAAGCAATTCACGCATTTCACAATGCAAAAATTCTATTTGCGCCTGGTAAAGCCTCAAATGCAGGCGGAGTTGCAACTTCAGGACTAGAAATGTCACAAAACTCTTTAAGAATTAGTTGGACTAGAGATGAAGTAGATAATAAGCTTAAAGGTATAATGAAAGATATTCACGATCATTGCATTGAATATGGAAAAGAAGGCGACTATGTAAATTATGTAAAAGGAGCAAATATTGCAGGTTTCGTTAAGGTTGCTGATGCCATGTTAGCTCAAGGAATAGTTTAATAATATTCAATTAAAAAGTAAAAAAGCTTTCTGATTATCAGAAGGCTTTTTTGTTTTAAATATATTATTTTAAAGTAAAACTCGTTTGATATAAATATATTTGAGGGATTTATAACCGTATGATAAAAAGAATAATAGTTTGTTTATTTTGTTTGATTCCGCTAGTTCATTTTGGGCAAGATTTTTCTGCTCTTTGGGAAGGGCATTTTTCATATTATAATATCAAGGATGTTTCGCAAGGTGATAATAAAATTTTCGCAGCAGCAGAAAATGCAATTTTTGTGTATGATACAACGACAAACGAAATAGAAGAAATAACAACGATACAAGGACTTTCTGGAGAAATCATATCTACGATTCATTATAGCGAAACTTATGAATTATTGGTTATTGGATATGAAAACGGATTAATAGAAATAGTTTTTGATTCTGATGATAATGTCCTGTCTGTTGTAGATATATTAGATAAGCAAACAATCTCGCCAAGTACTAAAATGATTAATCATTTTAATGAATACAATGGCCTTATTTACATTTCAACAAATTATGGTATTTCAGTCTATGATTTAGAACGATTAGAGTTTGGAGACACTTATTTTATTGGAAGTTTAGGAAGCCAAATACCGGTTAGACAAACAACCATTTTTCAAGATTATATTTATGTAGCTTGTTTTGATAATTCTGGAGTTAAAAAAGCATTATCTACAAACAATAATTTAATTGATTATCAACAGTGGCAAACTGTAATTGGAGGGAATTGGCAAGCAATACAGACAGTAGAAGATAAACTTTATGCTATGAGTGGTAATAGAAATGTTTATAGGGTTGAGAATGATGTATTTGTACTTTTGTCTAATTTAGGCACCAACCCTTTGGATGTAAAGGCTGTAAGCAATTTATTAATCATTACTACAGTAAGTAATGTTTTTGTTTATGATTCAGATTTTAATTTGTTAGCTCAAGTAAATGTTTCATCAGAATTTGAGACTGAATTTACTTCAGCAACTTTAGATTCTGAATATATTTACATTGGTACTGAAACTTTTGGAGTTTTAAAAACACCTATTAATAATCCTACAACCTTTGAAGAGATACATCCCGAAGGGCCACTATTGAATAATCCGTTTTCATTAGAAGCGCAATCAGGTAATCTTTGGGTAACCTTTGGTGAATATACATCAAGATTTAACCCATATCCATTAAACAATAGAGGAATTAGTCATTTAAATGATGAAACTTGGAATAACATTTTATCTAATGAAGTTTTTGGAGCCTCAAATTTAAATAGTATTTCAATAAATCCTTTTAATAACAATCAAGTATTTATAAGCTCTTTTTTTAGTGGATTGTTAGAAGTTAATGATGATGTTCCAACAATACTTTATAATCAAACTAATAGTGATTTAGAATCTCTAATTTTGCCCAATAATCCTAATTACATTGATATAAGAGTAGGAACTTCAGTTTTTGATAGAAATGGGTTATTATGGACTGTAACTAGTAGAATTGATAGACCTTTAAAATCATACAATCCTAGTTCAAATCAATGGCAGTCTTATAGCTTTACAGATATTATCTCAGACCCATTAAATGATGAAT
Organism: Flavobacteriaceae bacterium; assembly: GCA_035312485.1. Lineage (GTDB taxonomy): Bacteria > Bacteroidota > Bacteroidia > Flavobacteriales > Flavobacteriaceae > Gilvirhabdus. The sequence continues at coordinate 2,356 of DATGBV010000196.1, read as the reverse complement.
TAGGTCATAGAGACATAGCTATCGGAAATGATGGAACAAAGTGGATTGGAAGTTTTAACCATGGAATTATAGGATTTAATAATACAGGCGGAACTGTTCAATTAAAATATTTGAGTGAAGAGAGTCAGAATATGCCTTCTTATTTTGTTTCTGCTTTGGCATTAGATAATAGAAATAGATTGTGGATTGGGACCTTTAGAGGACTTAGAGTGCTATATAATACATCTAATTTTTTCACGGATGACAATGTTCAAGTTGAAGAGATTATAATTCTTGAAGACGGAACTGCAAAAGAACTTTTATTTCAACAATTTATTTCTGATATAGAAGTTGATGGGTCAAATAATAAATGGGTAGGAACCATTGGTGCCGGATTGTTCTATTTTTCTTCTGATGGGCAAAAAACTATTTTTCATTTTACAAAAGATAACTCACCTCTTCCTTCAGATAATATTTCTGATGTTTCAATAGACGAATCTCAAGGTGTTGTTTATATTGCCACTGAAAGAGGATTGGTTTCTTTTAGAGCTGGTGGTTCAAGCATTTCAGAAGATTTAGAGAATGCTTATGTATACCCAAATCCTGTTAGACCTAGTTTTAATATTGTAGATGAAAAAGTTAAAATAAGTGGAATTTCAGAGAATGTGAATATTAAAATTACAGACATTGAAGGGAATCTTGTTGCTGAAGCGCAATCTAGAACTAACTTACGGTACAATGGTTATAATCTGGAAATATCCGGAGGAATTGCTTATTGGAATGGAAAAAATCTAGCAAATAATATAGTGGCATCTGGAGTTTATTTGGTGATGTTATCAGATTTAGACACATTTGAAACCAAAGTATTAAAAGTAATGGTTGTTAGGTAATGCTTATCTCTACTAAAGCCATTGTAATTTCTAAAATAAAGTACGGAGACCATGATCTCATTGTAAAATGTTATACCGAAGAACTTGGTGTAGTAAGTTACATGTTAAAAGGTATTTTAAAAAGCAAACGAGGTAACAAAACAGCATATTTTCAGTTATTATCTTTACTGCAAATAGAAACAATACACAAAGAAAACAGGTCTTTACAGAATATTAAAGAGGTAAGGTTAAATCGTATCTATTTAAGCTTACACACTAATGTTTTAAAAAGTGCTATTGTCATGTTTTTGGCAGAAATTCTTACAAATACTTTAATAGAAGAAGAAAAGAATAAAGCACTTTTCAATTATATTGAAACAACTTTTTTATGGTTAGATGAACATGATAATTTTTCAAACTTTCATCTTCTCTTTTTGTTAAACTTAACTAGATTTTTGGGTTTCTATCCTGACACCACACAAATTGATTTAAATTATTTTAATCTAGCAGAAGGTAAATTTGAAACGTCAGAAACACATAACTATACAATTTCAGGTCAAAATTTAATACTTTTAAAACGTCTGTTAGGCATAAATTTTGATGAATTACATACAATCAAATTAAACTCAAAACAAAGACAATCTTTTTTAAAAATAATGCTGTTATATTTTGATTTACATTTGTCAGGGTTCAAAGAACCTCGCTCGTTACAACTTTTTAACCAAGTATTCAATTAATTTTGCGTAACCAGCCATTATGAAGATTACTTTATTTTTTTGCACGCTTTGTATTTCGTTCTCCTTGTGGTCACAAGAAGTTAAGGTAATGGTAAAAAACACAAATTCACCAATATTTAATGTGGCGATCTACAATTCTGAACAAAATATTTACACCACATCCAACATTAACGGCATTGTTCATTTAGACAAGTTTTCAAATACAGAAGATATTTATTTTGAACACATTCTTCATGTTAAGGTAAAATTGAACAAGCAACAAATTATTGCGAACAATAACATTGTTTATTTAGAGCAGAAGGTTGAAGATTTAGACGAAATCGTGCTTTCAGCCTCAAAGTTTGAACAGAGCAAGAAAGATATTCCACAAAAAATAGTAAGTATCAGTTCTAAATCAATTGAATTTGTTAATCCACAAACAAGCGCAGACTTGTTGGAAAGCACAGGAAATATTTATGTTCAAAAAAGTCAACTTGGTGGAGGAAGCCCAATGATAAGAGGTTTTTCAACCAATAGATTATTAATAACAGTAGATGGTATTAGAATGAACAATGCAATTTTTAGAGGAGGGAATCTTCAAAATGTTATTTCTATTGATCCGTTTTCTGTTCAAAATACAGAAATAACCCTTGGAGCTGGCTCTGTTATTTATGGAAGTGACGCTATTGGTGGCGTTATGAGTTTTTATACTAAACAACCAAAATTATCCTATAAAGATTCAATAGCTTTTAATATTAATTCCATAGGAAGATATGCATCGGCCAGTGACGA
>DATGBV010000195.1:0-3258 GCA_035312485.1 Flavobacteriaceae bacterium | reverse complement strand
AGAGACTATTTAATAAAAGACACCATTGCAGAATGGAACAAATCTTCAGGCTTACAGAAATTATTAGAACATGATATCAGTTTTTCCAGTCCTGAAGTAGCGTTAAATAGTTATAGGCGTATGCAGGAAGAAAGTTATTTTGATGATTTTTTAGGCATAAAACGTTTAAAAATATTTTTTAAAGATCCTTTCAATGCATGGACCATATCAGAACTATCCCATATAATAATTTTAGTACTTCTTATAGCGTTCCTTTTTTTAATTCCTTATATCTGGATTCTCCCAATTTACAGTTCAAAGAAATATTTTAAGCTAAAAACTTCAGATGCAAATAACCTTATTAAGGTTGATTGGTCATTAAAACATTTTTGGCTTATAAGCTTCATGTATTTGCTTTGTCAGCTACTATTAGTTTTAATTTTTTATTACGAAGATTATATAAATTTTATTTTCGATATTTCATATTCATCGGCAATCGAAGAGACTTTAGAATCCGAAATTGTTTCAGCCAATACAATAATAGTATTTTGTATTCTTTTATTACTGTGTACACTTCTTCTTTTAAACAGACAAAGATTAAAGTTTGTTTTAAATTCAAATATTAGATATTTAAGAATTATTACTTTAAGTATTGCCTTTGTAATATTTAATGCAATCATTTTAAAAATTTTAGGAAGCTTTGTTAATCTAACAGAAGCACCTTCATTAATTGAGACTTTGAGCATTAGAGAAGAGCTAAAAAGTTTAATCAGTCAATATGGTTTAGCTCTTTCAGTTTTAATTGCTGCAGTTGCAGTTCCTTTTTACGAAGAAATCATTTTCAGAGGTATTATTCTATCATCAACCGAAAAGCATGTAGGATTTAAATGGGCAAATGGTATACAGGCTACACTATTTGCAATAGTGCACTTTAATCTAAATCTGTTTATATTTTATTTCATCTTTGGATTGGTTACTGGCTATGCTGTAAAACGAACAAATGGTTTGTTAACTGGTATAGCGTTTCATGCAGTCAATAATTTTTTGGTATTATTGGCTATATATTATATTTCAAAACTAACGCTACAGATTTAGTAGTTTTAAAAAAGACATTTAGTTTTTTTAAGGCATATTAAACTATTCTTAATGAATGCATTATGCATTTCGCAGATGTTTTTAGCAAAACAAAATCTTTCAACAAATATATAAACGAATGGTCGACTTTTTGATAATCAGTAGATTAACATTCATTATATTTGAATAGAAATTAATGTGCTATTAATTTTTAGTTGGTTTAGTTAGTTTAAAAAAGCCTTAAGGAAACTTTCTTAAGGCTTTTTTATATTCCATATCTATAAATCCCACAGGGTTTTTTACCTATTAAAATGATTTTTATCGTTAAAAGGTAAAATTCATCGTTTTTTTACTGTTCGTCGATAAAATACCTGCTTTTTGGATAAAAAATCAATCTATCAAATCACAACCTTCATCAAAAATGATAAAAAACTTACCGTTCGTCGATGTTTTTGGAAATTTTGGAAATTTTATCAAATAGTTTGGAGTTTAAACGATTATATTTCTGCACAGACGCTTCATCATATACTTTTACCTCGTTGAATGATAACAAAAACAATATTATGAAACGTTTATTACTACCAGTTTTAATTTTATCTTTTTCTTTTGCTTCGGCTCAAGACATAGTTTCTAACGAAGAAGTTAGTGAAGACAATGTTACTGTTATTTCTTCTGAAGACGTAATAAATGATAATGAGAATGAGATAGCTTATACTGCTAAAACATTAAGAGATCCTGACAATATTGATTTTGACAACTTACACAGAGAAAGACAATTAGAGCTTTTCATTACAGAAACAAAACAAGATATTTGCTAATTCATATTTTAAGGGAATTATTGTTGATACAATAATTCAATTTTTTCAATAAAGTTTTTTCAAGTGAAAAAAAGTCCGATTTTTAAATCGGACTTTTTTTATTCTAAAAATTTAGATTTAAATTCAGGCGTGGGAACCATGCATTGGTCACGTTTTCCAAACCATTTATATCGGTTTCTGGCCACAATATCATAAACCCAATCTCTAATAAAAGCAGGAATAATAAAAAACACTGTCATTAAATTTGTTGGAAAACCTAAATACTTGGCAATGTTTAGTGCAGCAGTAGATTTATAAGTAAGCTTCTGTCCTTCAGAATATAAGATAATAGAATCTGTTTTAGTAGTGTCTATTTGATGGTCTCTAATGATTTGCTGTCCAACGTCACTTTGCAAAGCCGTAAATAAAAACACATTCTTTTTGTCTCGCTTTATCACATATTGCACAGAAGCATTGCATAAATTACAAACACCATCAAAAAGAATAAGTTGTTTATGTTCTTCTAATTTTACCATATTTTTCCTTTGTCAATTCGAATGATTTCGTCCCGATGTCTATCGGGATATCGAAATCGTATAGAGAATCAGTTGCTTTATCAATATAATTAGTTCTCGATACAAAATTTCTAACAAAATTTCACTCGAACTGACTATGTTGTTACTTTTTAACTGCCTCAACAAGCTCCAACATATCAACACTTACATTAGTCGTAAAAATACCATAGTTTACAACAGCTTTGTTTTTCTCAATGGTATCAATACTTCCAACGGCTCTACCATCATGCATACGTACTCTGTCGCCAACTTTTAAAACAGGCTTGGGTTTTGTGCTTCGACTACGTTCAGCAACCAATTTTTCGTTTTTTTTCTTTTTTCTAATGACAGCAACTTTCTTTTCGGCTTCTTGTTTAACCTGATTTTCTTTGGCCTTTATGGCTTTTTTTTGTTTTGCAGAAACCTTTTTGCGTTTAGAATTCTCTATTTGTACAATCTTAAAGAACTCATCCATAAGTTCACGCTTACGTTTGTTCTCAAAGTATTTTTCTGAAATATCATTAAACTTTTGTCCCAGATAAATTAAACGCTGGTTGCTATCGTATAATTCCTGATAGCTCTCCAATTTTTTCTGAATCTTCGCATTGATGATTTCTAATTTATCGGCTTCTTGAATTTTTTTCTTTTCATTCAATTTTAAAGACTCACTTGTTTTTTCAAGCTTTGAACGTTCTTTTTGTAGCTTGGCAATGGTAGCATCAAAACGTACCTTGCTGCGTTCTATTTTCTTTTTGGCTCTGTTTATCAAACCATAAGAAATACCATTTTTCTGCGCCACTTCAAAGGTAAATGAACTTCCTGCCTGACCAATCGCTAGTTTGAATTTTGGCTCC
>DATGBV010000194.1:0-5301 GCA_035312485.1 Flavobacteriaceae bacterium | reverse complement strand
AAGCTTAAAAGTTTCTCAATAGATGGTATTGGCTGGAGCCCAGAAATTGCCGAAGAAAAAAAAGAGACCTACTATCTAAACAACGGAGAAGCCAATCCTCATGGCATTATTATCACGCCTTTGCAAAATAACAAACCCATTTACACACCTTTTCATACGTTTGATAGAGAGGTTATGAAATTTGTGTTTAGAACACATACCAATAGAATAAATGATGTGACGAGAGATTGTGCTATATGTTTGGATTTTGACCAAGGCATTGATGCGTTTTATGGTCCTTTGGATGTTTTAAAATATCACAATATAACGGTTAAATTTAGATTGATAAATGATTTAGATAAAATTCAGGACCAACAACTTCAACTTATTGAAAAGTTTAGGAGAGGCAACAATTTTATTGATGAAAACATTCACCTAGAACTTCTTGCATCTGCTAAAAAACATGGAGATCTTCGTCATCGAGATTTAGATTTATCAGAAGTAACTTATACCACAAAAAGTTTTTATACCGAAGCTTTTGGAGGTTTGTATGTACTTCGGGATTTTATTTCAGATATTCTGGTTTTCGAAGATCAAAAATGGTATAAAGAAGCTATTAAAGATACAGAACACGATGTTTTAATGTACCATATTTCACAACCAGAGTTAATGGAAAAGTTGAGAGATCATCTTATCATTGAAGCAGATTTAGAACAAATTGTTAAAACCAAAAGGTACGAGCGTATTAAAAAATTTGAGTTTGTTCAGCAACTGGAAAAACCAGAACATCCTATTAGAGAAATACTGGAGAACAAAGTATTGTTTAAAAGCTATCTCAACAAAATAGAAATCAATAAACTTAAAAAAATTAATGGTGTAGAAATCTATTTGGAAAGATTAGAACGAAGTAATGCTTATAAGATTCATGATATGGTTGATCAATCGTTTTATTTTGCTTTACACAAACCACATTCTTCTTTAGAACCAGAACATCAGGATTTAATTTGGAAACTTCTGGTTAATATATCGCCAAAAGATGTATTGTTTTTGTATTGGTATGATAAAGAGCAGTTTTACAAAATCTACGATACTTGGGATGAGTCTTTTAAAGATTGGGTTATTGAAACCATTAGTAACAATATTTAAGGATTTTAGACTAATAATTAAAGAACGAAGTTAGAAGATTGAAGTCAGAAGTTTTTTATCTTTATGAAGCATATTAAGCATGAAATTTAAGTTTGAAGATTTAATTATATGGCAAAAGGGAATGGATTTAGGAGAACATATGAATGCATTAGCATCAAAATTCCCAAAAGACGAACTTTATAATTTATCTTCTCAACTAAAAAGAGCTTCAGATTCTATTGCTTTAAATATTTCTGAAGGTTCTATTTTACAATCTGGACCAGAATATAGAAAGTTTATAGGATATTCAATTCGTTCGATAGCAGAAGTTGTAACATGTTTGCACAAAGCTAGAAGAAGAAATTATTTGACTGAAGAAGATTATTTAAAATACTATAAAGATTGTTTCGATTTAATGAACATGACAATTGCTTTTAGAAATAAAATTAAAGATTAATTGCTAAAGTAAGAAACTTCGAACTTCTTGCTTCCAGCTTCAAACTAAAACTATGACACTAGAACTTATTGTATTTATTGCAGCCATATTATTTGGTATTTTATTGTATTGGAGAGAATCTAATGGTAATGGCTTATATAGATTTTTCAATAAAATAATCAACTCCAAAGAATTACAAATGAAACCAGAAGACAAAACAGGTTTTGTGTTTCAACAGAAATTTTTATTGCGTTTGGTTTTTATTTCATTCTTATTCTTGATAGGCATTGTTGTTACTCGTTTTTTAATTCCGATAGATCTGGCAACCATTTCTATTTTTGCATCTATGATTGTTGGTACTTTGCTTGGTACTTATTTGGCTGCATTCATTTTTAAATCAGGTGATGTTATTGAAGATAAAAGTGATTCTCTTGGCGATCTAGTTAAAGATACCATAGAAAAAGGTAAAGACTTTGTTGAAGATTTAAAAGAAAGACAAGTTAATGAAACTGAAGATATTTCTGATGAAACAGATAACAAAACAGAAGAACCAAAACCTGAAGAAAAAAGTGCTCGCGAACGTTTAAAAGACAAAGGATTGTTATAGTATATGTCATTCCGCACGGACATTGAGCTTTTCGAAATGTGATGCGGAATCCACAATAAAAAATTAGATTCTGCGTCGTAGCGCAGAATGACAAAACAAAATATATGATTAAAAACTATTGGAACAAAGGCAGGAAACAAAAAACAATCACCATTATTGTTTCAATCATCTTATTAATTGCGTTGTTCATTTTACGTGACGATTATCAGCCAGCATTATTGTTTATTAGAAAATACATTTTTGTAATTCTTATAGGTTTACTCGTTTTACTTTTTGGCTTACAAAAATTCAGAAAAACTCCAAGTACAGGCAAACGACTTGGTATTATGGTTTTACTCATTATTTTTTTCGGATTAATTTATGCTATAGGTTGGCATTATAAGATGTATGATTATATGAAAACCTATAATGTTTTCAAGCACTTAAATCGCATTGAAATAGATGAATTACCATTAACGCAAAACGAACGTATTCAACCTTTACGCAATATTTTCTCAATGGCAAACGAAAGTGTAGGAGAGACCAAAGATGTTTCTCTGCCACATTTGGTGAGAGTAGATGGAGAAAATAAATGGACTATGGCTATTCAACCTACTTTAAAATATGTATGGCAACGCATTACAGATAATACAGAAGAAGTCTTTTCTGTTTCGAGTACAACACCTTTTCCAAGGTTTTCAAGTGAAAATAGAATTCCTGTTACGTTCTCCATAGGTGAGTCGTTAAAGTTTAGCAGAAATACCTACAATGCAGTTGTGCAACGCTTTGGAGTTTGGAAATTGTTATCCTACGAGCCAGGAGATGTATTCTATATGAAAAACGATGAAGGAAAATGGGTGGAAGTTGTGAGTTTAATTAATTGGAAAGGCTTTTTCTTTCCTTATCCAACCTTTGGAGGCGTGGTGGTTATTGATAATGGTGAGCATAATTTTAACGATTATGTAGAGCGAATTTTAATAGGAAAGGGAACTTATATAAGTCCTGAAAACATGAAGAATTATGAATTTTTACAAGGACAAAACACCTTATCTGAAAAAGTATCACGTTTACAAGCCGAATCCTTAAAGTTTTTAGGTGGATTTAGTGACCCATTACCATGGAACATGGAAACCGCAGTGAAAATCCCTGAACTACCAGACGACCAAAATGCACAACCATTTGTCACCGATTTTAATTTTTCAGACACCAATATTGATGCTTACAGTGGTTTGTATCATTGGTTTGGGTTAGAGCCAGTAGGAGATGAGCGTACCAGTTTAACCTTTAGTGTATTTATTCCTGCAGATGGTACAGAGAAATTGTATTATTACGATCATGCATCAAAAAAACAAGGATATGCAGGTGTTTCCGCCATGCCGTTAAAAGTCATTGAATCTCGCAAAGAATTTGATTGGACAGTAAACAAACCTGTAGAATTCAGACCATACATAAAGGATATTGCTGGCAGAAAGCGTATGTTTTTTCTTGGAACTATATCTGCAGTAAAAGAAGATTCACAAAATTTTGACGGTTCTGCAACTCCAGATTTAGCTTTGATAGATGCTGAATATAGAGATGTAATTTGGATTGATGTAAAACATCCGAGCGAATGGGATTATACTGTCTATAAACAGTTAAATGAGGCTTGGCGTTCCAGTGAAGGTATTGAGGATTATTATATTGAAGAAACCAAAGATATTGATGTTGTGCAGCAAGCTGTAGATTCTATTATTGCCATTCCAAGAGTAGATAAAAATACAGAAGAAATTGAGCGTTTGCAAAGACAGATAGATTCTTTAAAGGTTATAGAAAATTAAACAAATTCCAACTCCATCTTAATATCGCTGCGTTTATAAGGCGAGTTAGGTTCAATAGGAACTTCAATAAAGCCATATTTTCTATAAATATAAATAGCGTTTTCTAATTTTGTACTTGAATAAAGCACTAATTTTGACATTTGCTTTTCTTTTGCAAAATCTATGCAGTATTGCATGAGTTTTTGCCCAATTTTAAATCCACGATGTTTTGGGGAAACAGCCATTTTTGTGAGTTCGTAAAGAGGGTCTTTTGTAAGAGGCATTAGTGCAACTGTACCTACAATTTCATCATTTAATTTTGCAAAAAAAATATAACCTCCTTTGTTAATAATATAGTGATCAGGTTTACTTAAGACTTCTTCATCGTAGGGTTCTACATAGAAATACCTTTTTAGCCATTCTATATTTAAATTGTAAAAATCTTTAGAGTATTTTTCTTTAAACTGAATTATTTCAACTTCCATTGGCTTTAATAAAATCAGTAATTAAATAGGTGATGAGTTTGCCAACCTGTGTATTAGTTTTTTTTGTTGCAATTGCTTCACAGATATGCAGATAGGTTACATTTTCATGCTTGCCAAAAAAACTTACAAATTTCCGGGTTTGATTTGCACTAAATCCACTTGGTGTCATAGCACTACTTGGTACATTTTCTATAGCATCACAATCTATTTCAATGCCAAAAGAACTTTCAGAAACATACTCCAATGCTCGTTTCATTTCTGATTTAAACTTTAGTTCTTTTCTTATTTCTATAGATTCAAAGGTATTATATGCTATGGTTTTAATCTTATCGATGTGATTTAAAACAGCATTAGAATTGTAATTTTCATGTAATCCAAAAACAAAATATTTTTTTAGAAACCCTTCATTGTATGCATAGCTAAATCCATTGCCACTATGTCTTCCTTCTTCAGAACGAAAATCTGTGTGAGCATCAAAATTAACAACATTAATTTGTTTATTATGCGCAAGAGAAGCGCCTTTAATATTTCCGTAGGAATTGTTGTGACCACCACCTATAATTATTGGTTTCTTTCCTGCTCTGATAATTTGACAAACTAAATGTGAAACATGACCATCTATTTCGGTTACTATTTCTCGAGCTTTAATTATGTCTTTCTTTTTTGATTGATTAAGAGAAGAAACCAATTTTTGTTCGTTTTCAAAATCTAAATGACCGAGTATCAAGACTTCTTTTGGATTAATAAACTGATTACTTTGAATGTTTAATAAAAATTTTAATACAGTATCCCAAGTATTAGAAGTGCCTGATTTTCCGTAGTTTGCAAATACACCTACATCTTCAGATAAACCAAATATAACATACTTAACGTCTAAATTATCTAGTTGTTCGT
>DATGBV010000193.1:0-2033 GCA_035312485.1 Flavobacteriaceae bacterium | reverse complement strand
TTAATTGTGGCGGCGCTGTTGGCAGTATCTTCACAGTCCTTGGTGAAAATGGCATAAACTTAGCCGGGTATGTGCTATATGGTCCTGCAACATTGTTGGTTTATACGCGCAAAGTATATGATTCATATAAAACAAGCTCATTTTTACTAGGACATGACAATGAATATCACTTGATGCGTGAAGATATTAAGTGCCCAGAAAAAGGTAAAATATATTCTGTAAATGAAGGCAATTACAACAGATGGGATCCACAAATTCAAGAGTGGAATAATTATATCAAGAAAACTCATTCATTAAGATATTCTGGCGCATTAGTTGTTGATGCTCATAGGGTCTTGATGGAAGGTGGTATTTTTGCTTATCCGCCAGACTCAAAAAACAAACATGGAAAGCTAAGGTTTTTATATGAGGTTTTGCCATTCAATTTTATCTTTGAAAAATCAGGCGGTAAAACTGCATACCAAGCGTTTAACACTGAGGCTTTGCCTTTAAGTCTTAATGAATCAAATAAACGAGCGCCACTTGTCATTGGGTCCAGACAAGAAATTAGCAAATATTTGGAAACGATACATAATCAGGATTACACATGAAGACAAAAGAATTAATTGAACAGTTGCAAAAAGCAGATCCATCTGGTGATTGCGAAGTTGTTGCCGATGGTACTCCAATTTATTTCGTGGCAAAATTGCCAGCATATTACGATGGACCATTGGCAATACTAATTCATGATGAAAAACTAAAAGATAAATGTTACTCAATCACAGGCTATAAGCTTACGTGTACTGGTGAAAAGATTAGGCTGCATTTGACAGATTTGGAAAGTGTAATATTCGAAGATTCAGAAGCAACGGTAGATCTGAGCGAATTGCCAGAGTCCCAAAAAAATAGGTGGGAAAAACTGATTCAAGATTTAAGAAAAGAATCGCGCAAAATAGATGAAGAGATTGTAAAATGGAAACTGAAGGAGTAACATTTAATACAGATCCGGAAAAGGAAAAGAAGAAGGCTATCACAGAAGTTCTTGCATCTGCGTTTGGTTATGGTATATTGGTTGGATTCCTTTTTTGTGTTTCAATTTTTGGATTAAGTCAGCAATTATTTTCAAACTATCAAGCGCTATTTTATTCAGATAATATCTATTCTATAATTCGGCACGTCTGGGTAAATATGGATTGGAAAATTTGGATGGGGATGGTTGTGTTTTCATATATTTATGGTCGCTATTCTTTTTATAAAATCAAAAAGCGTATGTTCAAATGATTATTTTCACATTTAATTATGAGCTTAACTGAAAAAGTTATTGAGTCAATCGAAAGCTATGATACACATATGTGGTTGCAAATAGATTCGAAAAACAAATTTCAAGTATGTAAAAAATGTGGATATCGAGTTGTCGAAGATGCACCGTTCCCCTTGTTTAAAGAGCATGAAGAGGTGTTGTTTGAAGAAATTGTTAATGGTGCTACTGGTGAATTTATTTATATAATCCCAAACTGTGACGATGTTCAAGCTATAAACCGTATAAGCGGTATAGATTTTGATTGGCCAGATAATGATTGAAAGACAAAAATAATGACTTTTCTTGGTTTTAGAAAAATAAGACAAATATTAGGTCAGTTTTTTATTGACTTAGGCCATGAGATTATGCCAAAAATGGACGGTTTTCAAGTTGCACGAGGAGATTCACTGACTAAATTAGGTATGAACCTTGGTGTAAGTCGCGAATTAGATAATGAATTTAGACAAAGAGTGTTAAAACAATTTATATTGAAGTAAGTAATAAACGTGTATTTTAGATATGGGGAAGTAGTTTAATGGGAAAACTTTGCTTTTGCATGGCAAAGATGGGAGTTCGATTCTCCTCTTCTCCACTAACAAATGCCGCCTTGATGTCAACGGTTTAACATTCCTGTTTTGTACTCAGGCTATACGGGTTCGATTCCTGTAGGCGGCTCAAATATTGCGGGTGTCGTATAATGGCTATTACATCTGCCTTCCAAGCAGAATATGTGAGTTCGATCCTCTCCACCCGC
>DATGBV010000192.1:0-2178 GCA_035312485.1 Flavobacteriaceae bacterium | reverse complement strand
TATAAAGTATAATCTAAATGCATATTTACCGAATACTTTTGTTAAAGTGTTGTAATACAATTCACTACGCCAACATATTAAAACGTATACTTGATGTAAAATAGGAATTGCAATAGCCCACCAAAACCATGTTTTGGTCTTAACGTTCCATAAGGTTCCCGAAAGTATATTTGAGTCAGTTTTCACAATGGTATAGATACCCAAAAGCAATAATCCTAGTGCTAAAATGTGCCAGAATTGTTTTTCAAAGAGTTTCATATATTATTCAAATAAGCAAAAAAATGAGTGTAATATATTAAGTTAATAGTACTAAACATTTCAAATTATTTAGTGCATTATCAAATGTAATAACATCAGTGCTTTTATTTCTAAACATTAATTAAAAATATATAAATAACTATTTTTTATTTAAAGGTATTAAAATTAGCCTATTCAATTTGTTAATACTTAAACTTGAAAATAAAATTGGAAGAACTTATGTTTATAAAATCCTTGTTTATATTTGTCTTTAAGTTTTATCACTTATAGTTTAATTAACAGAATAGGAAGTCAAACTAAATGTAACCTTGAACAATTTAATAACCATTATTGAGTTTTGATTCTTAATCTTTTTTACCCTTGTATTAATTTAAACAATTCATGAATAACAAAAAAGCTTCCTGCATTTCGCTTATTTTGGGTAAAGTAACAATCATATTCTTATTTATATCATTAAGTAGTTTTTCTCAATCTGATAACGATTCAATTTCCAAATGCCCTGTTAAATCTTTGCCTGAGCTTTTTAAAAAGAAAGATTCTGTTCTTACCATAAAACCTAAATCACAAAAAAATAGTTTTTTCCTTATTATTCCAGTTATTGGTTCTTCACCAGCAACAGGCTTTCTTTACGGAGCAGTAACACAATATACTTTTAAAGGAAAACATGAAAAAGACAAATATTCGTCAGTAAATCTTGGAGTAACTTATACTACGAACAAACAATTACTCATTAACGTAAAAAACAATGTATTAATTAATCACAACAAGATATATTTTAGTGGAGATTGGAGATATTATATCTTTTCTCAAGATAATTATGGCTTGGGTTCAGATATTATTCCGAAAAGAGATAAAGATTTTATTTTAGATGCATTGGCACAACCTATGGATTACGATTACTTTAAATTTCATCAAACAGCTTCTTTCAGAATTAAAGGTGATTTTTATATTGGTGGTGGTGTGCATTTAGATGGATATACAAATATTGTTGACAAACAACTTGATGTTGATAATGATATCTTAACAGACCATTATATTTATAACAACAAATACGAGTTTAGTACGAATGAATATTATGTAAATGGCTTTAGTCTTAATCTTTTATTTGATTCGAGAGACAATCAGGTGAATGCTAATAATGGATCGTATGCCAATATAAATTTAAGAGTCAATCCTTCATTTGGGAAAAACCAAGCTACAAGTACTGTGTTATTTACTGAATTTAAGCATTACATTCCATTGAGCGAAACAAATGTTCAACATGTTCTGGCCTTTTGGACTTATGGACAGTTTTTAACTCGTGGTAATTTACCATACCTCAATTTACCAGCTATTGGATGGGATAAGACCAGTCGAGGTGGTAGAGGTTACACTCAAGGGTTGTTAAGAGGTCAAAATTTAGCATATCTTGAAGCAGAGTATCGTTTCCCGATTACTTGTAATCAATTGATAAGTGGTACAGTTTTTACAAATTTTACAACGGCAAGTGACAGAGATAGAAATATTAAGCTTTTTCAATATATACAACCTGCCTTTGGTGTTGGTTTAAGGATATTAATTGATAAATCTACCAGAACAAATCTTATATTAAACCAAGCTTGGGGAAGACATTCAAATGCATTTTACTTGAATGCTGGTGAAACATTTTAATCAAGTAAATTGAGCCTAATTTAATTAACAACTTAAAAGTTTTAACTTTTTAAAAAATGTGTCCGTAATAATTTAAATCTACAACTCTTCCTTTAATGGTAGCATAATCATTTCTAATAGTTCCTTCTAATTCAAATCCATTTTTTAAAGCCACTTGAATACTTCCAATATTTTCAGCATTAGCTCGACAAAGTAATTTTTTAAAATGGTATTTATCCACGATATATTCTACTACATTAGCCAGAGCCTTTGTGATAATTCCTTTGCCTT
>DATGBV010000191.1:0-9527 GCA_035312485.1 Flavobacteriaceae bacterium | reverse complement strand
ATCCATTCATATTCTGGAGATTCTAATGAATTTGAATTTGATGATGATGAAGAAGATGTTAAAGTACATATTGTAGATACTAAAAAAGGGAAAAAAATCCATACTGTGGCTTCAAATAATAAAGTGTTTCATTTAGATAGTGATGAAGACATCGTGATAATCAAAAAAGACAAAGACGGTAACATTGTTAAGGAAAAAATAATCAAAAGTGAAGATGAAGACGTTTTAATTGTTGGTGATGATAATTCTTTTAAAGTAAAAAGTATTGGTAAAGGAGATAATAAATTTTTCTTTGTAGGTGAAGGAGAAGGAGATCCTCTTATTATAATAGATGGTAACGAAGCTTCAGAGGAAGAGATGAAAAAACTTGATCCAGATGAAATTGAAAAAATGGAAGTTTTAAAAGGAAACAGTGCTACAAAAGAATACGGAGAAAAAGGTGAAAATGGAGTGGTTTTAATTACTACCAAATAAAGTAATTGTTTAGAGTTATGTTGAGTAAAAAGACGTTTGAGAGACGTCTTTTTATTTTACAACAATTTTCTTTAAAAATAATTTATCCCCATATAATATTTGAATTAAATAAACTCCGCTAGAAAGATTCAAACTTAAATTTTTATTGCCTTCATATTTACTTTCAAAAATCTTTAAACCGAGCAATGTATAGATTTTAATTGTTGAAGACCCTTGTATTCCTTTAATATAAATCTCTCCTCTAGTTGGGTTAGGATACACCTTAATATTTTTAATAATATCATATTCTAAACTCAAAGGCTGATCCCATATCTCACCTACTTGATCTCCCCAAATATACTCAACCAAATCTGGTTGATCTATAAATGGGTTTCTATTAAACTGCCATGTGTATATAATGTTATTACGATTCATTTCAAAATCGTCTGGTGGATCATTTCTATGCCAATCCAAAAGAGTTGTCAAATCTCCCAATTGCCCTGAAGGACTTGCAGCAGGATACCCATTAACAACTTCAATACCATTGTAACGCACAGTCATATAAAGAACACTACGTGCTAAATCTCCTTTAAAGCTTCCTAAATTTCCTGAAGGTCCATCATATTCAGAAGCACCATAATTTTGGTTTCCTCTTGAACTGTTTTCTGGACCATCAACTGCTCTTAAAGCATGTGCATCAGAATTTCCATGACGTAAAGAATCGGCTTTTGTTGCCCAAAAAATATCAGGTCCATCTGCTATATCATCTAAATCTATACTGTAAAAACCTCCTCGAGATCTAGGATATGTATGCTCTCTATTCCAGGTTCCTGTATTATTTGATCCAGTTTGAAAATCAAGCTTTGCTCTGCCCTGTTCAGTATAAACCAACCATACTTCATTACTATTAGCAGGATTTTGATCAGCTTCTTTTAATATATCAATAACATCAGTATATGTTTGAGCACGAACTACCACTGGGTTAGCAATAATATCTTGTAAGGCCTGACGCAAAGCGACATCTGCTTTACCATCCAAACTATTATAGTATCCATTAGGTTGAGTGCTTGTAACCATACCAAAAGTTGGGCTTATTGGAGTTCCCCAAGCAGCTATTGTAAAATCATCATCGACAACTCTTATTTTTAAATTATTATTTAACTGTAAGTAACCTTCGGGCAATGTAGGTAACATTATATTTAACACTTCATCTCCTTCATCATCGGAATCATTCACTAATGAAATTGTTGTTGAAACCAAATTTTGTCCTATAGGTATAGAAAGTGATGTGACACCAGTGAAATCTGAAGTATCAAAGGTTCCGTTATCCAATACTATATCAAAATCAAGCTGTTCAGTTACATTTTGTTCTGTAGTAATTGTTATGTCAAACATATCACCTTCATCATATTGGTTTTGATCTATAGAAATAAGAACCCCATTTAAAACAATACCACTACCATCATTAAGTTGTCTAGGTGTTGGTGCTTTTATAGTATAAGTACCATCATTATTTCTTTGTATGGATTCATTGTCTTTGTTTCCATTTTCATTTTCATTAATTTGTTCATTAACACCTAAAAGAGCCATTAAATTGGTGTCATCAGGATCACTTGTGTCGTAAACCAGAGCATCAATTAGATTTGTAGTTGTTGCTAAAGTTCCGCCAGGAAAATCCTCCCAATTTTCTTGATAAATGGCAACAGCATCTGCTCCATTTTGTATGACATCCGTAGATATTAACAATTGAGGAACAGGAGACACATTATTACTCCCTATAAGTAATAACCCATTTACATCGGTTGAGTACCCTGTTAAATCAATAGAAAAATAACTCCTATCATCTCCAGATACTGAACCGTTAAACAACACCAATATAAATCCATCTAATAAATAGTTTGGTGTATCAGATTTAAGTTCAATAAACTCAAGTGTATCTGTACTTGGTGTATCGCAATCTAATTCATTAATTACAATTTGACAGAATGAGAATTGGGATATCAAAAAAATGAGTAGTGTGTAATAAATTTTCATCAAAAGATTTTTTCTAAAAGTAGCGAAAATTATATGTTCAAACTATAGAAAATATTAAACAATACTAATCAAAAAAAACCAACAATATTATAAAACACAGCAAATGATTAAAATAAAACTATAGCCGTAAAAAAAGATGAAAATGAACAAAAAACATTAAAAATGTTATCATTTTGGTAAATTTTTAGTAAAATGAAGAAAAAAACACCTGCAATTCTTACACTTAATAACTCTTTACAACATAATATATAACAGTTTATAATCTATTTCAAGATGATCATGTTACAATTCAAAATAAAAAACTCTATATATGTTTCATATCTATATTCAATTTCATCCTTTTTATGAAAAACGCTTGGATTACAAACAACAAAACCTATATATTCATAAAACAAAACAAAAAACAGAACATTTATTAACCTTTAAAAAAAACACATTATGGTTGCTTTTGCTAAATTTTTAATCGACTTAATTCTATCTTCTTTATAGAATATGAAATTGTAAGACTTAGTTCTAGAATAAGTTTTACTATTTTTACAAAATGAAAAAGTCAGCATTCAAAATTTTAGCTAAAATCAATAAAGCTGTTTTACCAAGTTATTCTAAAAAACAATTGGATCTTTCTAAAGCCAACAAACTACAATTGGCTATTATTGGATGGCGTTGGTTTGTAACTAAAAATGCTTTAGGCTAATATTTTCAATTTCCTTTATTATTATCTTAATTTCATTTTTTATAATGTTTTTAATTATATTTATGAAATCGATTGCATAAATATATGTTCATGAAGTATTTAATCAAAAAAAACAAACTTGTTATTTCTGTTTTAATCCTAATGCTTTTTACAGCAATTTTAATTTCATCTACAGCTTGTGATAATAAATCAGAAATCAATATAAATAATAAGTCATTCATTTCAACTGAAAATGGCTTTGCTATAACCAAAGACGGAAAACCCACACCCATTTACTTAAGTGATAATGAGTTAGTTGGTGTTAAAAAAATTGCTAAAAAATTTCAAGAAGATATTGAACGTGTTACCAATGTAAAACCCAATATAATTACAGATAAAATGCCAACTGATGGAACTGCAATTATAGTTGGTACAATAGAAAATTCAGAATTAATAAAAGCTTTGATAACAAATAATAAACTAGATATTTCTTCAATTGAAGGGAAATGGGAAACCTTTCTAATTCAAACTATAGAAAAACCTTATGACGGCGTAGACGAAGCTTTGGTAATTGTTGGTAGTGACAAACGTGGAGCTATTTATGGTATGTTTGATCTATCTTACGAAATGGGTGTATCACCACTCTATTTTTGGTGCGATGTTCCGGTAAAGGAAAAAGAAAATGTGTTTATTGAACGAGGAATTCATACAAAAGGAACTCCAAAAGTAAAATATAGAGGCATTTTTATCAACGATGAAGCTCCATCGTTAACAAGCTGGGTATATCCTAATTTTGATGGATTTAATGCGGAGTTTTACGACCATGTTTTTGAATTAATTCTGCGCATGAAAGGAAATTATTTATGGCCAGCAATGTGGCAACCAAGAATGTTTTATGCAGACGACCCTCAAAATGCAATTCTTGCAGACGAATATGGTGTTGTAATAGGTACAACCCATCACGAACCATTAGGTAGAGCTCATGCAGAGTGGAGTCGTTTCGGTAAAGGTGATTGGAATTACACAAAAAACCCTGAAAATTTACGTGAATTTTGGAAAGAAGGACTTGAGCGTATTGGTGATAAAGAAGCCATAATTACAGTTGGTATGCGAGGTGATGGAGATGAAGCCATGAGCGAAGAAACAGCTACAGAATTACTGGAAACTATTGTAAAAGACCAACGCCAAATCATTGAAGACGTTACTGGAAAACCAGCTAGTGAAACGCCACAGCTTTGGGCTTTGTATAAAGAAGTTCAAGACTATTATGACAAAGGCATGCAAGTTCCTGATGATGTTACATTACTATTATGTGATGATAATTGGGGAAACATCAGAAAATTACCAGCTTTAGATGCTGCACCAAGAAGTGGTGGTTACGGAATTTATTATCACTTTGATTATGTTGGTGGACCACGAAATTACAAATGGATAAACACTACACAAATTGAACGCGTCTGGGAGCAAATGCATTTAGCTTACAAGCATGATGTTAAAGATATTTGGATAGTAAATGTTGGAGATATCAAGCCCATGGAATTCCCTATTGAATTCTTTTTAGATTACGCTTGGGATCCTGATAAATGGGATGCAGATAATCTACAAGATTACTACGTAGAATGGGCAGAGAAACAATTTGGTGATGAATATGCTGAAGAAATTGCTGATTTAGTAAGAACCTACACCAAATACAACGCACGTAGAAAACATGAGTTACTTAATATTCCGAAGTATAGTTTAACACATTTTAATGAAGCTGACAATATGCTTGCAGATTTTAAAGCTTTAGAAGAAAAAGCACTGAATCTGAAAGCAAGATTACCTAAAGAATATCTTGATGCTTATTATCATTTAGTAGAGCATCCCATTGTAGCTTCTGCAAATTTGAATGAGCTTTATATCGCTGCAGAAAAAAATAAAATGTATGCAGAACAAGGAAATCCAATAGCAAACGAGTACGCTGAAAAAGTTAAAGAATTGTATGTAAAAGATTCTTTAATTACTAAATATTATCATGAAGATTTAGCTGGTGGAAAATGGAAAGGCATTATGTCTCAAACGCATATTGGTTATACGTATTGGCAACAACCACGTTTTAATAATATTCCTGAAACGGTTTTAGTTGATGAAAATACTGAAGTTAAAGAAGTAGCCGAAGAAACCGATGATTCAACTGATTATGAAGTACCAAATGATGCAAAAGGCTTTATTGAAAATAATGGATATATTTCGATTGAAGCTCATCATTTTTCAAGTAAAACAGAGCCTGAACCCTTTAAATGGAAAGTAGTTGAAAATTTAGGCAAAACAGGTTCTTCCGTAATTTCATTACCAATAAAAGAAGGCAGAGTTACACTTAATACTAATTCGCCAAAATTATCTTATAATGTATATTTTCAGAACAAAGGGAAAATAAAAATTCATGCTTATTTTTCACCAACCATAAATTATTCTACTCGTGAAGGCATGTATTTTGGATTATCTTTTGACGATGAAAATCCAATACAAGTAAATTATGATTCAGATTCATATATATTCAACTATAATGGAAAAGTTCCGAGCAATTGGCATAATAATGTAGCGGATAATATTAAAATTATAACTAAAGAATTTGAAATTGAAAAAACTGGAAATCATACTCTAAATTATTATAGAGTTGACGAAGGTTTAGTACTTCAAAAAATAGTTATAGAAACTGGTGAAAGTTTACCTCAAACGTATTTAGGTCCTCCTGAAAGTTTCTATAAAGAATAGATTGGATAGCCTAACCAACCAAAAAAAAGAGCTTCGAATAACTGTCGAAGCTCTTTTTAATTATTGTTTAACCACTTGCCTATCCTGTAAAATAAGATAAAATTGCAATGACTACAATTACTAAAATTACTGAAAGCACTACATCAATTTTATCGTAACTAGCTTTTGAAGCAGCTTTATCTTCAGCTGTGAGAGTTCCAAAAGATAATCCTTTAATAGTTTCGTAGTTTGGTTCTGCCGTTGCTAAACTCACAGAAACACATAAGATCACAGAGAAAATAAACATAAATATTGCCATATGTGCAAAATTGATTGTTGCAAAAGCAAATAACCATCCTGAAACTTCTTCTCCAGAAGAAATTTGTGGTTGGTAATAAATTTCAGAACCTAAACGTAATATTAACAAGAACAAACCTACCATTAAAGTTGTTATAGCTGCTTTTGAGTTAACACGTTTCCATATAATACCCAAAAGGAAAACTGCAGTTACTGGAGGAGCAATATATGATTGTACATTCTGTAAATATTGGTACATAACACCTCCACCTATTTTCTGCATAATTGGTATCCATATAATTCCTAGTACAACAATAATTCCTGTTGCTACTTTACCTGTATTTAGAAGTTGTTTTTCACTTTTCTTTGGTCTTAATTTTTTATAAATGTCAATAGTAAAAATGGTAGAACAAGAATTAAATACCGATGCCAACGAACTCATTAATGCTGCCATCAATCCACCAGCTACCAGACCTTTTAATCCAACAGGAAGCAATGTTTTAACCAACATAGGAAACGCTCTATCAGCTCTTTCAACACTAAAAACTTCTGGGTTCTGAATTGTTAAAGCAAAAGCAATAACTCCTGGAATAAGAAAAATGAGAATAGGCATAAGTTTTAAATATGCGCCGAAAATTGCTCCTCTCCTACCTATTTTAATATTATTTGCAGCTAATGTTCTTTGTACTATATATTGGTCTGTACACCAATACCAAATTCCAACAATGGTACCACCAAATAGTAAACCTGTCCATGGAAAATCTGGGTCACTCATTGGTCTCCACATATTAAAATGGTCTGGACTCGCAGCTCTAACTGTTTCCTGTAATTGTCCCCATCCTCCTACTTCTTGCAAGCCTAAATATGTAATAATAAGTGATCCAAGAATAAGCACTACTGTTTGTAGGGTTTCAGTGTAAATTACTGCTTTCATTCCGCCAATAACTGTATATATTCCAGTGAAAACAACAATACCTATCGCTCCATACCAAAATGGGATTCCGAGTAATTCAGAAACCACTATACCACCCGCATAAATAGTTATAGAAACCTTGGTAAGTACATAAGCCACTAAAGAGAAAACGGATAAAAACCATCTTGACCGGCTATCAAATCGTTTTTCTAAAAACTCTGGCATCGTAAACGCGCCACTTCTTATATAAAATGGTAAGAACAGCCAACCCAAAAGTAAAACAATCCAAGCATGGAGCTCATAATGTGCCATTGGAGTACCAGACTCAAAACCTGTTCCAGCAAGACCTACAACATGTTCAGATCCAATGTTTGATGCGAAAATAGATGCTCCAATGACGAACCATCCTACATTACGTCCAGCAAGAAAATAATCTTCGGTATTTTTGTTTTTTTGAAGAACAACCCAAACAGCTACAGCTATAAGTGCTGCAAAATAGAGTCCAAGAACCCACCAATCTAGTGTTTGTAATACTGATTCCATAAGCTTAAATAATTTTTAGTGTTAGATGTTTTAATCAATTAGATGTATTGATTTATAATGTTTTCATATAGTTCTTGTTTTCCGCTTTGCAATTCTAATTCGCCATTTTCTTTGGCTATTTCATACAAATCATAAAAGCTTAATTTTCCATTTTCAAAATCTTTTCCTTTTCCGCTGTCAAAAGTACTGTATCTTTTCTTCCTCAATGCATCATACGGTGATTTTTCAATAATTGCAGCTGCAGTAAGTAAGGCTCTCGCAAATGTATCTGCTCCTCCAATATGAGCGTGGAAAACATCATCTAAATCTGTAGAATTTCTTCTAATTTTTGCATCAAAATTAACACCTCCACCTTGTAATCCGCCGGCTTTAATAAACAACAGCATAGCTTCTGTAGTTTCTTGAATATTGTTTGGAAATTGGTCTGTATCCCAACCATTTTGATAATCGCCACGATTAGCATCCAAGCTTCCAAGCATGCCATAACCAGTGGCAACTTCAATTTCATGTTGAAAAGTATGCTGTGCTAAAGTAGCATGATTAACTTCAATATTCATTTTGAAATCATCTTGTAAACCATATTTATGAAGAAATCCAATAGCAGTTGCACAGTCAAAATCATATTGATGCTTCATTGGCTCCATAGGTTTTGGCTCAATAAAGAAGTTTCCTTTAAAACCTTGACTTCTTGCATAATCTCTTGCTAAACCTAGAAAACGTCCCATATGATCTAATTCTCGATTCATATTAGTATTCAAAAGGCTCATATAGCCTTCACGTCCACCCCAAAAAACATAATTTTCTCCGTCCAAAGCAATGGTCGCATCCAGAGCCAGTTTTATTTGGCCACCTGCTCTTGCCAAAACATTGAAGTCAGGATTTGTTGAAGCTCCATTCATATATCTAGGGTTAGAAAAGCAATTGGCAGTTCCCCAAAGTAATTTTACTCCAGACGCTGCTTGCTTTTCTTTTAAAACGTCAACAATTGTAGCCAACCTTTTTTCAGACTCTGAAAATGTTGATGCCTCTCTTACTAAATCATAATCATGAAAACAGTAATAATCAAAACCCATTTTGGTGATAAATTCAAAAGCAGCATCTGCTTTTTCTTTTGCAGCATCTATAGCATCTGCTGGTTGATCCCACGGAAAATTTTGAGTACCTGGTCCAAATGGATCAGCACCAACTCCGCAGAAGGTATGCCAGTAAGCCACTGAAAATTTAAACCAATCTTTCATTTTACGTCCAGCAACAACCTGTTCTGGATTATAATACTTAAATGCCAAAGGATTATCAGATTCTTTTCCTTCAAATTTAATTTCACCTATTCCTTTAAAATATTCTTTATTACCTATTAAAGCCATTACTATATAATTAATTATTGTATTTAGTTTCTAAATCGTTTTTCCATAAATGATAAGCATCCAAATAAATTTGTTTATCATTTAATGGATGATATGTTAATACCTGTTCGTTATCTGAAAAAGCTTCTTCCAATGTAGAAAAATCTCCATAACTTACACCAGCAGCTCTAGCTGCTCCAATAGCACCTGTTGTATCTATAATATTTATTTCAGATTGTATTAAAGTAGCAATAGTTTTTGAAAATATTTCTGAACGGAATAAATTATCATTTCCTGCTCTCATATTAGTTACATCAACTCCATCTTCTTTTAAAATATCAATACCATAAACAAATGCAAATGCAATACCTTCTAACGCTGCTCTAAAGAGATGTTGATTTTGATGTTTATTAAAATTCAGATTAAAAATTGCAGAGCCATTATTTGCATTATTAAGCATACGTTCTGCTCCATTTCCAAACGGAATAATACGCAAACCATCTGAACCCACTGGAACATTTGCTGCTAGTTCGTTCAT
>DATGBV010000190.1:0-2632 GCA_035312485.1 Flavobacteriaceae bacterium | reverse complement strand
TAAATTACTGTCAAGTTTTTTAGTTCCTTTCATGAACTGATTAAAATGTTTTTTTGTAAACATTCCCAATTTAATTCGGTTAAATTTAAATTCTGGTTTTTCTTTTCCATCAAAATAATTTTGTATTTCTTCAAATAATTTGGGATTAATTATTTTGCTTAAATAGAAATTATAAATTAATCTAACTAATTGTCGATTTCGTAGTAAGAATTCTATTTTTCCTGACATACTTTAAGATATCTCTAATGAAGTAAACTTAAACGAACTTCCGTTGAATAAACCTTTGTCGCTTAACTTTAATGAAGGAATAACCAGTAATGCCATAAAAGAAAGTGTCATATATGGTGCATGCAATGTACTGCCTAATTGTTTTGCCATACTATCTAACTCTGCATATTGAAGACCAACTGTTTCACCATCTTTATCACTCATAATCCCAGCAACTGGAAGTGAAACAACTTTTTCTGAAGCATCTGATACTGCACAAATACCACCTTTATTTTTAATAAGTAGATTTACAGCTTTACAAATAGCTTTATCTGAAACGCCTACAGCAATAATATTGTGTGAATCATGACCAACGGACGATGCAATAGCACCTTCTTTGAGTCCGAAATTTTTAATGAATGCTATTGCTGGTTTTTGGTCCTGGTATCTGTTTACAACCGTCATTTTTAAAACATCAGCGTCGATATTAGATACAAGATTTCCGTTTTCAATTAAAGCATTTGTTACTATTTCATTCGTTACGAGTTGTCCTTCTAATGCCTCAATAACTCTTATCTGATTTGCAGAAGATTCAAATCGGAAATCCGAAATTTCTTTTTTATTACAGTTAAAATTATTCAATACCTCAAAAGGAATTGATTTAATTTTTGAAACACCATTATCATAAACCAATTCACCATTAATATAGGTTTGAAGCGTTTTAAACTCTTTTAAATCTTCGACTATAATACAATCTGCAAAATCCCCTTCTTTTAATACTCCTACATCCAAATTATAATGCTTAACAGGATTTATACAAGCCGCTTGTAACACTTTAAAAACGTCTACACCTTTGGCAACTGCTCTTGCACATAAACGGTTGATATGGTCTATCATTAAATCGTCTGGGTGTTTATCATCACTGCAAAACATCATATTTTCAAAATGTTCTGGAAGTAAATCGATTAAGGCTTCAAAATTTTTAGCAGCAGAACCTTCACGAATGATGATTTTCATCCCTTTTTGAAGTTTTTCCAAGGCTTCATTGTAAGTAAAGCATTCATGATCTGTTGAAATACCTGCATTAATATACTTGGTAACATCTTGACCTCGTAAACCAGGTGCATGACCATCGATTGGTTTATTGTAGTGCTTTGCCCAAGCTATTTTTTTAAGGACTTCTTCGTCATCAAAAATAACACCTGGATAATTCATCATTTCTGCCAAATATTTAATATCTGGATTTTCAAGAAGTTGTTTTATTGCTTCAGAATCTATCGTTGCTCCAGCCGATTCAAAATTTGTGGCAGGCACACATGAAGGTGCTCCAAAATTGAATTTCAAAGGTGTTTGCTTTCCATTTTCTATCATGAATTCTACACCTTCAACTCCAAGCACATTGGCTATCTCATGAGGATCTGAAACCGTTGCAACAGTACCATGTGTTACAGCAAGTCTTGCAAACTCACTTGGAACGAGCATAGAACTTTCTATATGAATATGGGCATCTACAAAACCTGGAAGAATGAAATGGTTTGCATCATTCTCTTTTTCTACAATAGACAAGATCTTACCATTTTCAATAGTCACTTCGCCTTTATAAATGCGTTTATTTTGGATGTCGACTATTTGGCCTTGTAATGTCATTATTATATTTTTAGGTTATCAAATATAATAGATTCGCATCACATTTCGATTGAGCTCAATGCAGGAGTGCAGAATTACAAATGGTAAAACCGTTATTCGGAGCCGATAGTGAAAATATTATTGTTCTGTTTTTTGAAGTTCTCTAGTCCTGCTTTTAACCAATCATAATATTCTGTTGAATTTGGCGTGTATGCTATTGTATGATTAAGCATATTCATATCACGATCTAAAAGCACATAAAATGGTTGTGAATTGTTTTGAAAGTTAAGTGTCTGTAATGTTGCCCATTTATCACCAATGGTATTAATATTTTTAATTGTTCCGTTAAGTTTTTGGTATTTAAATTGTTCGTCTTCTGGTAATTCTCTACGATCATCAACATAAAGTGAAATTATAATATACTCGTCATTTAGTAAATTAAAGACATTGGCCTTACTCCAAACATGCTCTTCCATTTTTCGACAGTTTACACAAGCCCAACCTGTAAAATCTAACATAATAGGTTTATTTTCTGCTTTAGCGGCTGCAAGTCCTTCATCCAAATCTTTATAGCAATTTAAATCTAAAGGGCACTCTGAATTCTTTTCATACAAACTATATGGTAAAGGTGGTGGAAAACCGCTCAACAATTTCAAACTAGTCACGTTCGCCATTCCCAGTACTAAGTATAGACTGAAAATAGCACTGACGGCCCCTACAATAATTCTACCCTTTGATAATTTAGCTTTTGGACCATCGTGTGGAAATCTGAATACTCCGAATAAATATAAGGTCATCA
>DATGBV010000189.1:0-4843 GCA_035312485.1 Flavobacteriaceae bacterium | reverse complement strand
AACAAATCCCAAAGCGATGATGGATTTTCAATTAATGATTTTAAAAATAGTGTATCAATAAATGGAACATTAAACAAATTTGATTATTTAGCAAGTTTTGGTAATCAATACACTGATGGACTATCAGTCATTTCAAATGGTACAGAAAAAGATGCTTATAATGCTATTAATGGAAATCTCAAATTAGGAATAAAAGCCACAGAAGATTTAAAAATTTCCACCTATGCAAGTTTTGACCAATTTAAAGCTGATTTTGATGATTCGTTTGCAATGATGGATACAGATGATGTATCTGAAACAAATCAATATAGAATTGGTGTGTCTACAGATTATGGTTTTGACCATGGAAGTATAGTTTTAAATGGAGCATACAATAATATAGAGAGAGACATACAATCAGGTTTTCCAACACAGTTTAATGCCGAAAGTTTTATCGGAGACCTTTATGGAAGATATACTTTCAACAACAAGATATATTCAGTTTTGGGTGTAAATTATCAGCAAAGTAACATGGAAAGCTACTCGATTCCTTTTGGCTCTTCAGAATTAGAGCAAAGCATCAATCCAGAGATTGCAGATTTTAATATCGTTGATCCTTATCTGAATATGGTATATATAACAGATTTTGGATTGAATATCAGTGCAGGTGCTCGTTTGAACAATCATAGCGAATATGGAAGTCATTTGGTTTACAGCGTGAACCCTTCTTATCGTAAAGATTTGGATTTTGGATATATCAAAGGTCTCGTAAGTTATAGTACTGCTTATATTACACCATCTTTATACCAGTTATTTGAACCAACGTATGGAAATGACAGTTTAGAACCAGAAGAAAATTCAACTCTGGAAATAGGTGCTGAAATAGCGATTACAGACAAAGGAAATTTTAGCTTGGTATATTTTAATCGAAATGAAAAAAACTTCATTGATTTTGTTGATTTAGGAGGTTTTGTTTTTCAGTATAACAATGTAGATGAAGAATTCACAGCTAGTGGCATTGAGTTTACTGGAAATTATAAGTTTACTGAAAAAGTAAGTATAAACACGAATGTTACTTATACAAAGGTTGATAAAGATTTAGATTTGCGTATTCCAGAGTTGAAGATTAATGCAAGATTTGATTATCAACTTTTTGATGCTACCTTTTTGAGTTTATCTTACCAATACAATGATGATCGTAAAGATTCTGTTTTTAATAATTCAACGTTTATGAATGAAGAAGTTACACTAAAAAGCTATAGTCTGTTGGATTTTTATGTTAGTCATAATGTGATTAAAAACAAGTTGAAGGTATTCGCAAACGTCACCAATATGTTTAATGAAGATTATCAGGAACTCTATGGTTTTTCTACCAAAGGACGAAATTTCAGTCTAGGGTTTAATTTGAGCCTATAAAAAAAAGCCGCTTTTAAAGCGGCTTTTTCTATTCATTAAATATTAATCTTTTAACCATTCCTGGAGGAACTTCCTTGTCACTAATCATTCTAAATTTAGGATTGTTATCATTTATAAACTCATTAAGTATATAAGAGTCGTTATCTTTCTCATTAATAGATCTTCCAGAACTAATAATGGCAGCAATAGCTTCTGCTAAAAGGGGTTCGGTTTCATCTCCTAAAATACCTAAATTGTTATAACGCTCGCGCAATTCTATATCAGGTGATAAACCATCAACAAAATCTGTGTTGCCTTGAATATTAGAATATTTAAAGGTTAATGGTTGTAGTGCATACGTATGATTTGGATTGACATTATCTCTGGTAAAATCTGGAGAATCATAAAGTGTAAAAGACCCTTGATATTTTCCACGAGTGTTTGTTCCTATTTGTATTACTTCAATAAACGGATTTAAAGAATTTATAACAAACTCACTTGCAGATGCACTACTTCCAGTCGCTAAAATATAAACTGTATTAAGATTCAAACTATTTAAAGCTATTCCATTTTCACTGTTTATAAACCTGTCATTTAATGATTCTGGGTCTAAATTTTCAAAATCGGCTTGCCTGTCACTATTAAATTGGTCAATATTCATTACTTCACCTGTAAACTGTCCAGTTATGAGGCTTGCCATTAAGACAGCCTTACTGGTGAAACCTCCTGGATTGTAACGCAGGTCAAGAATGAGGTCTGTAATTCCAGCACTTTTAAAAGTTCCAAAAACATTATTGAGTTCTGTAGAATTTCCATTAAAACCATTATACATTATATAACCAACGTTATTTCCATTAATGTTAAGAACACTATTTATTAAAATTGGATTTTCAGTATGTTCAACTCCTGTTAATGAAACATTTTCAGTTGTTTCGGTTATAGAATCATCAGTATAATCTGTTGGTGTGCCATTATCATTATAAGTTCCTAAATTGATAGCATAATTATTAGGGCTTAAAAGCGATAAATAATTTTCAATAGTGAGTTGAGTGCCATTAACACCATAAAATATGTCACCACGTTCTATACCTTTGTTATCTGCATCTAGGCCAGGTATAACATAGCGTACATAACCATAAAGTTCTGTATCTTGAGAAGAGAATCTGAAAAGACCATAAGCCATTCCATTGTTAAAACCTTCTCCATTTAATAATTGTTCATTTGCAATATAATCACTAGTAATCCAACTGAATTCATCTATAGTCTCACGATTATATATTAAACTTTCAAATAATTCTTCAGGGCTTGAGAAGTTATTTAGATAATTTGCATATTCTTCATCGCTGGTAAAACGATTATTGGCTAAATCTGGAATATTGTCTTTGTAGAGGTACCAGGCATTCATTCCTTTCCAAACAAAATCATTGATTTCACTGGCAAAAATGACATTATCGTCTCTATCTTCAAAACAACTTACAGATAAAGCAGGTATCAAAATAAGTAATAATAAACGTATTGAATTTTTCATAGGAATTTATTTATGCAATTTTAGTCTCTTTAACGATAAAATTACTTACATTATTTTGTAATAAAAATTTTTTGTAACAAAATAGTTTATCATTCGTCGTAATATCAAATAGCAAAAAAAGCTACTTAACAACCAAACCAAAAGATGACGCAGACAGAATTTTTAAATATTGTCATGCCTTTTAAAGATAAGATATTTCGTTTAGCAAAACGATTATTGGTATCAACAGAAGAAGCAGAAGATGCTACACAAGAGATTTTGGTAAAACTTTGGAATAATAAGGCAAAGTTTGATAGTTATAAGAACGTGGAAGCATTTTCTATGACAATGACCAAGAATTTTTGTCTTGACAAATTGAAATCCAAGCAAGCACAAAATTTAAAAATTGTGCACAGCAACTATCAGGACCATAATGTGTCCTTGCAAAAACAAGTTGAATTGAACGATAGTTTAAGCTGGGTTGAAAGAATAATTAAAGATTTACCAGAACAGCAAAAGTTGGTCATTCAATTAAGAGATATAGAACAGTATGATTATGATGAGATAGCAAAAATGTTGGATATGAATAATACTGCTGTAAGAGTAACGCTTTCAAGAGCAAGAAAAACAATAAGAGAAAAATTAACTAATACACATAGTTATGGTATTAAATAATATAGAAAAGTTACTAGAAAAGTACGAAAACGGTGAAACAACGCTAAAAGAAGAGCAACAGTTAAAACACTATTTCACACAAGAAACTGTGCCACCACATTTAGAAGTTTATAAACCAATGTTCGAGTATTTTATGGTAAATCAGGAAGAACAGTTTACTAAAGACGTTCCATTAAAAACTAAAAGTAACCCTATTTACAAATGGATTTCTGTAGCAGCAGTAGCAGTTCTTATGTTTGGCATCTTTACTCAAATTAGTAGTGAGCCAAAAACGATTGATGATTTAAGCCCAAAAGAATTAATGGCTTATAATCAAACTGTAGAAGCTTTAGATTTAGTGTCTTCACAGTTAACAAAAGGAACCGAAAACATGACAGCTTTAAACTTAATGTCTTCGAACTTTAATAAAGGAACCGAAAACATATCTTATTTAGGAGAGTTTTCAAACACAACAAACAAAATTTTTAACACAAATAATTAGAACAATTTAAATTAAGAAATCATGAAAAAAGTAGTATTAATAATCGCAATTGCTTTAGCTCCAGTGGTTACCTTCGGTCAAAGTTTATTTGACAAGTATGAAGATTTAGACAATGTAACTTCTGTTGTAGTAAACCAAAAAATGTTTAACATGTTGGCACAAATAGATG
The DNA here is from genome assembly GCA_035312485.1 of Flavobacteriaceae bacterium. GTDB lineage: Bacteria > Bacteroidota > Bacteroidia > Flavobacteriales > Flavobacteriaceae > Gilvirhabdus. Next base: position 637 of record DATGBV010000189.1, on the reverse strand, counting down.
TACAAACAGACGATCCTGAAGCCGATGAGTTTTTAAGCATGGTAAAAAAATTAAATAACCTTAAAGTATTAACTACAGGTGATGCAAAAGTATCTGCTCAAATGAAAGCAGATGTTGAGAAATATTTAAAATCGGCAAACCTTGAAGAGTTAATGCGTATTAAAGATGGAGATCAAACGGTTAATTTCTATGTAAAAAGTGGAAAAGATGAGAATCACGTCAAAGAGCTTTTAATGTTCGTTAATGGGTTAAAAGAGCTTACTAAAGATCAAGATATTACCATAAATGGAGAAAAGAGAGAGATTGAAACTGTGCTTTTGTCCTTAACAGGAGATATAGATTTAAGACAAGTATCCAAACTTACCAATAAGATGAATGTACCAGGTGGTAAGCAATTAGAAAAAGCTGGAAAAAAGTAATAATAGTATTCTAATTCTTAAAAATGAAAAAAACATCAATCATAAACATCGTTATGTTAGCCATTATGGTCGCAACTTTAGTAGGTTGTGACCATAGTGCTTCGTTACAAAGTTATTTTGTAGCCCATCAGGAAACGCCAAATTTCGTTTCGGTAGACCTTCCTGTAACTTTTGTAAAGTTGGATGAAACAAGTCTAACAGAAACTCAGAAAGAAGCA
>DATGBV010000188.1:0-3006 GCA_035312485.1 Flavobacteriaceae bacterium | reverse complement strand
CCTCGAGCTCCAATGAATTCCTTAAAAATCAGTACTGAAAATAAATCTGAAACAATAATTAATAGTTTGATTGTTAACCAACTAAATTTTAAACAGTAACTATGAACTTATTTACTTGTTTTGGTGAAGTACTTTGGGATGTTTTTCCAGATCAGGAAAAAATAGGCGGAGCACCTTTGAATGTGGCGCTTCGTTTGCAGTCTTATCTAAACGACGTAGCTATTATTAGTTCAGTTGGTAATGATGTTTTAGGAAAAAAATTAAAAGATTTTATTCTCAAAAATAATTTAAAAAGTGACTATTTACAGACTGACAAGATTTTGAGTACAGGACGAGTTAATGTTACTTTAGATGATAAAGGTTCAGCAAGTTATGAAATAAGCCAACCTGTTGCATGGGATAATATTCAATTAAATCAAGCTAGTATAGATAGAGTCAAACAAAGCGATGTTTTTATTTTTGGGAGTTTGTCAAGCAGAAATTCAGTGTCAAAGCAAACACTACTAGAATTACTTGATCATGCCAAGTTTAAAGTGTTTGATGTTAATTTAAGGCCTCCTTTTTACAATCTAGAATTACTTCAAGAACTTATGTATAAAGTAGATTTTATTAAATTCAATGATGATGAGTTAGAACTAATTTCTAATCAATTAAATTCTGGTACAACATCTATTGAAAAAAATATATCTTTCATTTCAAAAATGTTCAGAGTAGGTCATATATGTGTTACAAGAGGAAGTAAAGGTGCTATATTTTTATCCGATGGGAAAATGTATTCAAACGATGGTTATAAAATAAATGTGAAAGATACAGTTGGTGCTGGCGATTCATTTTTGGCATCCTTGTTACACAAAATTACAAGTGAAGACAATAATCAAAAAGCTCTTGATTTTGCATGTGCTGTAGGAGCTTTGGTTGCAGCATCAGAAGGCGCTAATCCAAAAATCCGAGAGATAGATATTGATAATATAATGAGTAGAAAATAGGCTTATCTTGTTGATTCTCTTATCACCAATTCTGTTGGTAATTCTATTGTCTTAAATTCAACTTCAACCTTGGCTTTTCTATTTTGGATTTCTTTATACAAAAGCTTAAACGCTTTTTTACCCATTTCAAAACCTGGCTGATCAATAGTAGATAATTTTGGTGAAGTAATACTGGTTATTAACCAATTACTAAATCCCATAATAGAAATTTCATCTGGAATTTTTACATTGAATTTTTGAAGGCCTGTCATAACACCTGTAGCAGTAAGGTCTGTGAAAGCAAAAACACCATCAACTTCTTTGTGGTTTTCATAAATTTCTTTGGCAATATCTTGACCATTTTCCAGAGATAAATTTGATGCCTCAAAAACTATAGATTTGTCAAATTCCATATCATATTCTTTCAGAGCGTTTTTATACCCAATAAACCTATCAATAGTAGTTTGTGGTTTCAGGGGTCCTCTTACATGAGCAATTTTTTTGCAACCAGAATCTATAAGATATTTTGTAGCGTTAAAAGCTGCTTTTTGATCATTAATCACAACTTTACTGCAATGTACAGATTTTGAAATCTTGTCATACAATACAATCGGAAAACCAGACTCGATTAGATTGCTTAAATGTTTGTAATTAACTGTATTATCAGCTAAAGACACTAAAATTCCATCAACATTTTTATCCAACAACAGTTCAATCTGTTTTTTTTCAAATTCATAAGATTCACTAGATTGGAGTACTATGACCAAATATCCTTTTTTCTTCGCTGCATTTATTACACCAGAAATAATGCTTGCAAAAAAATGGTGAACAATTTCTGGAATTACAAGACCAATGGTTTTAGATTCTTGATTTCTTAAACTTTGAGCAAGAAAATTAGGTTTATAATTTAGTGATTCTGCTAAAGCTTTTACTTTGGCTTTGGTTGTAGGGCTAACATCGTCATAATCCTTTAAAGCTTTTGAAACTGTTGCAATGGATAAACCCAGAGTTTCTGCAATTTGTTTTAAAGTAATTTTAGCCATTTTTATTTTAAGAATAAATGTCTTAACTTAAAGTCAAATTTCAATAAGAGAAATTCTCGAAATTAATTCATTATAAAACGGTAAATTAAAGAAATCTAAAACGTTTTCGATAGTTTATTAAAGATTTTTATTGTTAATTTTTGTGAGTTAGACAAAAAATGACAATATTAGTTAACTAATTGTTAAATTAACTCTATCAATTTTCATGATTTGACAATTACTTTTGAAAAAAGACTACAAACAAACTAAAGTATTAACTAGAACTAATTTAATATGAAAAACAAATTACTTAAAAAAATGTTACTCCCAGTATTTTTACTTGTTGGGAGCTTTATCTATGCACAAACAGTATCAGGTACTGTTTCAGATGCAGCTGGTCCATTACCAGGAGTTAATGTTGTAGTTCAAGGAACAACCATTGGTACTCAAACAGATTTTGATGGAAATTATTCATTGGATGTTGGGTCTTCAGATGCAATCCTTGAATTTAGCTTTTTAGGCTATGCCACACAGCAGATTCCAGTAAATGGGCAAACTACAATTAATGTAACACTTGCAGAAGATGCAAGTGAACTTGATGAAGTAGTTATCATTGGATATGGTACTACCACTGTAAAAGATGCTACTGGATCAGTTGCTTCTGTAACTTCAGATGATTTCCAAAAAGGAGTTATTGCTTCACCAGAACAACTTATTCAAGGTAAAACGGCTGGTGTACAAATTTCTTCAACCAGTGGTGAACCAGGTGGAGGAATTGATGTACGTATTAGAGGTACAAATTCTGTACGTTCAAACAACAATCCATTATTTGTAGTTGACGGTGTGCCGTTAGGTGGCGATTCAATTTCAGCTGGTGGGGCAGACGTTACAGGTGGAGAAGGTGGTACAACAGGAGGTAGCAACCCTCTGAATTTTTTAAATCCTAATGATATTGAGAGTATCTCTATACTTAAGGATGCGTCTTCAACAGCTATTTATGGATCCAGAGGAGCTAATGG
>DATGBV010000187.1:0-9260 GCA_035312485.1 Flavobacteriaceae bacterium | reverse complement strand
GGCACCAGTCCATTCATGGCATTTAATTCCGAAATGATTATTGGCCTCTCGAGAAAGCCTTCCCTTTCCTGAACCAGATTCTAAAATACCTTGCGCTAATGTAATACTAGCAGGAATCCCATAAAGTTTCATTTCCTGTTGTGCAATGCTTCTGTACATTTCAATATAAGCTTCTGTAGTGTTTGGTAATCCTATAGGTGGAGCTACAATTTCTTTAACCTCTTCTTCTGTAGTTTCTTCCTCTTTAATCTTTTCATGAACTACAACTTCTTCTTTTTTTTGTTTTTCGGCTTCGCGTTGGGCAATTCTTTTTTTAGAACCACAACTAACTATGAATAAGCCTATAAATAATAATGCTAAAAATCGTTTCATTTGTTTATTCAATCAGTGGTAATTTTCTTTTTTTTAATCTTAAATTCATTCCTTCAATTCCTTGTAATCCTCCTGTATGAATAGCCAGAATTTTAGAACCTTTAGGGAAAAATCCTTTTTCTATTAAGTCTAAAATGCCATACATCATTTTACCTGTATATATTGGATCTAAAGGAATGTTATACTTCACTTTAAACTCATTTATAAAACTTACTAATTCTAAATTTATTTTAGCATAACCTCCAAAATGATATTCTGTAATAAGTTTCCAATTTGTCTTGGTCGCAAATTTACTAATATTGTCTTTTAAAAAATCGCCTTTTAAGGCTGGAAATCCTAAAACTTGTTGACGAGGTTGTGAACAATTTACAAGTCCAGAAACTGTTCCACCAGTTCCTACAGGACAGCAGATATAATCAAAATCATTGTCATTATTGTTTAAAATTTCTTCGCAACCCTTTATTGCTAAATCATTTGTACCTCCTTCAGGCAGCAAATAGAATTCACCAAATTCTGTTTTAAGATTCTCAATAAATTCTTCTGAAGTTTTATCTCTAAAGTCCTGACGTGAAACAAATTTAAACTGCATTCCATAATTTGTTGCTTGTTTCAATGTAGGGTTTTCATCAACCTTATCAACTAACTCCTCACCTCTTATAATGCCTATAGTTTTAAATCCAAATTGATTTCCTGAGGCGGCTACTGCTATAATATGATTGGAGAACGCTCCTCCAAAAGTTAATAATACTTTAAAACCTTTTTCTTTAGCATCAAAGAGATTATATTTTAATTTTCTGTATTTATTTCCAGAAATGGAACTATGTATTCTATCTTCCCGCTTTATAAAAAGCGAGATGTCATTATCAGCATTAATAGTGATGGGTTGATTTATACTATTTTCTAAAATAAATTTCATCATGGCGAATATACTTTAAAAAATGCCAAAATTTTCGAGTTTTTAAGTAACCAAAATTAGTTTCATTTTTATATGCTTCTCGTTCAAAAGAAATGTTTTTATAGGCTAATTTCCAGTTTTTATATTGTATGAAGCGAATTATATATTCAAACGCATAAAATAAATAGAACGGTAAGACCAAGAGTTCTAACTGTTGCCTCAAGTGAATTTTTTCATGATTCATCAGTACTTCATCATACTTTAAATAACGATATTTAAGTAGTACAAACGGAAAAATGGTTAATCCCAAATAACCTTTTGGAATTAAATGTTTTGCAATAAGAATCATAGATGGTGTTATTCAAAAATCAGTCCAATTTACATTATCTTTGTAATAATTATGAAGAATTCTGTCCCAATTGAAGAAGGAGATTATTATATGACTCCAGAAGGTTATAGATGTTTTACAGAGCAGTATCATTTAAAACGTGGATATTGTTGTCAAAGTTCTTGCAGACACTGTCCTTATGATTACAACAGTAAAACCGATTCATAATAGACTATAACTCTCAAATTAAGTCTTTTAATGGTACGATTCTTGATGCTGTTTAACAAAACTTAATGATATTTTATTAAATTCGTTATAACTACAAACAAAAAAATTATGAAAAAGTTGATTCAAAAGTTATCGCTCTTAACGCTTCTATTAGTGATAACATCTTGTAGTTCTGTAAAAGTTGCTACAGATTATGACAAGAACGCAAATTTTAATGAGTATAAAACATTTGCATTTTATAAACCTGGAATAGACAAAGCCGAAATTAATGACCTAGACAAGCGAAGATTATTAAGGGCTATTGAAGCCGAACTACTTGCAAAAGGACTAACTAAATCTGAAACTCCTGATCTACTTATAAGCCTTTTTACAAAATCGAGAGAACAAATCAATGTTTATAATAATGGATTTGGCCCTTATGGCTATGGCTGGGGTTGGTATCCATGGTATTATGGCAATTACAGTACTGTATCCAGATCTACAGAAGGTATTTTATATATAGATTTGATTGATGCCAATAAAAAAGAACTTATTTGGCAAGGCGTTGGATCTGGTTATCTATCTCAAAATATGGAGAAAAAAGAACAACGTATCAAAGAATTTGTTTCCAAAATAATGGAACGATATCCTCCAGGTTCAGGTCAATAAAATTTTAAAAGCGACTTTTAAAGTCGCTTTTTTTTATTTCTTAAACTTACACTAAAAACCGAATTCTTAAAGCTTAATTTTGTATTTTTACAATAGTCTAAAATCTATAAAAAATGTACCTCGAAAATATAGAATCGAACAAAATTCTTGAACGCTTACCTAAACACTTACGCCAGTTTATCAAGCCTCAAAACTATGAAGATTATTCTGCCATAGACCAAGCTGTTTGGAGATACGTGATGCGTAAAAATGTTGATTATTTGAGTACTGTGGCGCATGATTCTTATGTTGATGGATTAAAGGTTACTGGTATATCTATTGACAGTATTCCGAACATGTATGGTATGAACCGTATTCTTAAAGAAATTGGCTGGGCTGCTGTTGCTGTTGATGGTTTTATACCTCCAAATGCTTTCATGGAATTCCAAGCGTATAATGTTTTGGTTATTGCCAGTGATATCAGACAATTGGAGCATATAGAATACACGCCTGCTCCAGATATTATACATGAAGGTGCTGGTCATGCACCAATTATTGCCAATCCAGAATATGCAGAATATTTAAGACGTTTTGGTGAAATAGGCTGTAAAGCCATTTCATCGGCTAAAGATTATGAGTTGTATGATGCAGTGAGACACCTTTCTATTATTAAAGAAGCTCCCAATTCAACACCAGAAGAAATAGATGAAGCTGAAAAAAAAGTAGAGAACTTACAGGAAAATATGGGAAAGCCAAGTGAAATGGCATTAATTAGAAACTTGCATTGGTGGACTGTAGAATATGGTTTAATAGGCAGTCTTGACAATCCTAAAATTTATGGTGCTGGATTATTGTCATCTATTGGAGAAAGCGCTTTGTGTATGACAGATGAAGTTAAAAAATTACCATATAACATTGAGGCAACATATAAAGAATTTGATATCACAAAACAGCAACCACAGCTTTACGTCACACCAGATTTTGCACATTTAAGTTTAGTACTTGAAGAATTTGCAAATACTATGGCTTTGAGAACAGGAGGCTTATCTGGTGTTAAAAAACTTATAGAATCTGACGCATTAGGCACTATAGAATTTAGTACAGGCTTACAAGTTTCTGGCGTGTTTACTAAAGTTTTAGAACATAATAATGAACCTATCTATATTCAAACTTCTGGCCCTACTGCCTTAGCTTACAGAGGAAAAGAAATCATTGGTCATGGTACACATTATCATAAACATGGTTTTGGAACTCCTGTTGGAAAACTAAAAGGTATCAATTTAGCTATTGAAGATATGAGCCCTCGAGATTTAAGAGCTTATGATATTTATGAAGGCGAAACCATTGAACTTGAGTTTGAAGGCAACATCAAAGTAAAAGGAGAAATTATTACTGGAAAACGGAATTTACAAGGAAAAATAATCCTCATAAGCTTTAAAAATTGTACTGTCACACATGGTGAAACCATTCTTTTTAAACCCAAATGGGGAACTTACGATATGGCTATCGGAAAAAGTATCATTTCAGCGTTTTCTGGTCCAGCAGACATACATAGTTTTGATTTGGTAACTCACAAATTAAGTTCAGAAACCATTCATCAAAAAAAATCGAAAAAGAGATTACAACTTGAAGAATTGTATCAACAAGTTCGTGATTTCAGGGAAGGCAAAAATCGTTCGGTATCAAGAACCAAAATCTTGGAACAACTTATAGAAGATTACCCTGAAGATTGGCTTTTATCTGTAGAGTTATATGAATTAGCTTCTAAAGGAAACGAACCTGAACTTTGCTCAAAAATCATGACGCATTTAGAAACTATTAAACTTAACAAACCAGAATATGGTAAATTAATAGATAATGGCGTTGAGATTATTGAGAAAAGTTTGGTAAACTAAATCTCTTTGGTTAAAACCGACAGTTCATTGAACAGCGTGTCATTCCGAATGAGGCACGAAGAGGAATCTCATTACTATAAGATTTCTCGTCACTCGTTCCTCGCTCTGTCGAAATGACAAAATGGCTAAAAAGGGTTTAATTAATTAACTAAACTATTTTCAATCTTAAGCATCCAATTCAATTCATCTTCCATTTTACCAGAACGAACCCCATTAAGCGTATCTAAAAGTATTTGGGCTACTGGAAATGAATCTGAAACTTTAATTACAGAATCTTTATAACCAATTTCCTGAATCATAGTGATACCAACTGCTGTACCAGTTCCAAAAGCTTCTTCAAGCGTTCCGTTTTTAGAAGCTTCAATAATCTCTTCTATATGTATTGGACGCTCTGTAACCTTAAATCCTTTATGTCTTAATAATTCAATAATGCTCATTCTAGTTATTCCAGCCAAAATACAACCATCTAAACTAGGTGTTACAAATTCACCTCTAATCTTAAAGAAAATATTCATGGTTCCAACTTCTTGAATATAATGAAACTCACGAGCATCCAGCCACAATACTTGGTCATAACCTTTTTGTTTTGCCAATTCTGTTGGCTGTACAGCAGCTGCATAATTTCCTGCTGCTTTCGCTTCTCCTGTTCCTCCATCAGCAGCACGAATAAACTTGGTTTCGGCATATAAACGTACAGGTTTGTTATATAAAGGTTGTGATGGTGATGCCATAATGATAAACTTGTAATGTGTAGCAGCTCGCATACCAATAAAGGCTTCATCTGCATACATAAATGGTCTTAAATATAATGCACTACCTTCTTGTGGCGGAATCCAATCATGGTCTAAAGCCACCAATTGTTTCAAGCCTTCAACAAATAAATCTTCAGGAAATAAAGGCATTCCCAATCTTGAAGCACTAAAATTTAATCGTGACGCATTTTTTTCTGGTCTGAACAACATAGGTATTCCATCTGCATCTACAGTGGCTTTCATGCCTTCAAAAATAGCCTGACCATAATGTAAAGCCATAGCTGCAGGATGTGTTGGAATTAAATGTAAAGGCTCAATTCTTGGGTTTGTCCATTGTCCATTTTCATAATCACAAATAAACATGTGATCTGTAAATGTTTTACCCAATTGTACGTTGTTGAAATCTATAGTAGAAACTTTAGATTCTTTTATTTTATTGATTGTAATATTATAATTCATCACTGAAGTTTAAGACTACAAAGTTGAGGCTTTTATTTGTATCTTTTTAATGTTTCTTTGGTAAAATCACTCAACGCTAATTTACCACTCATGGCAGCGCGCTCAATCAACAAATCATCCCAATGTTCAGTGCCAGACCAAAACACAGATTTCATTTGTTTCATTGCTTCAGGATTATAACTCGCTAAATTTTCTGCGAATATTTTTACAGCAGTATCTAATGCTTCTACTGTTTCATAAACCTCTACAAATAACCCTTTTTCTTTTGCCCATTCTGCTGAATAAAAATTGGTTGCATCCATTGATAACTGTGTCATATTACTTAAACCCAATTTACGCGTAACAGCAGGCTCAATTACAAAAGGCCCGAAAGCTAAAGACAATTCACTTAATTTGATGGAAGCATATTTAGTAGTCAAACAATAATCTGTTGATGCTGCCAAACCAACGCCTCCACCAACAGCTTTACCTTGCACACGACCAATAATGAATTTTGGACACTTTCTCATGGTGTTTATGAGATTTGCAAAACCTGAAAAGAATGCTTTTCCATTTTCTTCACTATCAATATTTATTAGCTCCTGAAAACTAGCTCCAGCACAAAATGTTCTGTCGCCTCCACTTTTTAAAACAATAACTTTAATAGCATCATTGCTACCTGCTTCAGTAATGGTATCTATTAATTTTTCTAAAACATCTGATGGCAATGAATTATGAGAAGGATGAAAAAACTCAATATATCCTACTTGATTTTCTATATGTAATTTGACGTATGAGTTGTTCATATACTATCTTTTATTCTCTAAAAGGCAAATTTACTAAATCTACATTGCCTCCAGAAATAATAACACCTACCTTTTTATTTTTAAAGGTCTCTTTCTCTTTCAGTAATGCTGCAAAAGCCACAGCACTTGATGGTTCAATGATAATCTTCATGCGTTCCCAAATCAATTTCATGGCATGAATAATTTCGTCTTCTTCAACTCTTATAATTCGTTCAACATGTTCTTTAATAATTGGAAAATTCTTGTCTCCAAGAAAGGTTCGCAATCCATCTGCTATAGTATTTGCTGTTTCATTAAATTCAATTTTTCCAGATTGTAATGAACGATAAGCATCGTCAGCATTTTTTGGTTCGCCACCAATAACCTTACATTTCTTGGAAAAATATTTGGCTGCCAAACATGTTCCTGCAATCAATCCACCTCCACCAACTGGTACAACAATGTAATCTAAAGCTGGTTCTTCTTCCAATAGTTCTATTGCTGCTGTACCTTGCCCAAAAATAACATCCAAATCGTTTGAAGGATGTACAAAAGTTGCATTTTTTTCTGTTCTTATTTTTTCGGCCAATTTTTCTCTTGATATTGCAGTAGATTCACATTCAATTATATTTCCGTTATAGGTTTTTACAGCATTTTTTTTGGATTGTGGTGCATTTTCTGGCATCACAATATAGTTTTTGATATTGAGTTGCTTTGCTGCCAAAGCTATAGCTTGTGCAAAATTTCCAGAGGAGTGTGTCACCACACCTTTTTCTCTTTGTTCTTCAGATAAACTTAAAAGTGCATTGCTAGCACCTCGCATTTTAAACGCTCCCATTTTCTGGAAATTTTCACATTTAAAATACACTGTAGTTCCTACCATTTCGTTAATAAGTTGTGACCTAAATATAGGCGTTTTGTGAATGTATGGCTTTATTCTGTTGTGTACTTGTGATAAGTTTTTTTTATTCATTGAAATTGTACTATAAATAAAGCATGAAGATACAGAAAAAAGCAATCTGTTCTCGATGTTTAAATAAGTAAAATTCTGTCACTTCGAGTGAAATTCCTTTGGAATTTATTATCGAGAAGTTTAAAACAATGAACTTGTAACTCAAGTTACATTCGATTCACAATAAAATGAAGTAAATTGCAATAAAATAAATAAAATGGGACTACTCGGTTTTCTATTTGGTTACAATGACAAAAAAATAAAGAACTATCTTAAGAGGGATGCTATTCTTTTGGATGTAAGAACAGAAAAGGAATTCAAAGCAAATTCTCTACCTGACTCTAAAAACATTCCGTTACCGGAATTACATAATCATGTTGACCAATTAAAACAAATGAACAAACCTTTTATTGTGTATTGTGAAAGTGGTGTACGTTCGGCTAAAGCTGTTAAATTTTTGAACTTAAATAATATTGATGCTGTAAATGGTGGTGGTCATAAAAAAATTGCCAGTCTTACAAAAGAAGTTTAAAATAAACTTATAAAAAAACACCAATTTCAAATCATTTTACCGACCCAATCTTGATGTTTTTAAGTTTATTGATTAATAGCATATTAAATATACTCTAACTTTTTGTGATGAGATTAAATTTTCGATAAAATGTGCCTAAAAAAAGATAAAATACAATTCCTAAAAATTAGGTGAAATTCATGTATTCATATAAATTCTGTAGCTTCTTTTTTTTAATATCTATGGATTTTATAAACTTTACATGTCTTTCAGAATCAGGATTAAAAGGTTTATGTAATAATCCTTTTTGAATGTATTCAACTTCATCCATGATCTCATTTGCAGTTTCAGATATCCAGACTTTTTGAAAATTTTTCCAAATGTACTCTATAGCAATTGCATTAGGATGAATCATATCTTCTTTGTAAAAACGATAGTCTCTTAATTCATCCATCATTATCTCATAAGAAGGGAAATAATACAATTGTTTATTGGATTTTACAACTTGATGAATTGCAGTCACCAAATGCGCCTTACTTTGTGTATTTTCAATAAAACCGTCTTTTAAATGACGAACTGGAGACACTGTAAAAACAATTGAAGCTTCTGGGTTTACACTCCTAATTAACTTAATTGTTTCAACTAATGATTCTCTAATTTGTTCTACTAAAAACAGTTCTTTTGAAAATTCCTTTTGTGGTATCTTATGACAATTAGCAACATACCTTCCTTCCTCAATGTGCTTGTAAACCCAAGATGTACCTAAAGTAATAATAACATGTGTTGATGCATGGATTTGTTGATGCGTTAATTCTATTTGTTTATTCAATTCGCTTAACAAATCATCTTTTGATGTCTTACTTAATTTCGAATGTGCATCAAAACAATGCCATTGTTCGTTATGAAAAAAAATGTCTTGTTCAGAATATTCTTTTCGATTAATGGCATTCTTAATTACAGTTTCAATTGCCAACGGATTAAATATTATACCAAACGGATTTTGAAGATTCTTAAATTTAAAATACTCAAGCTTCTCACCAATATTTTGAACAAAGCAGGAACCAAGCAGCAAAATATTAGAGCGATAGTCTATTAGATTATTTGGTTGTTTCTGTAAAGGTATTTGAGTTTGTAGTTTCATTTGATGAGATCCTGGAACAAGTTCTGGATGACAATTATTTTGAAATATAATCTTTCGCTTTTTCTAGAGCTTCTTTAATACCACTAGGGTTTTTACCTCCAGCTGTGGCAAAAAATGGCTGTCCTCCACCGCCACCATGGATTAATTTTCCTAATTCTCTAACAACTTGTCCTGCATTTAAATTTTTACTTGCTACTAATTCTTTAGAAATATAGCAAGACAACATCGCTTTTCCGTCTTGTTCGGTTGCAAATAACAGGAATAAATTATCAAACTTATTTCCTAATTCGAAACTTACATCTTTAATTCCAGAAGCGTCTAAATCCACCTTTTTTG
>DATGBV010000186.1:0-2372 GCA_035312485.1 Flavobacteriaceae bacterium | reverse complement strand
ATTTCTTCCAATACTCGTGTATCAAACGATTGTAAATTGGTTCTGTTAAAAACTCCAAAATCATCGATTTTATTTAAAACAAGTTTTACAAATTCTTTAGGTTCTGGTGTGTAAACATTATCGTATTTAGGATGAGACTTGATTTCAATATTATATCTAATGTTTGGATTGAGTTCTTCTGAAAGCTTAAAAACCTCACTTAATAACGGTTTGTAAACCTTTATTTTTTGTTGGTCAGGAAAACGTTCATATACTTTAGAACCGCAATCAAATTGTTTGATGGAATCGTACTTCATTTCGTAGAAATTATATTTGGTTTCATCTTCTTTAGGAATTTCTTTTCCTTCAGCATCCAAACAAATAAGATGATTCATAAAAGGCTCATGAGAAACAACAACTTGTTTGTCTTTGGAGATAGTTAAATCTAATTCAAGTGTATTTACTCCTAATTCGATTGCTTTTTGAAATGCAGGTAACGAATTTTCAGGCATCAAACCTCTGCAACCTCTATGTCCTTGAACATCAATTTCAATATGTTTTTTGCAATTCATTAATAACAAAGCAAAGAGTATAAGAACATAAGGTTTCAAACTATTCAGGCTTTATGGTTGGTTTTTGATATTTCTGAAATGGTTGTTTCAATAAAGGCCAAATTTTTCCGTTTTCTACTTCATTTGGAAACACATCAACACCATAAGTAAGTTTTTCTCTATCGAGTTTCATGTAAGTTCCAAGTAATCTATCCCAAATTGAAAAAATATTACCATAGTTTGAATCTGTATAAGGCAATACATAATGATGATGTACTTTATGCATATCTGGTGAAACTAAAAAATAACTCAAAACATGGTCAACCTTTTTAGGCAGTCTGATATTAGCATGACTAAACTGTGTAGCTACTAAAGACATAGATTGATACAACATAACGATACCTATTGGAGTTCCTATAGCAAAAACACCAAAAAGTGTAAACGTAAATCTAATGACACTTTCTAAAGGATGATGCCTGTTGGCAGTGGTTGTATCTACCTTATGATCTGTATGGTGTACCAAATGTATCATCCATAAAGGTTTTACTTTGTGCTCTACAAAATGTGGTAAATAAGCTCCAAAAAAATCCATAAGTAAAACACCCAGAACAACGTAAAGCCATAAAGGCATATTAGGAATCCAATTAATGATACCAAAATTATTGGCTACAACCCAATCTGCAGATTTTAAAAGCAGAAATGCCAACCCAAAATTTATAATGATGGTTGTAATGGTAAAAAATATATTAGGAACAGCATGTTGCCACTTTTTGTAGTTGAATTTAAACAATGGCACTGCTCCTTCAAGTATCCAAAAAAACGTTAATCCACCAACAAGAATTAGACTACGATGAGTTGAAGGTATATTTTCAAAATAAGTAATAATTGTTTCCAATCTAATTCCTGAATTTTAATTTAAAGATACTTATTTTATTCTTTTTTTCATGGCTTCAACAATATTGAAAGCTGCAGGACAAATAGCCACATTTTTAAGTGTTAAATTAGAAATTTGTTGAAATTTCTTTCTGTCTGTATGCGGAAACTCTCTACAAGCCTTTGGTCTTACATCATAAATAGAACAATAATTATCTGCTCCTAAAAAAATACAAGGCACACTTTGTAAAACATAATCGTTTTCCTCATCAATCTTTAAATATTGCTCAATAAATTGATGCGGTTTTAGTTTAAAATGTTTTGCAATGCGCTCAATATCTTTATCAGTAAACAATGGTCCAGTTGTTTTACAACAGTTAGCACATTTTAGACAATCTGTTTTTCTGAACTCTTCTTCATGCAATTCCTGCATTACATAATCCAGATTTTTAGGAGGTTTCTTTTTTAGCTTTGCAAAGAATTTCTTGTTCTCATTATGTTTATCTTTGGCGATCTTTGGAAGATTTTCTATAATGTCTTGCATGGTGTAAAAATAACTAAAGTTCTCGATACAATTTCGATAAATCGAAATCACTCGAACTGATATAACATTTTATGAAAGACCTTTTTGGAAAAGCTTTGTTAGATTATCAAAACGGCATTTCGACAGGCTCAATGACCTTTGTTGAAGATATTATTACTTCTACAAGTATTTCTGATGAAGATATCTTGGCTCTTCCCTATCTATTTCGGAGCTTATCTGAAATGCCATTACTGGAACAAAAAGCGCTTCAACTTGCTAAAGGAAAAGTTCTGGATGTTGGTTGCGGAGCAGGAAACCATAGTTTGTATTTAAAAGAGAAAGGCCTTAAAGTAAAATGTATTGATATTTCAAAAGGTGCTATTGAAGTTTGTAAAAAAAGAGGGTTAAAAAATGTTCATGTACTTGATATAATACATGAAACTGAA
>DATGBV010000185.1:0-7604 GCA_035312485.1 Flavobacteriaceae bacterium | reverse complement strand
CATAAAACAAGAGGAATATGCCATCCATTTTAACTATAATTTTATTCCTATTATTTAACCAGCAATCCCTTTCACAGGAAACAAAAAGTTTTGAGGGTAGCAATGTTAGGCATCATTGGGATATTTATTACACGGAAGCACAAGATTCTTTGCAAAGTTTGGATGTTTACTGGAACAGTAAATCAAAAGATACCAAAGTTTTAATGTTTGTCCATAGTGGAGGTTGGTTAAGTGGAGATAAAAAACAATACAGGGAAATGGCATCTAATTTGGCAAGTAATGGGCTTACCGTTGTATTGATAAATTACAGACTGTCCCCAATGGTTAAATTCCCTTCCCATATTGAAGACGTGGCTTCTGCAATTGATTGGGCATATAACTTTATAGATAAGTATAATGGAGATAAAAAAAACATTTATTTAATGGGGCATTCTGCTGGAGGACATTTAATATCATTGCTATTGTTTGATAAATCATATCTTAAAAAATATGAAATGATTCCAAGCGATATTGCTGGAGCAATAACCATAAGTGGTGTTTTTGAAATAAAGCCACAAGAAGGAGGAGCAACCAAAAAATATCTAGGAATGGTATTTGGGGATAATGAGACTATTTGGGAAAGTGCTACATGTAAAAATCACATTGATACCGAAACTAAAAATAAGATTCCACCTTTTCTGATTTCATGGAGCAAAGAAGAAAGTAAATTGATTGTTGACGAGAGTTTGAATTTAATGAATGAATTTAAAGAATCACAAATAGAATATCAGTCATTTATTTTCGATGGCAAAAACCACTATAATTTTAAAAACGATTTGAATGATTCAAATAGCGGATTTTATAAAAAACTAATGCAGTTCATAGAAAATCAATAAAACCAACCTTTATGAAAATCCGAAGAATCGTCCCTGATATATCATCAACAGCCCTTGAAGAAAGCAAAAAATTCTATGCTGATTTTATTGGACTAAAATTGGCAATGGACATGGGTTGGATTTTGACCTTTGTTTCCGAGTCAAACCCAACCGCTCAAATTAATATATTGAAATCAGACAAGCCAACTGTTGACAATTCAAATGTTGCCATAAGCATAGAAGTTTCAGATGTTGATGGATTGTATAAAAAAGCACTTGCTGAAAACAAGGAAATTGTATATCCCTTAAAGAATGAAGAATGGGGAGTTAAAAGGTTTTTTGTTATAGATCCAAATGGAGTGACCGTAAATATTATGTGCCATCTTTAATTTTCCTAACTCAATGGATTTGAATAAAAACTATCGTCAACACAGTATAAAAAAATTGCTAGTTTTAGCTTAACCAAAGTTAGTTACTCGTTTTCTAGCTTCTGATTTTTCCTTCTGAAAATCCTCGCAAGGGTGTAAGTTTGTGGTTTATAATTATTTTAGTTCCTAAACCATGTAACGCCTGTTACACAAAACCGTTAAACAAAACTTCAAAAAATCACATTCGCTCTGGCACTTGTATGCCTAAAACAGAAAAGCCGTTTTTTATGATGGTTGCCACAACATTTGATAGTTGTACACGAAACGCTTTTTCGGTTTGAGTTTCTGCTCCAAGTATGGAAACATTCTGATAAAACGAGTTGAATTCCTTTACCAAATCGTAGGTGTAATTGGCAATCAATGCAGGACTGTGCTCTTCTGCTGCATATTGTACAACTTCTGGAAATAATTGTATCTGTTTTAAAAGTTCTTTTTCTTTCTCATGAAGTTTTATGTCTTCCTCATTCAATAGTTGGTTATAATCAAAATCGGCCTTTCGGAGTATAGACTGTATTCTTGCATACGTATATTGGATAAATGGCCCTGTATTGCCTTGAAAGTCGATAGACTCCTTTGGGTCGAAAAGAATACGTTTTTTAGGGTCAACTTTTAAAATGTAATATTTTAAAGCGCCTAGACCTATAATTCTATACAATTCTTCTTTTTCTGTTTCCGTATAACCATCAAGTTTTCCGAGTTCTTCAGAGATTTCTTTGGCAGTCTCTGTCATTTCTTGGATTAGATCATCTGCATCAACCACAGTACCTTCTCTACTCTTCATTTTTCCACTTGGTAAATCTACCATACCATAGCTTAAATGATATAGGTTTTTTGCCCAATCAAAACCAAGTTTTTTCAAGATTAAAAATAAGACCTTAAAATGGTAATCCTGTTCGTTGCCTACTGTATAAACCATACCTCCAGCATCTGGATGATCTTTTATTCTTTGAATGGCTGTACCAATATCCTGTGTCATGTAAACTGCTGTGCCATCTGCACGAAGTACAATTTTTTCATCCAGACCATCTTCGGTCAAATCACACCAAACAGACCCATCTTCCTTCTTAAAGAAAACGCCTTTTTTTAAGCCTTCGGCAACAAATTCCTTACCCAAAAGATAGGTTTCACTTTCGTAATAATAGCTATCAAAGTCAACACCCAAGTTTTTGTAAGTTTCTTCAAAACCTTTATATACCCAGCCGTTCATGGTTTTCCAAAGTGAAACAACATCTGCATCTCCAGCTTCCCATTTTTGAAGCATTTTTTGGGCGGCTGCCAATAATTTTGTTTCTTTCTTTACAATGCCAATAATTGAAGAAGCTAACTTGTTGAAATCACTTATCTTAACTAACTCAAAAATATTTTTCTTCTCTTTATCTTTAATGCCTTCATATTCAGGTATTTTAGCACTCAAATCTACTATCTGCTCACCAACTTTGCTCTCTAAATCTGAATATTCAACGTAGTTACCTTTTAGAGCATTTTCAATAATTGCCGCTACTTCTTTGTTATTTTCAGTTTCAAACTTCACATAATAGTTACCAACCAGTTTATCACCTTTTAATCCCGTACTTTCTGGTGTTTCGCCATTGCCAAAACGTTGCCAAGCCAACATACTTTTACAAATATGGATGCCACGATCGTTAATTATTTGTGTTTTGTAAACCGGAGTTCCCGAAGCCTTTAAGATTTCAGCAACACTATAACCTAGCAAGTTGTTTCTTATATGACCTAAATGAAGTGGTTTATTGGTATTTGGTGAAGAATATTCAACAATTACAGCTTTAGTTTCTGGTTTTGGAGTTACAAAGCCAAAGCTATTATCATTCACAATTCCATTAAAAAATTGAATATAATAATGGTCGCTTATTTCAATATTCAAAAAACCTTTAACAACATTAAACCCTTTAACCTCTTTAACATGTTCAAGCAGGTAATTACCAATGGTTTCTCCTATCTGAACTGGATTTCCTTTAATGAACCTTAACATTGGGAAAATAACCACTGTAATATCACCAGCAAATTCTTTTCTAGTTGATTGAAATTCAACAGATTCCAAGTCTACATCATATGATGATTTTACAGCTTGTTTTACTTGAGATGATAGTACTTCTTGAAGGTTCATCAAATGGAATTAATTTTTAAAGGGCAAAGATAAAATTTTATTAAGTATAAAACCGACTAAATTATCTTTAATAAAAAACCGAAGTCATTGAGAATAATCAATGTTTTTCGATAAAAGGCATGGTTTACAGCGAATTAAACAATTCATTAATTTTTGTGTTAAAGAAATATGCATTTGGTCGATAATAATGTTGTTTCTCTTTTTTATTTACCCTTCATCGATGCTAACTTTTAACAAAAAAATATTAATCTCCTTTCGTCTAATTTTTTGGCAGTAAAACGCAGAAATTAGCTTTTTAGACTGCTTTTTATAACTTTTGTCTAGTAATGCTATTAATCTCCCTCAATTTCTAGAGTTATGAATAATTAACTATAAGAAATTACAACCTATTGAAACACTTAATTACTTATAAAATGCCTCATATAAGAAGTGTTAATTGCCGTTGTAATTTATAAGCGCGTATGAAAAAGATAATTACTATAATTTCTTTTCTATCAGTTTTCATTAGTCTCTCTCAAACTAAAGAGGTGGATAGTCTTACCATACAGTTAGCTTTTCAAAAAGCAGATACCTCCAAAGTAAAAACTTCTGTAGAACTTATAAAAGCATTATACAAACTAGAAGATTATAGTAAGGCATTAAAATTTATTTCGGAAGCAGAAAAACTTTCAAACAATCTAAACTTCAAGAGAGGTAACGCAGAAATTACATATTATAGGGCTTTAATCTACGCCAATAACAACGATTACATTAATGCAATAGATAATTTTTCAAAATCTAAAATTCTGTATTCAGAACTAAATGACACTCTTGGAATTGCCAAAGTAAACAACCAAATTGGGTTAATAGAAATACAAAGAGGCAATTACAAC
The DNA here is from genome assembly GCA_035312485.1 of Flavobacteriaceae bacterium. Taxonomy (GTDB): domain Bacteria; phylum Bacteroidota; class Bacteroidia; order Flavobacteriales; family Flavobacteriaceae; genus Gilvirhabdus. The sequence continues at coordinate 3,325 of DATGBV010000185.1, read as the reverse complement.
AAAGGATTACAATATGCGCTTGCAGCAATTAATGAACTTGAAAAAAGAGGTTTAAAAGATGAGTTGGTTTCTGCATATTCAAGTCTTGCTTCAGCTTACAGATACATAAACATTAACGATAGGGCTATTGAATTTAATTTAAAAGCACTTCAGTTACAGCAACAACTGAATGATACTAATGGCATTATAACCTCTTCGATTAATTTAGGAGAACTGTATTCCTCTCAAAAAGAAAACCGAAAGGCTATAGAGTATTTTGAAAACGTATTATCTCTTATTAGTCAAAATAATGATTCTTTAAGAGGCTTTATACTACCTAAACTAGGTGGAGAATATTTACAGTTTAAAGATTATGATAAATCTTCATTGTATTTAATTCAAGGTTTACAGCTTAACAGGCAAACCGACAATAAAAATGGCTTGTTAATTTCACTGAATAATTTAGGAAAGCTAAATCTTGAACGCAAATTTCTTAATACTGCCGAAACACAGCTTATGGAAGCTGGAAATATTGCAAAGGCATTAAATAACGAAACAGAGCTTTTAACAAACTACAAATTATTAAAGTCTCTGGACTCTACAAGAAGAAATTTTGCCAGAGCCTATGTTTGGCAAAGAGAGTATTACGAATTAAAGAACAGTATAAATAAAAGAACACATGTAATTGCAGATAACATTAATGCAATTGAGCCTTTGGACGAAGATTTAAAAAATGAGGTTTTAGATTCAAGCAGACCAATAGATGAAGCCACTACATTGGCTGTTCAAAAAAGAATTGACACCCAAAAATATATTATTTATGCTTTGGTAGGTGCGTTTTTAGTTGCATTGATTTTGTTGATTACTACTTTTTTAAAGAAAGGCGAAAACATTAAACATTTACGAGAACTTGAAGATGAAAATAGAAAAAGTAAAATTCAGAACGAGGCCGTTTTAGAACAAATAAAACACCTTGAAGATATAAACAGAGTAAAAGATAAGTTATTCTCTATTGTTTCCCATGATTTGAAAGATTCTTTAACTTCTATAAAAGGCTTTATAGATTTATTAAGCGAAGGTGATATTTCTGAAGAAGAATTTGATAATTTAATTCCAGAATTAAGCGACAATGCCAATAACGCAACCATGTTACTGTTTAACCTATTAAACTGGTCTAAATCTCAAATGCAATCTCTTGAAGCTAATCCTAGCTTGTTTGATGTTCAGGAAATCTTTCAGGATAAAATTAATTTAATAGAGCAACGATTAGATAACAAAGGCATTAAACTTATTGATCGTTCACTTAAAGATTTTGCCTATGCAGATAGAAGTATGATAGAAATTGTGATTCAAAATTTATTAACCAATGCTGTTAAGTTTTCTCAAACTGGAGATATCATTACTGTTTCAAATCATATTAGCAACGGAAGCAGCGTTATAAGTGTTTCTGATACTGGTGTTGGTATATCTGAAGAAAATATAGGGAAATTATTTAAAAGTAATACGTTTACAACAACAGGTACGAAAAATGAAAAAGGTACTGGACTTGGTTTATCTATTTGTAAGGAATTGGTAGAACTGAATAAAGGTAAAATTTGGGTAGAAAGTACAGAAGGTGTTGGCAGTACCTTCTATGTGCAGTTACCAAAATCTAAATCTTCGATTATTTAATTTTCTAATCTCGGTAAGAATACTTCAGCCAACATACAACGAGCACTGCCACCACCACAAGTCTCAATAGTGTCTAAAGGACTATATAAAATATTTCCGTGTGCCTTAAGTCTTTCAACTTGAGTTTCCGTTAATGAATTATAGGCAGCCTCACTCATAACAATATAAGACGCATCGTTACTTCCTTTTAATTGAAGCATGTTACCGGCAAAATTATTCATCTGTTCTTCTGTAATATCTATAATTTCTTTTCCATCACTTTTTAAATGTTTAATCACATTTTTTCGTTCTTTTTTATCATCAATAGTAGATAGGCAAACAACAGCAAATGTATTACCTATACACATCATAACATTGGTATGATATATTGGCAAGCGTTTACCTTCAACACTTTGATAAGCCGTAAATAGAACTGGTGTATATTCAAAATCTTCACAAAATTCTATACACAAATCTTCATCTGCACGAGGTGATAAAGCACAATATGCCTTTTGGTTAATGCCATCCAAACACAAACTACCAGTAGCTTCCAGAAATAGATTCTCTTCTTCTGCACTTGTGTAATCTATTATTCTTTTTATGTAAAAACCTTGTTCTTCAAGAATATCAAAAATATCTTCACGTCGTTCCAGTCTTCTGTTTTCGGCAAACATCGGAAATACAGCAACGGTTCCATCATCATGAAAAGACACCCAATTGTTAGGAAATATGGAATCTGGAGTGTCTGTTTCCAAACGGTCATTTACAACGATAACATTAATTCCAACCGAGCGCAATTTGACAACAAACATGTCAAACTCATGTTGTGCACGTTCATTAATCTCTCTGTTTTTAATGTCTAAATCTTCCTGAAAATAATTATTCACAGCTGTTTGCTCGTTCATCCTGAAATTTACAGGGCGAATCATTAAAACAGTATTGGTAACTTGTTTCATATAACCATTTTTGCAAGCGCAAAATTAGTTCTTTTTAAAATGTAATGCCTTGACTTTATTAAAAAAATAGTCGAACTTCGTTTAACTACTTCTAATAATAATTAAAAATATGATTAGCCTAACATTGATCATAAGGCTTTAATACAATTAAATAATTTTAAAAACATGAAAAATCTTGGTCTATATTTACTAACACTAATAATTCTTGTTTTTCAGTCTCAAGCACAAGAAGGAAAAATAATTACCATAAATATTCATGCCATATCACTTGAAAAGAATTTAGTCGGAGATTCTCCAGATCGTAATGTTTCGATCTATTTGCCTCCTAGTTATGATGAAGATACGAATAAAAGATATCCTGTACTTTATCTATTGCATGGTTTTTCAGGGGAGAAAACGGGTGCGAATAATTGGGAATGGGCATTCAACGCCACAGATGTAGACAAACTTATAACTTTTGGAATCGTTAGACCCATGATAATTGTAATGCCCGATGCATGCAATCAGTTTGGTGGTAGTATGTACACCAACTCAATAACTACGGGATATTGGGAAGATTTTATTACAAACGACTTAATTGATTTTGTGGATTCCAACTATCGAAGTATTCCTAATCGGGAAAGCCGTGGAATTGCTGGTCATTCAATGGGTGGTTATGGAGCGATTAAAATTGCCATGAAACATCCTGATATTTTTCGATCGGTTTACGGAACCAGTTCTTGCTGTATGGATATAAATCC
>DATGBV010000184.1:0-3292 GCA_035312485.1 Flavobacteriaceae bacterium | reverse complement strand
CCACTCCCAACTTCCATAATGACCACACATTAATACAATGCTTTTATTTTCTTTTTCTAGTTGACGGATTTCTTCAATATTAGAAAACGTGAACCGTTTTTTCATTTCTGCTTCAGAAATCGTCAATGATTTAATAGCTTCAAGGACCATATCACATAAATGATGATAAAATACTTTGGTGATACGATTTATTTCTTCTTTTGATTTTTCTGGAAAGACCAATTTTAAATTTGCTTTTACAGTTTTCTTTCTGTAACCAAAAACTCTGAAAATCAATACGTAAAGAAAGTCTGAAAACGCATATAGCAATCTAAACGGAAGAATAGATATAAGCCATAAAAAGGGATAAACTAAAATGTAAACAAGAAATTGCATCAATAAGTTTTAGATTTGCATCGACAAATATATATTATATTTGATTTAAACGTTAATACCTTATGGGCAAATTAGATTTAATTACAATAATTATTATAGGAGCTAATATCCTTATTTCTTTAAAAGGGTTTAATGACTTTTCTTTTTTTGAAAAATACAAGTTTAATGTAGGAGGTTTAAGACGTGGAGAACAAATCAGGTTGTTTAGCGCAGGGTTTTTGCATGTAGATATGATGCATTTGTTTTTTAACATGTTTACACTGTATTTTTTTGCTGGTGTTGTGATAGATTATTTAGGCGTTTTTGGTTTTACTGTTGTTTATGTAGGCAGTTTGCTTTTAGGGAATTTATTATCGCTTTATTTTCATAAAAACGAATACCATTACAGTGCAGTTGGAGCAAGTGGTGCTGTTATGGGAGTTTTATATTCTGCCATTTTATTAGAGCCTGATATGACTTTGATTTTATTTGTTATTCCTATGCCAGCATATGTTTTTGGCATTGGATATTTGTTGTATTCCATCTATGGTATGAAAAAGCAATTAGGTAATATTGGTCATGATGCGCATTTTGGTGGTGCTATTGGAGGTTATACAATAACTTTAATTTTAGCATCTTGGTTATTAAGAGAGCATATTCTTATGGTTACACTATTAGCTATACCAATAGTCTTGTTGTTTATTCTTAAAAAGCTTGGAAAGATGTAATAAAAAAGCCTTCTAGATAGAAGGCTTTTTTATTAGTTAAGCAATTCTGCTATCTTATCGTCAAGAGCTTGACCTCTTAAGTTTTTAGCAACAATTTTTCCTTCTTCATCCAAAATAAACGTTGCAGGTATTGAACTGATATTGTACGCTTTTGCTACGGGATCATTAAAATATTGTAGGTTAGATACATGATGCCAAGTTAAGTTGTCATCTTCAATAGCCTTTAACCATTCTGCTTTTGGGTCTTGTTGTCTTCCGTTGCCATCAAGGGAAACACCAATAATCTCTAATCCTTTATCATGGTATTTGTTATATACCTTAACTATATTAGGGTTTTCCATTCTACATGGTCTGCACCAAGCCGCCCAGAAGTCCAAAATGGTTACTTTTCCTTTTAGGTCTTTAAAGGCAAGCATGTCGCCAGTTGGATTAGGTGCAGTAAAATCTGGAGCTACACTTCCTATTGCTGTGGCTATGGCTGCGTCTAAAACTTTAGAAATATTCTTTCCTGCCCGTGTTTGTTTTAATTCTTCTGGGTATGAGTCAAATATTTCCTTAAGTTCATTTACATTAATGTCTTTACCTCTTACTTTACGCTCCATGATTAAAAGGCCCATAACTGATGAATTATTATCTTTTGTAAATTGTGTGTCGAACTCTTCTCCTTTCTTTACTAATGCCTCATATTCACCTCTTAAAGAATTCATCCAAGCTGTATCCTTGGCTTTTTGAGCTTCCATATTCTCTTTTCTCAATGCCATAATTTCTTTACTAATAGCATTTACCTCTTTAGAATATTCTTGCAAAAGGTCATTTTCTTTAGTGCCTTCTATAACAGAAGTATTGATACTATCTTTATACATAGTTAGACTGATATTCTCATTTTCAAGAATAAATGGGAAGTTATTTCTAATTTGATCTATAGAGATAAAATAGACATCAGGTAATTCAACCGTTCCTGTAAATGTAAATGCATTATTAGCTACGGTTGCTGTATCTATAGCAGAAAGTTTGTTTTCATCTATAGTGTTTAAATATACTTGTCTACCATCTTCAACACCATCTATAGAAGCAGAAACAATATACTTGTTTTCTTTGGCGCATGATATTGCAAGAACTGAAAAAATTACTAAAATACTTTTCTTTAACATAATGAGATTGTTTTTTATTTGGTTGCAAATATAAGAGTTATTATAAATAAAGTTTGTGAAGAATTTGCTAAAGATTTTAAGGATAAAAAAGATTGTACAATTTACTACATTTGCGTCATGACTCATGACGACAATATTATTGCATTAGCAACACCTTCTGGATCAGGAGCTATTGCTGTTGTTAGAATTTCAGGGAATGAGGCTATTGAGATTAGTTCACGATTTTTTAAATCTGTAAGCAAAAAGGATTTAAGTAAGCAAAAAACCCACACGATTCATTTAGGGCATATTGTTGATGATAATAGGACTATTGATGAGGTTCTTGTGTCTCTTTTTAAAGCACCAAATTCGTATACAGGAGAGAATGTGGTTGAAATCTCATCACATGGTTCTCCTTATATTCAACAAGAAATTATACAATTATTTTTGCGGAATGGCTGCCGAATGGCAACAGCTGGTGAATTTACGTTGCGTGCTTTCCTGAATGGAAAACTAGATTTAAGTCAGGCAGAAGCTGTTGCAGATTTGATTGCAAGTGATAATGAAGCTTCACATCAAATAGCCATGCAACAAATGCGTGGTGGTTTTTCTTCAGAAATTGCAAAACTACGTGAGGAACTTTTGAACTTTGCGTCATTAATTGAATTGGAACTTGACTTTGCTGAAGAAGATGTTGAGTTTGCTGACAGAAAGCAGTTTAAAGATTTAATAGAACGCATAATTTTTGTTTTAAAACGATTGATCGATTCGTTTGCGGTTGGTAACGTCATAAAGAATGGTATTCCGGTAGCTATTGTTGGTGAACCCAATGTTGGAAAATCTACTTTGCTTAATGCTCTATTGAATGAAGAACGAGCTATTGTATCTGAAATTGCAGGGACCACAAGAGATACCATTGAAGATGAAATCTCTATTGGAGGCATTGGGTTCAGATTTATTGATACTGCTGGAATTCGCGAAACCAAAGATGTGGTGGAGAGTATTGGTATTAAAAAAACCTTTGAGAAAATTGAGCAATCGCAGGTTGTTATTTATTTGTTTGATGCTTCAAAAAGTATA
>DATGBV010000183.1:0-11639 GCA_035312485.1 Flavobacteriaceae bacterium | reverse complement strand
TTTGTTGTAAATGATTTCAAAATTCAATAGAGGCATTGTGGTGTGAATTTTGGCATCATAGAAATTATCCGGATTAATAAGTACAGACTGATTCTCTAAAGTTGGAAACGCATTGGAATTAGTAATTTGATTCAAGGTATTATATACCGGATTCAGCATATCACCAATAGGAATGTCAATGGTTCTTCCTCCTTCTGCTCTGGTATAACTTCCATTTAAGGAAACGGTAGGGTAGAACAAGGAGCGTGCTTCTTTTAAAGCCCATATACTTTTGTTGATGTCAAAGTTGTGCTGCTTTATTACTTCATTATTTTTTAGTGCGACTTCAATATAGCCGTCAAGTTTACTTTGTGAATACCCTAGATATCCAAATAAGATCAGTATTAGAGTTAGTGTTTTGTTTATCATTTTATACGTTGTTTATTAATTGAACGTTGTTCATTTTTTTAGTCAAAAAAAATATTATAATTTTTCTATTATTTTTATATACTCATTGTATCCGTCAAGCAGAATGGTGTCAGGATTAGTGAATTTTACGCCTTTAGTTCTCTGACGAATTTCGAGACAACACATACCGTGTACTAAACTCCAAACCATAAACGAAAGAGGCTCAATATTATGTCCAACAAAATGCCCTTTTTCTATGCATTCCTTAATTGTTTGTTTAACGTGGCCAAATGTTACTGCTCCTTCGTCCCAATCATCATTATTAGAGTTTTCTAAAAACTCCATCGGTGCTTTCAAATTGAACATCAAATCATACATTTCCTGATTTTCAAGTGCAAATTTGATGTATATAAATCCCATTTTTTTCAGTCGCTCCATTGGGTTTTCTATACTGAACAATTCCTTAAAGTATCCTCCCAATTCCTGAAATCCTATGGAATGAAGGTCATGTAAAATCGCATTCTTATCTTTAAAATAGACATACACAGTACCAACACTATAATCTATTTCGTCAGCTATATTGCGTATGGTGGTCTGCTCAATGCCTTTTTCTATAAAAAGCTTTTTTGCTCCTTTAAGAATAAGCATTTTTAACGCTTCTTTTTCTCTTGCCTTTCTGTCTGCAATACTCATAACTGGTAAATTCTTTTGCAAATATATGTTTTATTTTTGAACAATGTTCATTTTTTTGAAAATACTTTTATTTTATTGTCAATTTAGTATGGTTTACATAAAAAAATCTATGCTCTTAAAAATAATTTCGTAGAATAGGTTTGATTCTATAGAAATGAACAATTAAAATTGATATTGTCACAACAGGATCCAGGAGAAGTCTTTGTTGTAAATTTTGGCCAAGTCTCTTGGATAAGTATCGTCTTCTTTTGCACATGCCATAATAGGTTATTGAGATTCAGCTACTTTATGCGGTATTTCAGAAGGAATGAATCTTTAATGATCTTTTCTGATTCTTGTAGATTTATTGCGTTTTCCAATTCTTCTATTAGATTTTTCAATTTTTAAACTTGTTTTTATTCTTCTGTTTAACCCATACAAATTCGATGAATTTTGTTTATCGATAGTTACTGAAGCAAGTTCAGCACAAATAAACGAAGTTCGATTATTTTTTGTAGAAAGTCAAGTTTATTGGTTCACCCAAAAATAATCAAAATAAGGTTCTTTTTCCCAACCCAAGTTTTCGTATAAAAATTGTGCAGGGTTTTCTATGCCTGTTTGTAAACCAATACCTTTATAGTTTTTTTCTTTACAAAGTTGTTTAGCTTTATTTAATAGTGCAGCACCAACACCTTTTTTTCTGTAGTCTTTGTGTACATAAAGATCATTAAGAATATAGCTTCTTTTCATAGACACAGAAGAGAAACTTGGATATAATTGTGTAAAACCAACAGCAACATTATCTATATATGCTATATAGATTACAGATTCATCTTTAGTAATTCTATCTTTTAAGAATTGTCTGGCAGCTTCTAAATTGGATGACTGTTCGTAAAAATTTCTGTAAGCATCAAATAATGGAACTAAATCATCAAGGTGCTCGGTATAGGCTTTAATAATATTCATAACAAAAAAAATCTGTAAGTGAAATTACAGATTTTTAATATATTGAGGTTAAAATTAACCCTAACTTTTTTGTTTGTTTATTTCGTCCTGTAATTGTCGTCTTACTTTTTGTTCTCTTTCCAGAGCTACTTTTCTATGCTCTTCAAATTCCTCTTCAATTTCTGCCAGTGCTTTTTTGGCTTGCTTTGTAACAGAATTACTATTCTTAAACTTATATACAAAAAGAACGAAAAGCGCTAACAGACCAGCAATGATAATCCACATGAGCATATTATAACCCGATTTGCTCATTTGCATGCCAAACAAAGCCATACTGTCTTTTTCTTTATTTGTAGCATCCAGTGAAGTCTGTGTTTTAGAAAGGTTAGCCTTTAAACCATCAATTTCTTTTTGTTGTTCTGAAACCACCAAATTGGTACTATCTAAATTATCATGAACAGCTTTAAGTGAATCTAATACATGAGATTTTAAAGTGTATAACCAGTTGGTTTTTACTACTTTGTAATCTTGATACCTGTTTGAACGACGTATAATAAATTCGAATTGATTGTCGATGCTTCCACTGTTCAAAGACAATTTTTCTTCTTCCTGATTTGGCTCTTGATTTGTTTGTGCGTAGGTGTTTATGGAACTAATTGAAATAAATAAAACAAATGCTAAAAATTTAAGTTGATTCATTCGGGATTTTTTTTGGTTGAAAAATGATTTTACGAAGTTATAAAATAATGTTTACATACATAATTTAATTCAATAAAAAGCCTCATTTTATTGAGGCCAATTTATATACGCTGGCAACACTATTTTAGATTATTATTTTTTAATAATATGTATAACGTCTAACTTTAGCAATATATTTTGCGAGTCTAACAACTTGATGGCTGTAACCATATTCATTATCATACCATATATATAGTATTACATTTTTACCATTATTTGAAACTATGGTTGCTTTGCTATCATAAATTGAAGGAGCAGAGCTACCAACAATATCGCTAGATACTAATTCGTCACTTAATTCGTATTTTATTTGTTCAACCAAATCACCTTCCAGGGCATATTTTTTTATAATAGTATTAAAACCTTCTACTGAAGTTGAATTTTCTAGTTCCAGATTTAATATGGCCAAAGACCCATTTGGCACAGGAACTCTAATGGCATTGGATGTTAGTTTGCCTTCTAAACTTGGTAGTGCTTTTGCAACAGCTTTGCCAGCACCAGTTTCTGTAATAACCATATTTAATGCAGCAGCTCTTCCGCGACGGTATTTTTTATGAAAATTATCAACCAGATTTTGATCATTTGTGTATGCATGGATGGTTTCTAAATGTCCGTTTTTTACACCAAAAGAATCTTCAATAGCTTTTAATATTGGTGTGATAGCATTTGTTGTACAAGATGCGGCAGAAAAAACATTTACTTTATCTGGATTATAATCGTTATGATTAACACCATGAACAATATTTGGTATGCCTTTTCCTGGTGCAGTAAGCAAAACTTTCACTACACCTTTTGAAGCGAGATGTTTTTTTAAGGCTTCTTTATCTCTAAAAGCACCAGTGTTATCAATAACCAATGCGTTATTGATGCTATATTTAGTATAATCGATATCTTCTGGAGCATTGGCAGAAATCATTTTTACTGTGGTACCATTAATGATTAAGGCATTGTTTTTTAGATCTGCATTTACAGTTCCTGGAAATTCACCATGAACGGAATCATTTCTTAATAGAGAAGCTCTCTTTTCTAAAATGGTTTCATTTATTTCGTCTCGAGTAACAATAGCCCTTAAACGCAACTGACTTCCTTTTCCTGTTCGTGTCATTAATTCGCGTGCAACCAATCGACCAATTCTACCAAAGCCATAAAGAATTACGTCTTTAGGTTCAATTGTTCCATTCTTACTGGCATCTTTTAATTTGTAAGCAACAAAAGACGTGGCATCATTATATTTTCTATCTTCTATATGATATTCGTAAGTAAGTTTACCAATATCCAGTTTTGCAGGAGGAATGTCTAGTGTTTTTATAGCCTGTGCAATTTCAACAGAATCAAAAATAGAAATCGGTTTTTGTACAAATTCGCCAGCGTAAGCATGAAGATTTAAAATCTGACTGACATTTCTGTCTATTAATTGATTTCTAAAAAGCACTAACTCTATGGATTTATCATACCAAAGATCACTAACAATTTTTATAAATTCTACGGTTGCTCTTCTTCTATCAGCTTGAAAAGCCAGCTCTTTTTCATAAGTTGTGTTAAAACTCATTATTTGTGTGTTTATCGTGTTGTTAAATTTTTTGCAAAAATAGTTTATTTCAAACGTTTTCGTAAATAATTTTAACAAAAAAATAACCCTCTAAAACTTATTAGAGGGTTTAGTAATTGTAACAAGAATTATCAAGCTAAACTACTTGAAATTGTAACGCTCTTTTTCACCATTTGAATTGATAAGTTCAATTCGAAGTGGCTCATAATCTTTTCTATTACTCATAATTTGTTCAACATCTTCAACAGACCTTACTTTAACGTCATTAATAGCTGTAATAATACAACCTTCATTAATTCCGTTGTTTTTCCAGTAATCTTCATAACGTTCGCTTAATCTAGATATTTTAAGACCATTATTTACACCAAATTTTTTCAGTTCATTTTTATTAGCATTTTTTAGTACTCCAACCACTGGAACAAATACTGTTTCGTTTCTGGAAAGTTTAACAGGAAGAACCTTTATGTCTCCATCTCTTAATACCGAAACTCTTACAACATCTTCTGGTCTTTTTGTGCCTAAATAGCCTCTTAAATCAGCAAATTTTGAAATTTTTACATTATCTATTTTAGTGATTACATCACCGCTTTTTATGCCTGCTTTGTCTGCACCAGAACTTTCTACAACCTCATTTACATAAAACCCTTCACTTGTGCTAACGTTTAGCTCATCTGCAAATTTGCTATTGAGTGAATCTCCTGTTACACCAAGAATTCCATTTTGTACAATACCATATTCCATAATATCTTCTATCACTTTTCTGGCTATGTTACTAGGTACAGCAAAAGAATAACCAATATATGAGCCTGTTTGAGAAGTAATGGCCGTATTAATTCCAATGAGTTCTCCTTTTGTATTTACCAATGCACCTCCAGAATTTCCTGGATTTACTGCAGCATCAGTTTGAATAAACGACTGATAGCTAGAACCACTTAAATCGCGTGATTTGGCACTAATAATACCAGCAGTAACAGTAGATGTAAGATTGAAGGGATTGCCAACAGCTAAAACCCATTCACCAATTTTTGCCTGATCCGAATCTCCAAAAGTGGCATACTGTAAATCTTCATCAGCTTCAATTTTCAATAAAGCAATATCAGTTTTAGCATCAGAACCTATAATCTCTGCATTATATGTTTTGTTGTTATTCAATGTTACGGAAAGTGCTTGAGAACCATTAATAACATGATTGTTTGTAATTATGTATCCATCTGGTGAAACAATAACTCCAGAGCCTGTTCCAATTTGTTGCCTTTGAGAACTTCTACCAAACAGTAAATCTTGTAATGTTGTAGGACTACCAACAATAGCAGTATTTTTAACATGCACTACAGAATGCACTGCCTTTTCTGCTGCTTCAGTAAAATTACTTGGAACAGCGGTATTGTATAAGTTAGTTACTGTATTATTTGTTGGTAAAAAGGAAGGCTGATCACTTGTTTCAACAACCATTTCATTTTTAGGCTCTAAAAAAACCTTGTATGCAGTTAATGTTAAAATTCCGCCTAATGCTGAAACAAGTACTAATCCAAAAATCTTTTTCATAATGTAAAACAGTTTAAGTTCAAAATTTATAACGATTAAAATTAAATATTTATTGAGTTTCCAAATTCACTTTAACGACTATTTAACATCAACTTTAACGATGATTTAACAACTGATTATCCAGTTTAATATTTATATATTTGTGCAATATTATGACACAAACTTTTTACAAATATCAAGGCACCGGAAATGACTTTGTGATTATTGATAATCGTCAAGAAAATTTCGACAAAAATAATACCAAACTCATCAAACACTTATGTGACAGACGTTTTGGCATTGGAGCTGACGGATTAATTTTGCTGGAGAATCATGTTACGGCAGATTTTAAAATGGTTTATTATAATGCTGATGGAAATGAAAGTACCATGTGTGGCAATGGCGGCAGATGCATTGTGGCATTTGCAAGGTTTTTAGGAATTATAAAAGAAGAAGCCGCTTTTGAAGCTATTGACGGTTTGCATAAAGCAGTCTTTGATAATGGTTTAGTGAAATTACAAATGCAGGATGTTCATGGTATTCAAAGAAAGGACAACTTTGTTTTTTTAGATACGGGCTCTCCACATCATATCCAGTTTCAGCAAAACCTAAAACAGTTAGATATTAAAACTGAAGGATCATCAATTAGATATAGCGATTTGTATAAAAGAGATGGTGTTAATGTTAATTTTGTTGAGCCATTAAACAGCGACAGTTTTTCTGTAAGGACATACGAAAGAGGAGTGGAAGACGAAACATTATCTTGTGGAACTGGAGTTACAGCAGTTGCCATTGCAATGCATTATATTGGAGAAACAGAGAAAAACCTCATTACCTTGGAGACGCCTGGAGGTAATTTAAAAGTTTCTTTTGATGAAAACAAAGGGACATTTACTAACGTTTGGTTAATTGGCCCAGCACGATTTGTATATAAAGGTGAGTTCTCATGGTAACATTAAAAGGGAAACATATTTATTTAAGAGCACTTGAACCAGAAGATTTGGATTTCGTTTTTGAAATTGAAAATGATGAAGATTTCTGGGAGTTGAGCTTAACTCAAACACCGTATTCTAGATATGTTATTAAGCAATATTTAGAAAATTCCCATAAAGACATTTATGAAGTAAAACAATTAAGATTGGTAATTTCCAGTTATAATGATGAACCTTTAGGCTTGATTGATTTTTTTGACTTTGATTTTAAAAATAAGCGAGCAGGTATAGGGATTATCATTAAGGATTCTGAAAAAAGAGGTAAAGGTTATGGTGCAGAAGCACTTGAGCTATTGGTAAACTATGGGTTCACTCATTTAAATTTGCATCAAGTGTATTGTAATATTTCTGAAGATAACGAAACAAGTATTAAGCTTTTTAAGAACCAAAAGTTTGAGAAAGTGGGTTTGAAAAAAGATTGGAACCTATCCAATAAATCATTTAAAAACGAATATTTATTTCAACGTATCAATAAGTAAATGTATATCAAAAAGATTATCGTTGCTATTGCACTACTAGGTTTAGTTGCAGCTGCTTATTTTGCTTATTTTGTTTATAGTACAATGTTTGTGGATAATACCGCTTTTAATAATGAAGAAGCCTACATTTATATTCCTACAAACTCTACTTATCAGGATGTAAGAGAAATTCTTTTTCCTTTGCTTAAAGATATGGATGCATTTGATGCTTTGGCAAATAGGAAGCAGTATGTATCCAATATTAAAGCTGGACGATATGTCATTAAAAAGGGAATGAACAATAATGATATTATCAACTCCATTAGAAGTAATAATATTCCAATCAAACTTTCTTTTAATAATCAGGAAACATTACAAGATTTAGCAGGCCGTATCTCCAATCAAATTGAAGCCGATAGTGTTTCTATTCTTACCTCAATGCTAGATTCTACGTTTTTAGAAACCAATAATTTTAATAAAAAAACTGCTTTGGGTATGTATATTCCAAACAGTTATGAATTTTTCTGGAACACTTCGGCTGAAAAGTTTAGAGACAGGATGTTAGCAGAATACCATAAATTCTGGAATGAAAACAGATTAGAAAAAGCTAAAGATATTAACTTAACACCAACTGAAGTTATTACTTTAGCCTCAATTGTTCAGAAAGAAACTTCAAAAGTAGATGAAAGACCTCGTGTGGCTGGTGTTTATATCAATAGGTTGAAAAGAGGTATTCCGTTGCAGGCTGACCCAACAGTTATCTATGCTATAAAGGATAAAAGCGGTGATTTTAATCAAACTATTAAACGTGTTTTATACAAAGATTTAGAACTCGATTCGCCTTACAACACTTATAAGTATGCTGGTTTGCCACCAAGTTTAGTTACTATGCCAGATATTTCTTCTATAGATGCCGTTTTGAATTATGAAAAACACAGCTACTATTATTTTGTTGCAGACATTAATAGGTTTGGATATCACAAATTTGCAAAAACTCTTTCGCAACATAATAGAAACAGGCAAGAGTATGTAAATTGGATAAACAGACAAGGAATTAACAGATAATGCAATATTTTAAAAACTGTATTTGTCTTTTTTTAATTGTTTCCTCCATAACTACTTTTTCACAATCAAAGATCAATAATTTTTTAAAGCCAAGTGATACCTTAAACAAACCCAGACGTAATACTATTATTATTACTGAAGCTAGTTTGGCCACAATTTCATTGATAGGTTTAAACCAACTTTGGTATAGTGACTATCCAAGATCAAAATTTCACGTACTTAATGATAATGAAGAATGGCTCCAGATGGATAAGTTTGGACATGTTTTTACATCTTATCAATTAGGGAAATATGGAGCTAGTATTTTGAATTGGAGTGGTGTTGATAAAAAAGAACAACTTATTTATGGTGGCACACTAGGTTTTGTATTTTTAACTAGTGTTGAGGTACTCGATGGTTTTTCTGAAGAATGGGGATTTTCATGGGGAGATATTATGGCTAATATAGCAGGTACTGGACTCTATATTTCTCAAGAATTATTGTGGAAAGAGCAAAGAATTGCTTTAAAATACTCTTTTCACCAAACAAAGTATGCTTCTATGAACCCAGAAAAACTAGGAGATTCCTTTTCAGAGCAGATTTTAAAAGACTATAATGGTCAAACATATTGGTTAAGTGCTAATATTCATTCGTTTTTTAAAGAGACAAAATTACCAAAATGGCTTAATATAGCAGTAGGTTATGGAGCAGAAGGTATGTTGTATGGAATTGAGGATACTGATAATCAATTAATTAACAGTAAAAATAGAATAAGGCAGTATTATTTAAGCTTAGATATTGACTTAACAAAATTTAAAACACATTCGCATGTTTTGAGATCCATTTTAGATGTTTTAAACGTATTTAAAGTACCATTTCCTACCATCGAATTTAATAAAAATAGGGTTGCATTTCATCTATTCTACTATTAAAAAGATCACTTAAACGAGTAATTTTGAATTAATTGAAAAAAAGTCTAATTTTGCACGCTCAAATTTTCAAGCATATTTCTAGTAAAAATGCTGAAGAAATTTTTAAGATTATGATAAAAAATATTGCAAGTTTTTTTGCCCTGTCACTTACAATATATTATTCATTATTGTTTGTTTCGTTTTCTAAAGACGAAACTATTGATTTGAGCAAATATTCGACAAAAGGTATGGTATTGAATTATACTGTTACCCAAGATGATAAATTAGCAGATAATTCTATATCATTAAAAGAACCTAATACAACTTTTTCTCCTTATTTAAATAAATGCTTTATTGGTTTTAAAGAAGCATTGGCTTTTAAAGAATCAGGAGGAAATTATTTTACTGTTAATACTTTTGGATATTTAGGAAAATATCAATTTGGAAAGGGAACATTAAAAATGATAGGAATAAATAACCCTAACTTGTTTTTAAACAACCCAGAACTTCAGGAAAAGGCATTTGTAGCAAATTTGGAACGTAACAAGTGGATTTTAAGACGTGATATCAAACAATTTGTTGGCAAACGTATTAATGGTGTGCTTATTACAGAATCTGGTATCTTGGCTGCGGCACATTTAGCAGGTCCTGGCAGTGTAAAAAAATACTTAAGAAGTTATGGTGCTGTTGGTTTTACCGATGGATATGGCACTACCATACAATATTATATAAAGAAGTTTTCTGGTTACGATACATCTTTTGCTAAACCAAACAGGTTTGCAAAAGCAACAACAATCTAAAATTAAGATATTATTTTAATACTTATGAATTATAAATATTGTAGGTCTCTTATGTAGGTCTACAATATTTTTTTTCCATTCATTTACTTCTTTAGTTTTTATAAATTCAGTAGATAAAGTAATATCTGCGGCAATACATATTTTTGTGTTTTCATCCAGAATATTACAGAGATCCTCAAGCATTTTATTATTCCTATAAGGGGTTTCAATAAATATTTGCGATTGGTTATGATCAAAAGAAAGACGTTCTAATCGTTTAAGTTCTTTCTTTTTTTCTTGTTTATCAATAGGCAAGTATCCATTAAAAGCAAAATTCTGACCATTCATTCCAGATGCCATCATAGCCAAAAGAATAGAAGATGGCCCAACAATTGGTATGACTTTTATATTTTTTTGATGAGCAATGTTTACAATATCTGCACCAGGATCTGCAATGCCCGGACATCCAGCTTCAGATAAAAGGCCTACATCTAAACCTCTAATGCATGGTTCTAAAAATTTTGGGAGATCTAATACGTCTGTGAATTTATTAAGTTTGAATAAAGTTAATGAGGATTGTGATTTTCTTGAATGCACTTTTTTTATGAATGCCCTAGCAGATTTTTCATTTTCTACTATGTAATAATCTATTCGTTCAATTATTTTTTTTACAGAAATAGGAAGCACCTCTAAAGGAGGATTGTCGCCTAAACGAGTAGGAATTAGATATAGGTTTCCTGAATTTTTACTCATAATTAGTTTAAAATAAGTTTTCTAGTTTCTTTAACCTCGCTTTTGTCTTTTATTTCAATCAAATATAACCCACTTGACATTTTGTCCACAAATATTGTGAATAGTGGATTGGTAAAATTAGTAATAGATTTTAAAAGCTTACCTTGTATAGAGTATATATTTATTGATTGTATTCTTGAATAAGTATCTAATAAATCAAATGTCAATTCATTTTTTGTTGGATTGGGATACATTTTAATTTTTGATAGTTCGTAGTTTTCTGTACTTAAATTGGCATCTATTATTTTAAACACATTTCCAGAATCTACACCTGCTACATAAAGCTCTCCATTAATGTCCTCACCAAAGCAACTCCAACCATTGCCATTATATTGTTGAGTAAATGACATGGTCCAATTCATACCAGATTGTTCTAAAACACCAATTTCATCACTACAATAATCTGCAAAAAAATAGAGTCCGTTCAAACTGGCTTGAGTAATTCCTCTGTGTCTGTAACCTCCAGTAATAGAACACTTAAAAACACCACTTCCAGAATGACTGTATTCTGCAATTGGGAAAGTCATAGTACTTGGGTTTGCACATCCAGATGTATTGTATGTTGAATTACCTTCATAACAACGCCAACCATAATTGAGTCCTAAAGAAGAAACAGAAGGAGTTGCCATATTGATTTCTTCATAGGTCATTTGTCCAACATCAGCAATCCATAAATCATTTGTTGTTCTGTCAAAGGAAAATTTCCAAGGGTTTCTCAAGCCATAAGCCCAAATTTCATCAAGTGCTGAACCATTACTAACATAAGGATTGTCACTAGGAATAGCATAGTTCTTACCGGCATCAGTATTATCAACATCTATTCTCAAGATTTTTCCTAAAAGGGATGT
>DATGBV010000182.1:0-18999 GCA_035312485.1 Flavobacteriaceae bacterium | reverse complement strand
CTGCATTTCCACCTTCTTCTCCTGGATACCAAACTAGAAGTACAGCATCTGATAAGGCTTCAACTTCTGCAAGATTCATTGGGCTTCCACCTGTAATAATTGTTACAATAGGTTTTTTATTAAGATTCCTATTAGCTGCCTTTCTTAAACCTCGCAAATAATCCATTTGGGATTTAGGCAAATCATAATCCAATCTATCTCCTTTAGTTTTAGAAGCAATTGACGCTCCTTCTTCTCCTTCAATTAAACCCGAAATACCCAATACTGCAAAGGTCACATCAGAATTACCAGCATTCCCAGTAGCATAATCTAATGGGTTTTCCTTTGGCACTGTTAACATAGCGCCCATTCTATATTGTAGTTGACTTGCAGGATCCACAGCTGCAGCCAAACCTTCCATAATCGTTACCATTTTAGGGTTTATTCCATAATAATTACCTAAAAGTGACTCGGTATCTCCTGCTATAGGACCTGTAAGAAAGTATTTAGGCAAGTCATTTTTTAAAGGTAAAATGCCATTGTTCTTTAGCATTACAATACTTTTTTGAGCAACTTCCTTTGCCAGTTCTCGATGTTCTTCACTGTTAATAACATCAACAGGAATATCATCATATGGATTACTACCTTGAGGGTCAAACAATCCTAGTTTAAAACGTGTACGCAATAAAACTGCCAATTGCTCATCAATCTCCTTTTCAGTAATTAACCCTAACTTGACAGCTTCAGGCAACCCTTTTAAATACGAATTCCCACAATTCAGGCTTACACCACTTTTGACTGCAAGGGCAGAAGCTTCGGCTTGAGTATTAGTTGCCCCATGACCACCTTTGTCTTTTGGAGTATAAAAATCAACTATAGCCCAGCAATCACTTAAAATATGTCCATTAAAATCCCATTGACCTAGCAATACATCGTTAATTAAATATTTATTAGCACAACAAGGCTCTCCATTCGTACTATTATAAGCACACATAACTGCCTCTACTTTGGCTTCAGTAACCAATGCTTCAAATGCTGGAAGATATGTTTCCCACAGGTCTTTCTGATTAGAAATTGCATCAAATTCATGGCGTAATTCTTCTGGCCCACTATGCACCGCAAAATGTTTTGCACATGCAGCTGTTTTTAAGTATTTATCATCATTACCTTGCAATCCATTTACAAAAGCCTTTCCCATTATAGACATTAAAAATGGGTCTTCTCCATAAGTTTCTTGCCCTCTTCCCCATCTTGGGTCTCGAAAAATATTAATATTTGGTGTCCAAAATGTTAAACCACCATACTGTTTATAATATCCTTTTGCTTTTGCAGCATTATGCATTGCTCGAGCTTCATCTGAAATAGCAGAAGAAACTCTAAATGCTAAATCGCTATCAAAAGTAGCGCCCAAACCAATGGCTTGTGGAAAAACAGTAGCCACGCCAGAACGCGCTACTCCATGTAATGCTTCGTTCCAATAACTATAAGGGTGAATTCCAAGATGCTCAATAGCAGTTGTATTATGCATCATTTGATCTGCTTTTTCTTCTAATGTCAATCTAGAAATTAAATCTTTAATACGTTCGTCGATTGGTAAAGATGTATCGTAAAATGGAAAATCTAAAGTAGGTTTTAGTATTTTATTATCTTTGACATTTTCCTTAATTACAGCATTGTCCTTACATGTAAAAAAGGTAAGTCCAAAAATAATTAAGGATAATATAATTTTTAGTTGTTTCATAATTGTTTAGTTAGCTATAAAATTGAAAGGATAACCTGTCAATTGTATCAAATTTCGGTTAAATAATTAATAAATGCAATCGATTGCGTCAAAATTTTGTCAATCGATGTTTTTTTAGTTAATTTACCATAATATCCAAAAAGGAGGATTTGAATAAATTACGGTCTATATGAAAAAAGTAGCTTTATGTTTTATAATATTATTTTTAACACTCTCCAGCTATGCCAATAATAGTATAGATTATGATCTTTGGCTTCGTTATGACCCTGTTGAAAATACCGATTTAAGAGATGAATATTCAAATTTAATCCAAGGAATTCAATCTTACGGCGACTCTGAATCAATAAAAATAGCCTCAGAAGAAGCTAAAAGAGGACTTTCTGGTTTGTTAGCATCTGAATTCTTATTACTAGAAAATAATTCAGAAAATAACTTACTTCTATTAGGCTCAATGAAAGATCTTCCTGAAGATATTAAAGGTGTTTTGGGAGCTGTCTATGGCAAAATAAATGATGAAGGTTATATTATTAAAAGTATTTTTTATAAAAATCAAAACCATACTGTAGTAACTGGAAAAACAGATATTGGAGTCCTATATGGTATTTTTGCATTTTTAAGACTAATACAGTCTCAAAAGTCTATTAAAAATATTGAGATTTTCGATTCTCCAAAGATTGATGTCCGAATGTTAAATCATTGGGACAATTTAGATAGAACTATAGAAAGAGGATATGCTGGTTTTTCTATTTGGAATTGGCATAAACTACCTGAATTTATTGACCAACGTTATATAGATTATGCTCGTGCAAATGCTTCTGTTGGCATTAATGGTACTGCTTTAACTAGTGTCAATGCTAATGCTTGGGTATTAACACCTCAATATATTGATAAGGTTAAAGCATTGGCAGATGTGTTTAGACCATACGGAATAAAAGTATATTTAACAGCCAGGTTTTCTGCTCCAATTGAAATAGGTGGCCTTAAAACAGCAGACCCTTATGATTCCGAAGTTATAGAATGGTGGACAAACAAAACCAAGGAAATTTATACAAAAATTCCTGACTTTGGAGGTTTTCTTGTAAAAGCAAATTCCGAAGGGCAACCAGGTCCAAATGAATATGGTAGAAATCATGTGGATGGAGCCAATATGCTTGCTAACGCTCTTGAACCTTTTGGAGGTATTGTAATGTGGAGAGCTTTTGTATATTCTGAACATGACCCAACTGATAGAGCAAAACAAGCATATGCTGAATTTGTCCCTCATGATGGGCAATTTAAAGATAATGTATTAATACAGGTAAAAAATGGCGCAATAGATTTTCAACCTCGAGAACCTTTTCATCCTATGTTTGGAGCAATGCCAAAAACTCCACTTATGATGGAGTTTCAGATTACTCAAGAATATTTAGGTTTTAGTACTCATTTAGTGTATTTACCAAAACTATTTCAAGAAGTACTGGAAGCTGACACCTATAGAAAAGGAAAAGGTTCAACCGTTGCCAAAGTAATTGATGGTACTTTAGATGATTATAGAATCACAGGTATTGCAGGTGTAAGCAACATTGGAACAGATGATAATTGGACGGGACATCCATTTCTACAGGCTAACTGGTATGGCTTTGGTAGACTAGCCTGGAACCCTTATATGGACTCGCGTGATATTGCAGATGAGTGGATAAGAATGACCTTCTCAAATGATGAAAATTTTGTTGAGCCAATAAAGGAAATAATGATTACTTCACGTGAGGCTGTTGTAAATTACATGACTCCGTTGGGATTGCATCATATTATGGATACTGGTCATCATTATGGCCCAGGTCCTTGGGTCAGTAATTTATCAAGACCTGAATGGAATCCTGTATATTATCATAAAGCAGATAGTTTAGGTGTAGGTTTTAATAGAACAGATACTGGAAGTAATGCTACTGAACAATACGCATCAGAAATTGCAAACATATATAATAACATTGAAACAACTCCAGAAAAAGATTTGTTATGGTTTCACCATGTAGATTGGGATTATCAACTTAAGAACGGTCACACCCTTTGGGATGGAATGGCTTTAAAATATCAGGAAGGTGTGGATCAAGTGAGCGAAATGATTTCTACTTGGGATAAAATGGAAAAATATGTTGATCCTTTTCGTTTTAAAGAAATTCAAATGTTATTAAGTATCCAATATAAAGAAGCCAAATGGTGGCGAGATGCATGTTTACTATATTTTCAGCAGTTTTCAGGAAAAGATTTGCCTGAAAGTGTAGAAAAACCAACAAAAACTTTAGAGTATTTTAAATCACTAAAGTTTCCTTACGCTCCTGGTATAAGACCAAGATGGTAAATATTAAAATAATGACCAACTAAATTAATTAAATGAATAAAGTAGCTATCGTAACAGGAGGAAATGCAGGATTAGGTTTTGCAACTGCAAGGAAACTATCTAATAACGGTGTTAAAACTTACGTGATTGGGAGATCTGAAGACAAAACATATAAAGCTTGTACTGACATTGGTGAAAATGCTGTTCCTTATATTTTTGACTTGAATGACCTAGACAATATACCAGGTATGATTAAGGATATTGCAAACAATGGAAACATAGATATCTTAGTCAATAATGCTGGAATTAATTTGAAAAAGGATTTTATAGATGTAACCGATGAAGAGTTTCTATCAATTATAAACACAAATGTTTTAAGTGTCTTTTCCATAAGCAGAGAAGTTTCTAAAATAATGAAAAAAAACAATGGTGGCAGTATTGTTAACATAAGCTCCATGGCATCACAATACGGATTACCAAAAGTAATTGCATATTCAGCAAGTAAAGGTGCCATTGAATCAATGACAAGAGCGATGGCCGTAGAATTAGCTCCTTTTGGCATTCGAGTTAATTGTATTGCGCCTGGTTTTATCAAAACAAATATGTCTTCCAAAGCTTTAGATGATGACTCTGAAAGAAAAGAAAAAGTACTTTCAAGAACACCAATGGGAATTTTAGGAGAACCTTCAAACATTGCAGATGCGGTTTATTTTTATGCTTTGCAGGAATCAAGTTTTGTTACTGGAACAGTGCTTCCAGTTGATGGTGGAAATAGTATAGGATTTTAATATTTTCCAGAAATGATTTTTATGACTAAAACCATGCGTTGGTATGGGCTACATGATAGAACATCTTTAATAAACATTAAACAATGTGGTGTTACAGGTATTGTTACAGCTTTACACGAAATCCCTGTTGGAGATATTTGGACAGTAGAAAAGATTAATGAAAGAAAAAAACTGATAGAAGATGTAGGACTGGAATGGAAGGTTGTAGAAAGCCTTCCTGTTCATGAAGACATTAAAAAAGGAACTGGAAAATTCAAAGAATATATAGAAAACTATAAAAGAAGTCTTCAAAATTTAGCACAATGTGGTATAGAAGTTATAACTTATAATTTCATGCCAATATTAGATTGGGTAAGAACACATCACGATTACAAAAACACAGATGGCACCAAATCCTTATATTTTCATAAGGACGCTTTTGTATATTTTGATGTTTTCCTGTTAAAAAGACCTAATGCAAAAGCAGCTTATACAGCAGAGCAAATCAATAAAGCCATTCTTTACGGGAAACAACTCACAAAAACTGACAAACGAAAACTGTTCAAGAATATATTGCTTGGCCTTCCAGGAAGTCAAGAGAATTTCACATCAAATCAAATATTAACATTACTTGAAGAATACTCTCATGTAGATGAAAACGAATTGCGTCAAAATCTTATTCATTTTTTAAAAGAAGTTGCTCCTGTTGCTCAAAAATTAGGTATAAAGTTGGCAATACATCCTGATGATCCTCCTTATTCAGTTTTAGGGTTACCAAGAATAGTAAGTTCACAGGAAGATCTTGAATTTATTTTAGATCAGGTTCCAATTGAAGCAAATGGATTATGTTATTGTACAGGATCACTTGGTGCACATCCTTCAAACGATTTGTTGGATATTTTAAATAAAACATCTTCCAGAGTACACTTTTTACACTTAAGAAATGTTATTAAAGATAAAGATGGAAATTTTAAAGAATCCGATCATTTGTATGGTGATAACAAAATGGAAAAAATAGTTGAAAAAATTTTAAATATTATGCAAGAAAAAAATCATAGTATCCCTATGAGACCTGATCATGGTTTTCTACATTCAATAGAAAAGAAAGAATTATATCCAGGTTATTCATTAATAGGCAGACTTAAAGGTCTTGCAGAAATTACAGGATTAGAATTAGGAATTAGTTATAAATTATTAAATTAAAAATTATGAAAATGAAAAAAATAATGAGACTACTTTTTATAGCAGTAATGATTATAGGATGTAGCAGTAGTGATGGTGGACCTTCTGGACCAATAGTTGGTGGTCCAACTGGAGGTGGTGGAAATGGTGGTGGCGGAAACGGAGGTGGAAGCACCACAGAATATTTAAAAGACCACGCAAATTTTTCAATTGGTAATATAGTTTCTGCGTTCAAATTAGCATCTTCATCTTCAGATAATACTCAAATGAAGACCATTTTACTTGATGAATATACCAGTATTACAGCTGAAAATGACATGAAAGCAAACAATATGTTTACTGGCCCTACAAGTTATGATTGGAGCGATGGTGATGCTATTGTAGCATATGCAAAAGCTAACGGCTTACGCGTACATGGTCATGCATTAGCTTGGCATAATCAACAACCAGGTTGGTTTAATACCTTTTCAGGAACTAATGAAGAATTTGAAACAGCAGTTATGGATTATATTACAGCTGCTGTAGCGCATTTTGCAGAAGAAAAAGATAGTAACGGAAATTCAATTGTTGCAAGTTGGGATGTTTTTAATGAAGCCTTTGACCCAAATGCATCTTCTAATGTTTTATTTACAAAAATTGATGATGTTGTAGCAAAATGTTTCACAGCTGCTAGAGCTGGCGATCCTAATATTAAACTATTTTATAACGATTATAACATTGCTGGTGATCCTAATAAAAGAAATAATATTATCAACATGGTTAATGATTTAGTATCTAGAAGTATTCCAATAGATGGGATTGGTATGCAAATGCATTTAAATCATGATTGGCCAACATCAGATCTACCTACGGCAATTCAAGATATAGCTAATACTGGTTTGCTAGTTCATGTATCTGAATTAGATATAAAAGCTAACTTTAATAGCGATGTTTCAGAATTGACAGCAGCAAGAGCTCAAGCTCAAGCTGATCAATACCAGAATGCAGCATATTATTATACTACAATAGTACCTACTGCACAACAACATGGCATTACAGTTTGGGGATTCAGAGATCAAGACAGTTGGTTATATGACGGTAATACAGATTGGCCATTATTATATGACAATAACTTTGACCCTAAACCAGCTTACGATGGTTTTGTTGAAGGATTAAAAGGTAATGCTGTTAATTAAAAATAGTCCTTTTTGAACAAAAAGAGTGTTATTAAAAAATTCTGTTGAATTATGAAAAAGATTTTTTTGATCATCATTTATTTTATTGTTTTAATATCATGTTCAAAAAAAGATGCTTTTGAAAAAGAAATTGATAAAGAATTCAAACAAGTAAAAGTATTAGAAGATAAAAAGGCTTTTTTACAAAAGATATATAATGATAGCCAAGCATTACTTCTGCAAAAAAAAGAACTTGAAAAAAACTTCTTCAGAAATAAAGATTCTATCAGATTAATAGAAAAAATAATTGATTCTAACAGAGTTAAGAATTTTTACCGAAGCAAGAAATATATAAATAAATACAACTATCCAGGAGACAGTCTTTTATTTAGTGAAAATGAAAGGCTGTCTATTTATTATGCCATTTTAGATCAAAAAAAATTAAAAATACATTTGGCTTTTCTTCCTATATTTAAGAATGTGTATTCAAGAGGAGTAATTAATAAATATGAATATCTAGACTTTTTATTTAAAATCTACTATTTAAAGAATGCTAGTTTTTTTCAATACGATAAAAGACATTCTATAGAAGAAATTATAGAAGATATTGAACCTGAAATCCTTAAATAGAAACAAATGCTTGATTAAGAAAGATATGCTGTTGTCTTTATTTAGATTTTAAAATTATAGTTTCACTTTCTAACCCAGAAGATTTTACAGTAAGTTTAATGTCTCCTTTTTCACCATCAATAGAACGAACTATACCTAACGCTAAACCACTAAAAGCTTGTCGTTTTGTTGATTGAAATTCTGTCATATCACAAGGATTACCGTTATCAGTTGCAATTATTACACCAGCTCCTTCAATACTGAATTCAATTTCATTATCAGCATTGGCTACAAAAAGACCATTTTTATCTGCTACTTTTATAGTGATGTAAGCTAAATCTTTTCCGTTTGCATTTATTGTAATTCTATCTGCTGTGATCAATAATTTTGCAGGCTCATCTGTAGTTTTTACAACTTTTTCTGCCCAAATTTCTCCATCTTTATAAGCAACTGCTTTTAATTCTCCAGGCTCATAAATAACATCATCCCAACGTAAACGATATTTAAATTCACCTTTTTTCTTTTTTCCCAGAGATTTTCCGTTTAGAAATAATTCTGCTTCATCACCAGAAGTTATAATGTGAACAGGAGTAATTTCACCAACCCGATTTGGCCAATTCCAGTGTGGTAACATGTGAACCATTGGAAAATCTGGTCGCCAACGTGCTTGATACAAATAATACCTGTCTTTTGGAAAACCTGCCAAATCTAAAATGCCATTGTAAGAGCTTCGGCAATTATAATATGGTGTTGGCTCACCTAAATAATCAAATCCAGTCCAAACAAACTCACCTGCTGAATATGGATGTTTATCTAATGAAGCAAAAACTTTATCTGCTGTAGAGCCAAAACCTACAGCATATAGCTCATAAGCACTTACTTGCGAAATACTGTCATCTTTACCATTTCCGTTAAGCATAGGAGCACTTATTTTATCCGTTACAGGAAATAAATAAATACCTCGACTACTTGCTGCTGATGCTGTTTCACTACTCAAAATCACCTTATCAGGAAATTTTTTGTGGTAAGGTTCATATTGTGGTTTAGTTTTAATACGATTTGTTACTGTGTCAAAAATGGGGTCTTGTCGAATGCCTTCGCCTTGATAGTTAAAACTAATCACATCCATAACCGTTGGAAATGGCATATCAGATTTTGCCCAGTTCATAGCACTTGTAGTTGGACGTGTTAAGTCTTCATCTTTGATGATTTCTACTAATTTTCTTCCAATTTCAGCTCCAGCTTCATCGGTGTACTGTTCACCAACCTCGTTGCCATAACTCCAAATAATTATGGAAGGATGATTTTTGTCTCTACGAACCATCGCTCTGGCATCAGCTTCATACCAATCCGGAAAAATTAGGTGAAAATCATGAGGTGTTTTTTTGCGTTCCCAAGAATCGAAAACCTCGTCTATAACTAAGAACCCCATTTTATCACATAAATCAAGTAGTTCTGGTGCAGGTGGATTGTGTGCCATTCTAATTGCATTGCAACCCATTTCTTTTAAAATTTCAAGTTTACGTTCAGCAGCACGAACATTAAATGCTGAACCTATTGCACCTAAATCGTGATGTTCATTTACACCTTTCAGTTTAATTAATTCGCCGTTAACTAAAATGCCTTGAATAGGGTCAAATTCTAAAGAACGAATACCAAATATCGTTTCATAGACATCAACTGTTTTTTCATCCACTATGATCTTCGTAATTGCTTTATATAAATTAGGTGTCTGCGTTGGTGGTGGTCCCCAAAGTTTTGGGTTTTTAATTACGATTGAGGATTTAATCTCTTCTGTTGATGCAGGATTTATTTCAGTCCTTTCTGATGAATTTGTAGCAATCTTTATATAATTATCTTCTATTAAATAGAAATCATTAACGGTTTCAACAGCAACTTTTCCATCTGAATTATTATCTATTTTCACAGTGTAATCAATAGTTGCAGATTCTTTTGAAATATTATGAGTTAATACAGTTGTTCCCCAATGCGCAATGTGAACTTTATTGGTTTTTGTTAACCATATGTTTCGATAAATTCCTGCTCCAGGGTACCAACGCGCCGAATGGTTTGGATTATCTACACGAATTGCTAATTGGTTATCTCCATCAAAAATGATAAAAGGTGTTAAATCAAGTCTCCATGAATTGTATCCATAAGGCCAACCACCAACCAAGTTACCATTTAGCCAGACCATAGCGTAAGACATAATACCATCAACATCTAAATAAATCAATTTATTTTTATCAGTATTATTTATGTCAATTTTTCTTCTATACCATGCCACACCATTACTTGGTAAACGTCCCATGCCTCCAGTAACTTCTGCTTTCCGACCTTCTTGAAAGGGTCCTTTTATAGCCCAATCATGTGGAATAGTTACATTTTCCCAAGCACTGTCATCAAAATTGCCTTGCACAAATGGAAAGTCACTACCTGGATTTCCTTCTGGTTTTTTATGATGTTTAGCAGAATCTTTGATAAAAGCATTTGCAGTTGGTAAAATGTACGCCTTTAAAGCTCTTTCTGAAGCTTCTAATTTTTCAGCCTCTGTTGCAGGAGTGTCAGCAGCTTTGGAATCATTTACACTTTTTATTTCTGGTCGAACATCATAATATAAATCATCCGCTTTTTTTGAAGATTGATATTTATAAAATTTCCAATTATTGTTAATAGAAATTGTTTCTCTTGAAATAGCTAACTTATTAGATTCAATTTTATCATTACAGCTAAAAAAATGGGTGATTATAATAAAGAATATTACATTAAAGTTCGTCTTATTAATTTTCATTTTAATATTTTGAAATTAATTATCCGATTTGTTGTAATTCAAAACTCTATTTGCCCAAGTGATAAAGTGCTTCATATTTGGCCAATCAGTATGTCCACCATCATGTTGTCTCCAAGCTAATTTGCCATCAAGCATATCTGTATTGTGAGGAGGCATTTCTTCGTTCATATAATCATTAGAAACACCCAAATCTTTTGCCCCAAGTAATTTAAATGCTTCACCAGCTGCAATAGTTGCCATATAACTCCCCTTTTGGTCTAACCAATTTGCATCACCTTGTTCGGGGATTCCATAACTAATAAATGTTGGTCTTGGTGCGCAAAGCGCAATCAATTGATGAGAATCTACAGGTAAATCGCAACCTGTCATTCTACCAAAAGTAGACTCTTCTGTTCCATATTTTATATAGTTTCCTGCCATCCAATGACTTTCACCAGAACCTGTTAAACTTTCAACTGCTTCACCAAAAACGCGCCTATGCAATGTTGCTCCACCTTTTCCAGAAGAACCAATCAAACCAATAGCAAACCGGTTTTCAAAAGCTAAAGTTACTAGTGCTGCTTTACCATAACGTGACACACCTTCAATACCAACTTTGGTTGCATCAACAAGTTCATCAGTTTCTAAATAATCTAACGCTCTTGCTGCTCCCCAAGACCAAGCACGAAGTGCGCCCCAATCGTCAGGTTTTCTAGGTTGTCCTTTGTTGACTAACCCTATTATTCCGCTTGTTAATCCAGCCGAATTATCTGCTTGAATACTTGCAGGACTAATGGTTAAATATCCCCAACCAGCTGCTAGTAATTGTTCTGTTGAAGGTAAATCACCTTCAGGTAATGGTTCCCAAAAGTTTGGTCCAGGTAATTTAGTAATTGGGTTGTAAGCAGGATATTTATCAAAAATAGCCTTCATGTTTGGGTCGTTTTTTACCATCATTGTCTTAAACGACTCATTTATTTTTGTTAAATCTTCATCTGTAGGCTGTGCAGGTGCTGGGAATGATGGACGGCCAAACATCATTAATACTGGAACTGGACCATCTACGTTAGTTGGTACTACCAGCATTGCATCAATATTCACTTTTATTGCGGGATATGCACTGTTATCTACATGACCAACTAATTGCTTTACAACTACTGGTGTTCTGCGTACGAATTCATAATCTGTAATTTTTATTTCCCAAGTAACATCTGGAACATCTTCTGGAATCCTACCATACACTTCACGTTCAAAATCTTCAACAATTTCTGGTCTTCGTACTTCCCACCAATCTTCTGCAGTAGTTACCTTTTTCCCTTTATTGGTAACCAATAATTCAGGCAATTCAGGACAAGGATTTGCAATAGACTCATCATAATTAGCTGCATTTGGTGCTGATGCATTTCCGCTTGGTCCAGGACGTAACGATGTAATACCAAGCTGTTTCATCATCGTTTCGTGATTTTTATGTCCTAATTGATTAATACTGTCTCGCTCTTTTTGAGTCATTAACCACCATTGTGAGTTGGATTGTGCAACCATAAAAAATGTAAAACAGAAAAAAAGAATTAGCCTTTTCATTATGTGCCTATTTAGGTTGATTTTTCTTGATGTTTTCTATAACTTCTAGCATAGTTGCTGTCCAAACTTCAGTTTCATGAGCTTTTAAATATTCTAACAATTCTTGGTGATCTGTAAGCGATACATCCATAGAATGTTCACCACCAACTCCATGAAATAGAAAAACCAATAAGGAATTTGATTCAATAGCTTTTTTAACCAGTTCAATCATTTGCTCGCCTGTTTCACCAACAATAGCATAAGAATCTATACTGTATATATCTATCTCATCAATTTTATGCATCTCATGACGTACTGCACGAGCACCAACTAAATCGTTCTTTAATTCATCAATAAAAGAGTCATTTCCATTAACAGTAAAATCTCCACACGTGTAAGCAAAAGTTCGTTCTGTTTTACCATCAATGGCTTCGAGCAATGTATTATTGATTTTTATTTCGTCTATCATGCGCTCAACTGTATAGGTATTCATATCATAATTAGGATTCACCCAAGGACGAGTGTCTTTACCAATACATGGATGAAAAATAGTGTGATTTGCTAATTCATGACCACGCTCCGATAATTTTCTCCAATCATCAATTCTGTTTCTAAATGCTTCTGAATAAGTAGAAACATAAAAAGTTCCTTTTAAATTAAGAGCGTCAAGCACTGGTTGAACATTATCGAGATGAACATTTAAAGCGTCATCATAAGTAAGTACAACGGCAGCTTTTTTACCTTGCCAAGGTTTATTGTTTAACGAATCTGGATCGTAATTTCTAAAAGGTGAAGCTGGCAACCCTTCTTTATTATACAAATTTGCTCCTCGAGGATTATCTGCCCATGCATATTTTACATATCGTGGGTTTTTGATGTCTTTATGAGAAACTTCAACCGTTTCACCTACAATATTTGCATCAGCCCAAATGAAATATTGGTCTTCTCCAGCAATCTCAAATCGGTTTAAAGGTTCATCATCAATAGATATTAATCCACTTCCAACAGAATTAAACGACAATATAATTTTATCGCCTTCAATTTTTGATGATTTATAAATAGGTCCTGAATGCACAATGTTTTCACCATAGGCTAACTTCATCGCACCAAGCGCTAAACGTTTTCCAACATCCCTTTTATTCAAAGGATGAATATCATTCCATTCTCCTAAATCTATTGCAACTGCCATAGCTGTATTTGGTACAGATAAAGCTTGTAGCTGTTGATGTCTCATTTCTGCCCAATTACTTTCAGTAGGTAGATAATCTACATCCTGAAAATTTGCTAATTGCACATATAAAAATGGTAAGTTTTCATTGTTCCATTGAGAACGCCAATCCTTGATTAAGGTTTTTAGATATTTACCATAAGACTTTGGATTACCAGTATTTGATTCACCTTGATACCAAAGTATTCCCTTAATCTTTTGGTTTTTTATTGGTGCTATCATGGCATTATATAGTGATGTTGGCTGGTTTTGTACTACAAAATATCCATCACCAAATACTCCTCTAAATGGTGGGAATACTTGCCCTACTTTATATTGCCAAGTTCCTTTAAGATCAATATCCTGACTATTCGATGTTAAATAATATGGTTTGTCAGGAACAAATCCACCTTTACCGCCATAATTTGTTACACGAACTGTAATTATATTTTTGCCAGTTTTTAAAACATCACTTGGAATGATATAACGCCTTGGTGGATATTGATAAGTAATATTACCGACTTTTGTTCCGTTTACATATACTTCATCAGCATCAACAATACGACCCAAATACAAGTTTGCATCAAATCCTATCATAGATTCTGGAACATCCATTTCTTTTCTAAACCAAACAACTCCATTCAAATCTTTCACACCTTGGTCTTCCCAAAAACCCGGTACGTTATAGCTATTCCATCCTTTAGGAATATAATTAATATTATACCATTTTACATCTCCAATTAGTCCATTGTCTTGAAGTTGTGAGTTATTACCAGTGAAACTTGGCCTCGTAGTTACAGAATTAATATAAGCAGTATCCTTATTTTTTTGAATGATCACAAGTTGTTTGGGGAATTCTTTATAACCATCTTCACTAATCCATGATTCAATTGGTGTGCCTCCAACACTAGAATTAATAATACCTATTGGGATATGATATTTTTTATATAGATCTTTCGCAAAAAAATATGTGAGAGCACCTATTCCCAATAAATCTTTTCCAACTGCTGGTTTCCATTCTCCAGGTGGTAAATCCTTTTGTGGACCTTCCAGATTAGTTTTTGTTGGAATGAAAAAGTTACGTATTTCAGGATAATTATCATTGGTAACTTCATTTGGATATCGTTCTTTTACGCGTTCCATATTTAAAACCATGTTTGATTGTCCTGCACACAACCAAACGTCACCAAAAAGAATATCATTGACTTCAACTTTGTTCTTTCCTTTTAAGACCATTTTATATGGTCCTCCTGCTTCTTGAGCAGGTAGTATAATTGACCAATCTCCATTTTTATTGGCTTTTGTTTTATGTTTCTCGCTTTTGAAAGTTAGGGTTATAGATTCTTCTGAAGAAGCCCATCCCCAAATTTTGATTTCTTGGTCACGTTGTAGTACTACGCCATCACTAATTAACTCTGGAAGTTTTATTTGAGCTTTAATAAAAATAGAAAAACCAAATACTAATAATGTTAGAAGTATTCTACTTTTTAAAAAGTTTTTCATTCTATTTTGTTCTTAAAATTTTAAGAGGTCCATCATTGTTAGCAATTAAATAGCACATGTCATTTCCTATTTTAATTTGTCTCATCGTTTTTGCATTATACTCATTATAAAAGCTAATGTCATTATATGGCGTTAGATTACCTTTTGAATCACCTAGTAAAATATATCCTGTGTTAGAATCATACCTAACGGTTTCAACTTCAGCTTCATGAATAGCTCCTATGCCTATCACATCTTGATGACCATCATTATTAATGTCTGTAATTTCAAAAGACATGGTTGGCCCAATTTGAGCCGCTACTGGTAAATGCTTAATTTCAAAATTTCCGTTGCCATTATTTATTAAATAAACAGAACTAAAATTGTAAACTATTTTATGATAAGAATCTTCTAATACTTCTTCTCCATAAATATCTGCCAATGTAGAATGTGCAAATTCTTTGTAAGATTTTATTTTTTCACTTACAAAAGGGTTTTGCTCTGTAGAGCATTCTTTTCCTCTAACTGGCACTAATTTTCCTTTGTAAATCTTGCTTAAAATCATATCATAAGTTTCATTGTCATCAAAATTATTTCCATAAACATGTAATGGTTTTTCTACAGATGGATGAAACTTGTTGTTATCGCCAAGGTTTCCTACTAAATAATCCAAATCTCCATCTGCATCTA
This sequence comes from Flavobacteriaceae bacterium, assembly GCA_035312485.1. GTDB lineage: Bacteria > Bacteroidota > Bacteroidia > Flavobacteriales > Flavobacteriaceae > Gilvirhabdus. The sequence continues at coordinate 3,541 of DATGBV010000182.1, read as the reverse complement.
AATCTACTTCCTTGATTGTATTGTACCAACCTTCAGTCTTATGAAATGACTCAACATCCTTAAGTTGAAAAGCTCCATTATTATTTTCAAATAATGTAATTGGCATCCACTCACCAATTACAAAAAGGTCTTTATCTCCATCATTATCATAATCTGAAAACAATAAATCGTTTACAATACCGATTTCAAAAAATTCTGGTAATACCTTTTCTGTAACATCAATAAAATCTCCATTATTGTTTTCGAGAATGTAAGATCGTGGTGCTATTGGATACTGTCCAGGAATAACACGACCACCAACAAACAAATCTTGGTCACCATCATTATCATAATCAAATGCTTCTACACTTTTGGTAGCTGTTAACATTTTAGGAAGAGTTCCTTTATTGAAATTTCCTTGACCATCATTTATATATAATCTATCCTGAAGTAAGGCACTATTTTTATCTAACTCATAGCCTCCTGAAGTGATGTATAAATCTAAATCTCCATCTTCATCTGCATCAAAGAACAACGAACCAAAATCTTCATATTTTTTTTCATTTTCAAATAATGTTTCATTGGCTTTAGAGAATCTACCCTCACTATTTTGTATATACATTGCAGCAGATTGATTTAAAGCTCCTCCAATAAAGAAATCGTCCAAACTATCACCATTTATATCAGTAACTGAAAATGCTGGCCCTTGTTGTGATTGCTTTTGCGGCATTAAAGTTTGAAGGGCAAAATCGTTAAATGGATTTTCCTGATGAACAAAATCTATCCCGAGTTGATTTGGGTTCACTACCGCAAAGTGTTGAGGAACTTTTTTCTCTATTTCTCCGTCAAACTTAAAATCTTTCTTATTAAAAGTAAGTGTTTGATTAACTTCAACATTATCTGCGGCAAGAACAGAGTCATCTCCCCAAATCACTTCAATTCTATTTATTAATTCTTCATCACCAAATCCAAAATTAATAATATTACTAACAGATGATTGGTAACCTCTTGACAAAAATAGATCTTGATATTGTTCTTTATTATCTGTATACACTTTTACTTTAGCGCCAATGGCATTGACATTTTTTTCGTCACCAATAAGTTTGATATTAATAAAGTTTCCAACTGAATTGTTTTTATAAACAAGAGCTTCTTCTTCGAGATTGTTTAATACTAAATCCAAATCGCCATCATTGTCTAAATCGCCATAAGCAACTCCATTGGAATTTACTTTTTTATTTAAACCCCATTCGTTCATAACTTTAGAAAAAGACAAATCTCCATTATTCCTGAAAGCGTAATTGAGCAATTTTTCTGAAGGCATTGTATTTAAAATCTGATCTATTGTCATCGTACCACCTAAAGAATCTTGCTTTTCTTTTAAAATTCGTCTGTAATCCTGATTTCCGAGTTCTCGTTTTATACCATTGGTGACAAAAATGTCTTTATAACCATCATTATCAAAATCGGCAATAAGTGGTGCCCAACTCCAATCTGTTTTAGAAATTCCAGAGATTTGCGCAATATCGCTAAATGCACCATTGCCTTCATTTAAATTTAAAACGTTAGACATATAAGAATAGTGATAACCTTCGTTTACCATTCTCCAAAAACCACTGGTATTCATACTTGGCATGTTTTGTTTTCCACGTCTATGATCTTCAGCAGACATGTCCACAACCAATAAATCAGGAAGTAAATCATTATTTATGTCTGCATAATCTGAACCCATACTACTATATGATGTATGTTTTAATCGTGTATTTATTTGATTAGAAAATGTGCCATTTTTATTATTGATATATAGATAGTCTGGTGTAATAAAATCGTTAGCTACATAAATATCCAACCAACCATCATTATTAAAATCGCCTATTGAAGCGCTTAAACCATATTCTTTATTTAAAACACCTGATTTCAAGGTTACATCTGTAAATACATTTCCATCATTTCTATACAAGTGATCAGAAGTTTCAGGATGATATTTTCTTTCCTTAATATTTTCTAGATTCTGTGCGCTTGGAAAATCTTGACGATGGTTAACCAAATACATATCTAAATCTCCATCTTTATCATAATCAAAAAAATAAGATTGAATAGAAAACCCATTGTCGTCTAATCCCCATTTTTTAGCTTCTTCTATAAAAGTACCATCCTTTTGATTTACAAAAAGTTTATTCCTTCGTAAATTCTCATTATCTAATGAAGCAGATTTACATACATATATATCCATCCAACCATCATTATTTATATCTATCATGGTCACACCTGTACTCCAACCATCTGAATCTTCTGTGCCAGATTTAGAAGTACTATCTTCAAATTCAAAATCTCCTTTGTTGATATAAAGTTTATTTGATTGTTGATTGGACACAAAATATATATCCTGAAGCCCATCATTATTTATATCGCCGACAGCAACTCCACCTCCATTGTAGGTATATGAGTAATTTAGTCCATTAAAATCAAATGTTTCCGTCACAGTGTTTATAAAATCAATATTGGTCTGCGAACTTGGAACAGAAGTAAAAAGGTTTTTTTCAGTTGTGGTTTTTTTCTTAACAGAAGTCTCTGTGCATCCTATAACTAATAAGATATTTAAAAGCAATACAAATCGTTTCATTATGAATTATTATTTAATACTTAAAAATATAAAAAACCGTCAGTTAAGAAAATGGCTGACGGTTTTTTAAGTGAAAATAATTTAGTTGTTGAGTGACTAATTCAAAATAATATAACTATTCACACCCATCATATTCAGCAACTACTACATCATCTACAAAAAATGTTTGTGTTGTAGCACCCATATCAAAGAGCAGTCTATGATCTCCAGATGCTGTAGCTTGTACTGTAGTTATGAATGAGAAGTATGACCAATCCTCAGGAATCTCCAAATCTGGAGAATAGAAGAAATCTGCTCCATTTCCATCAAATTGTGACATAGAAATTCTAAACACACCATCAGGTCCTGCCGCTTTTGCCCAGAAGCTAATTTTATAGTCTTGACCAACTGTAAGCGCTACTGGATCGGATGCCAATTGGGTATCCCAAGGATTACCACCAGCTCCTGTTGCTGTCAATGCTCCTGAACCAGTATGTGAATCAGTACTAATATCATGAGTGCCGTTTAATGTTTCCCAACCATTTAAACCATCCTCAAAATCACTATTTACATATTCACTAGCTGGAGGATCATACTCTTTAACACTAACGCCATCTACAAAGAATGTCTGTGTGGTAGCTCCCATATCAAAAAGTAACCTATGATCACCTGAAGCTGTAGTTTGAGCCGTTGTTACAAAAGAGAAATAAGCCCAATCTTCTGGGATGTCTAAATCTGGTGAATAAAAGTAATCTGCACCATTTCCATCAAACTGTGACATTGATACTCTGAAGATACCGTCAGGTCCTGCAGCTTTAGCCCAGAAACTAATCTCATATTCTGTTCCAACAGTTAGAAGCATAGGAGTTGAAGCTAATTGTGTATCCCAAGGATTACCACCTGCTCCAGTAGCCGTCATGGATGTAGTACCACAATAGGAATCTGTAGATACATCATGAG
>DATGBV010000181.1:0-2578 GCA_035312485.1 Flavobacteriaceae bacterium | reverse complement strand
TATAATTATTTTTTCTTTTTCAGTTATTGGTAATAATGCTTCCATTTTTATCTTTTCCAGTTCAAAGGTCCTTTTTTATTTTCAATAGGTGTAAAATACTGTTTTATTTCTTGATCGTTCATAAACTCTATTCGTTGGTTGTGTCGGTAATACATATGCCGTATGAAATGGTTACGGCTAAACCAAGTCATTTCAATATCTTTGTAGGGGCAGAGATACATTATGTCAACATGGGTTTCACTTGCATTTTACATAATTTATAAACAATTATGCTGTTCCATACAATCAGAACAATATTCGGATTCACAGACTTCACATGTTTCCAAATTAAAAATGTTTAAACTTTCATGACAATCCGCACAACGTCTTGCAGGAGAATTAGAATCATATTTGAAAAGAACAAATTCATCTCCTACAAATTCAGGACCTATCTTGTCATCATCAGTTTGATTAATAACCGTTATTTCTTTAAATTTTCTTGCCAAATTTAAAATATCATTTAATGTTGTTATATTATGTTCTGTTAATTCTTTTGTCTCTTGGTCATACAATTTTAACTTCATGGTTTTCACTTGCATTTTAATACTTTTTTAATTTCACGTATTTTTATTTTTTTCTTCCAATGTAATTAATTGCGCAGTAGCATTGGTAAGATCGGCAATGGTAATGTTTAGTGTATATAACCACTGCGTTAGAGTCATGCGGTCTGTTGCAAACGCATTGAAATTAAGTTGCACATAATTTAGTGCGGTATCCATTTTGTGTAATAAGTCTTCTTTATCCATAATACAATTCCTTCTCTAAGTTGAATTAACTAATTGGACCTCACGAAGCTCATCTTCTATTTCTTCTTTAGTTCGCCATTCACGATTAAGCATTTTCAAATAAGCCCTGGATGCTGCCTTTGTAATAGCATCACGTTCTGCAAATTGTTTAAATTTAAGCAATCTTATAATAATTGCACGTTTTGAAAAAAATGTCAATAGTGGTTTATTGGTAATAGGGTCCAATCCTTCAATTGGATTATCAGGACAAATCAATTTTTTGGTCCACTTATCTTTTCGCTGTTCTTCAAAGGCTGTTATAAGGTCCAATAAAAAAGCATCTTGCAATGTATTATAATGATGAATAACACCATCGTCTTTGAATTGTTTTGTTAGACCATCTTCAACTCGGACCCTAGCCCAGGCTTTTTCATCATCTTTTCCAAAGTCTAAAATTATAAGATTAAGGACCCGACCTGAATCTTCAACTAATTTATTAATTTCGGATTCAATTTTAGGTGCATCAGGGACCTCTTTGCCACCTGCAACTTTATAAAAACCACCTTCTTTAATGACTTTTTTATCAACGCCACTTTCAGATCGTGATAATTGTTTTGGCGTAGCTTTTTGGTTAGCTAATGCGTTTTTCTGTTTTTCCATAACAATAAGTTCGTTTTCTTTTTCCAATTCTTCAGCAGAAGCTATACTTTCTTCTATAAGTGCCAAATCTTCAACTTGCTCAATTGGAAAAAAGATTAATTGGTCATCTAAAAAGATTTTCGTATGGTCCGTTAAAACAAATTGCTCACGATCATTATTTTGTTTATCTTTGCTTTTAGTGGCAGGAATTGGTAAAATAAGTTTAGCTTTAGTTCCTTCCCGGTCTTTTGTCATATAGTCTTTAAGCAATGTTACATGTTTTTTAAACGCAATAAAAAATCTATCTTGTATACCAAATTTTACTACTTTATCGGTACTAAAAATTGAATACAAGGGTCCTTCAAAGGTTACAACTTCTTGATCTGACATATTTTTCACTTTATTTCACTATTTTCATACATGTATTTAAACATTAGTATTTATGGAAAAATACATATATTTAAATAATTCCAAGAAAAACAATATTTAAAGTTTATCCACACGTGATTGAAATGAAAACAGTATTAGAAATGGTTACAATTAACCCACCAAGTCAGCAACTTTCTTTAAAGATGTTTAAAAAAGGCGCTTATTTGAAGATTATTGCTATAAGCAAAGAAGAATATGAGCAATCGACAGGACCTAAGGAAGAATGAAAACATGATTCAAATGGATTGGGCTAATATTTATAATAGGGAAGCTTATGATAAATTAAGAATTGTTATGGACAAGTACTTTAAAGTTTATCCAAATATTACAGAAAGAAACGTTCGACCGTTACAATTCAAACGAGAATACACTATGTTTGAAGGATTTGATTATTTACGCAACGAAAATCGGACCTTTAACCTAACACGAATACAAAAGATTAGTATAGTTGAGTAAGCTTAATAATACGAACTTTTATAAAAAGGAAAAGAAAAGAGTTATTTCGCTACAAAACAACTCAAATCAATAGAAGTAAAACTAATGACTGCAAATGATGTAACGTTTTTAAAGTTTATAAACTTTACTGTTAGTATTTTTTATAATGGGGAAGATATAAAATGTTAATTGCATTTAATGAAAACAAAGATATGATATTTTCTGAAGATGCAGAAAAATCAAATATTTATACATGCCCACATTGTGATGAAAAGGTTATTTTTAAAAAAGGGAGAAAAAAAATACCTCAT
>DATGBV010000180.1:0-13385 GCA_035312485.1 Flavobacteriaceae bacterium | reverse complement strand
CTTTATCCATTGCCAAAAATTTAATCACTAAATAATTTATACTAATGATTGAAAATATTTTTACCCTTTTAATGCTTATTTTATTGCAAGCAGTACTAGGTTTTGATAACCTTTTATACATTTCGCTCGAAAGCAAGCGTGTGCCAAAAGAAAAACAAGCTTATGTACGAAAAGTTGGTATTTTGCTCGCCATTGTTTTGAGAATTGTACTTCTGGTTGTTTTGTTACAGGTTATAGACTTGTTTAAAGATCCAATATTTGGATTTGATTTAGAAAAAGTCGCCGAAGGGCATTTTAATATTCACAGTCTCATTGTGCTTGGAGGCGGTATTTTTATTATTTATACTGCTATGAAGGAAATTTGGCATATGATTGGCGTACAACATGTAGACCATAATATTGAAAATTCTTCCAAAAGTTCTGTTGGCAAAGTCATTACCATGATTGTTCTTATGAATTTGGTATTTTCCTTTGATTCTATTTTGAGTGCCATTGCATTAACACATGTTATTTGGGTTATGGCAACAGCCATCATTATAAGTGGTGTATTAATGATATGGCTGGCAGATCATGTCTCTAACTTTTTGGCTAAAAATAGAATGTACGAAGTTCTTGGCTTGTTTATTCTTTTTATTGTAGGCATCATGCTGGTCACCGAAGGTGGCCATTTAGCTCATTTAAAACTGTTTGATAATGAGATTGTGCCAATGAGTAAAACCACATTTTACTTTGTGATTGCTATTCTTGTGGTTACAGATATTGTGCAAAGTAAATATCAGAAGAAATTATTGGCAGAGAAAAGGCAAGAAGAGAAAATAGAATAATTAATCCCTAATCTTCTTTTTACGAAGTTCAAAATTCTGACCAAGATATACTTTGCGTACCATTTCGTCATCAGCAAGATCTTCAGGAATGCCATGCTTTAAAATGCCACCTTCAAACATAAGGTAAGTTCTGTCTGTAATAGCCAAAGTTTCCTGTACGTTGTGGTCTGTGATTAAAATACCAATGTTTTTTTTGGTGAGTTGTGCTACAATGCGCTGAATGTCTTCGACAGCTACTGGATCTACACCAGCAAAGGGTTCGTCCAACAAAATAAAATTTGGGTCGGTAGCTAATGCACGAGCAATTTCGGTTCTTCTACGTTCTCCACCAGAAAGCAGATCGCCTCTATTTTTTCTTATATGTCCCAGGCCAAATTCTTCAATGAGCGATTCCATCTTATCATGCTGCTCTTTCTTTGACAATTTGGTAAGCTGTAACACACTTAAAATATTATCTTCAATACTTAACTTTCTAAATACAGACGCCTCTTGTGCCAAATAACCAATTCCGTTTTGAGCACGCTTGTACATTGGGAATTTTGTAATGTTTGTATTGTCTAAATAAATTTTACCTCCATTTGGTTTTATAAGCCCAACAATCATATAAAACGAAGTTGTTTTTCCAGCGCCATTTGGTCCTAAAAGCCCGACAATTTCTCCTTGATTTACTTCAAGTGAGACATCTTTTACAACTTTACGTCCACTATAGGACTTCATTAAATTATTGGCTCTTAAAATCATATTTACAATAACGACAATTTTTATTAATTATTGGTTTCAAGCGCATCCCAAAATTCATAAGCTCGACGTAAGTGCGGAATCACTATAGTTCCTCCAACCAGTGTGGCAATACTCAATGCTTCAACCACTTCCTCTTTAGAAAGCCCTTCTTTATACGAACTTTCCAGATGATATTTTATACAATCGTCACATCTTAAAACAGTAGAAGCTACCAAACCCAGTAACTCTTTTGTCTTTACATCCAGAGCGCCTTGTTGGAATGCATTAGTGTCTAGATTGAAAATACGTTTTATTGTTTTGTTATTATCCGCAAGAATCTTGTCATTCATTTTTGCACGATAATCGTTGAATTCTTTAACTAGATTGGACATTTTTCTTCTTTTTACGTTCTTCCTTTTTTATAACAAACTTTGAAATATAAATACTGATTTCATATAAAATAAGTATTGGTATGGCTACTATAATCTGACTTGCAATATCTGGAGGTGTTATTATTGCCGATAAAATTAAGACCACTACTAATGAATACTTTCTGTATTTACGCAAGAAAGCTGGTGTTACCAATCCTATTTTTGTTAGGAAATAGATAACTATCGGTAATTCAAATACCAATCCAGATGCCAAAACAGAAGCTCTGACCAATCCTATATAACTACCCAAATCAAAATCATTATGTACTTGACTGCTTACCTGATAAGTTCCTAAAAAATTAATGGATAATGGGCAAATTACATAGTATCCAAACAACACTCCAATAAAGAAAAGTAAGGATGAAACGATTATAAACCCTCTGGAATGCTTACGCTCATTGGTGTACATGCCTGGGCTTACAAATTTCCAAAACTCATAGATAACATAAGGAAATGCCACAACAAAACCAGCTGTTATTGCTGTCCATATATGGGCAGAAAACTGACCAGCCATAGTTCTACTTTGAATCTCGAATGGAAGTTCGGTAAAACAAAAACTTTCTTTGAAGCCTATGAATTGCGAAATATTACAAAGAATATCATAAGTAAAAAAACTAGACCTTGTTGGTCCAAAAATAAGAATATCGAAAATAAAACCTTTTGCTAAAAAAGCTATTATAGCCATAATTACAACCGCCAGAACAGCTCTTATTAAATGCCATCTTAAGTCTTCAAGATGGTCTAAAAAAGACATTTCGTTAACGTTCTTTTTTGTCATTATATAATACCTTCTTTTATCAAATCATGTAAGTGGACTACACCAGCATACTCACCATTTTCTTCGACCAATAATTGAGAAATGCCATTGGCTTCCATGATTTCCAAAGCATCAACAGCCAAAGCATCAGCTTCAATACGCCTTGGATTGGAACTCATAATATCTTTTGCGGTTAATGAAAAAACATCATCTACCTTGCTTAACATTCGTCTTAAATCACCATCTGTAATAATACCTAAAATTTTGTTATTTTCAATTACAGCAGTTACACCAAGCATTTTTTCAGAAATTTCAATAATGACTTGTTTTATGTTCGTGTCTAGAGACACTTGAGGTTTCATATTGACTGATGATATATCCTGAACTCTTAAATACAGTTTTTTCCCTAGAGAGCCGCCTGGGTGATATTTTGCAAAATCTTTTTTAGAAAACCCTCGCAACTCCAATAGACAAATGGCCAAGGCGTCTCCCATAACCAATTGAGCTGTAGTACTGGTTGTAGGAGCTAAATTGTTTGGACAAGCTTCTTTTTCAACATAAGCATTTAGAACATAATCTGCTTGCTTTCCTAAAAAAGAATCTTTATTGCCTGTTATGGCAATCATTTTATTTTTTGCATTTTTAATTAAAGGTACTAAAACCTTGATTTCTGGTGTGTCTCCACTTTTAGAAAGACAAATAACAACATCGTGTTTTAAGATTAATCCGAGATCACCATGAATAGCATCGGCAGCATGCATAAATACTGCTGGTGTACCAGTTGAATTTAAAGTGGCTACAATTTTTGTAGCAATTATTGCACTTTTACCAACTCCAGTAACAATAACGCGTCCTTTAGATTTGTATATGAGTTCTACGGTTTCGGTAAAATCATTGTCCAACAGTGTTGTTAGATTAGAAATGGCTTGACCTTCAATTTCGATGGTCTTTTTGGCAGTAGATAGAATAGATTCTTCTTTATTCAAAATTTATTATTTTTTTGGGTTGATGCTTTTAAAGATTTTGTTATCTTTAGGTAAACAATCCACTATCGTTTTTTTTGTTCAAATAAATCGCTACAAATCTAACGAAAAAAATATGAGGGTTCTCTATCTACAATATTAAAATGTACATTATGTTTTTAAGATTTGTAGATACATTATCGTGTAAATTAATATTTGTAAATTCATGTTTATTGTAGAAGGTGACCTGCATTCAGCATTAAAAAAATATTTCGGCTTTAGCAATTTTAAAGGGCTTCAAGAAGAAGTTGTAAAAAGTATACTCTCCGGAAATAATACGTTTGTTATAATGCCAACAGGAGGTGGTAAATCTTTATGTTATCAACTTCCCGCTTTGATGCAAGAAGGCACTGCCATTATTGTCTCTCCGTTGATTGCTTTGATGAAAAATCAGGTGGATGCTATTAGAGGTGTCTCTAATGAAGATGGTGTTGCCCATGTATTGAATTCTTCACTTAATAAAACTGAAGTAAAACAAGTAAAATCCGATATTCTGGACGGAACAACAAAGTTGTTGTATGTAGCACCTGAATCTCTAACTAAAGATGAGAATGTTGAATTTTTACGCTCTGTAAAAATTTCATTTATGGCAGTAGATGAAGCACATTGTATTAGTGAATGGGGACATGATTTTAGACCGGAATACAGAAATTTAAGACATATCATAAAACGAATAGGAGATAATATTCCTATTATTGGATTGACCGCCACTGCTACACCAAAAGTACAAGAAGATATTCTTAAGAACCTTGGAATTTCCGATGCTAAAACATTCAAAGCCTCTTTTAACAGACCAAATCTGTATTATGAAGTTTTACCTAAAACAAAACAAGTTGATGCAGACATCATTCGATTTGTAAAACAGCATGAAGGAAAATCGGGCATTGTTTATTGTTTAAGTAGAAAGCGTGTGGAAGAGTTAGCACAGGTTTTACAAGTCAATGGTATTAAAGCTGTTCCTTATCATGCCGGTTTAGATAGTAAAACAAGAGCAAATCATCAAGATATGTTTCTCATGGAAGATGTGGATGTTGTTGTTGCTACTATTGCCTTTGGAATGGGAATAGATAAACCAGATGTTCGTTTTGTCATACATCATGATATTCCAAAAAGTATAGAAAGTTATTATCAGGAAACAGGAAGAGCTGGTCGTGATGGAGGAGAAGGGCATTGCTTGGCATTCTATGCTTATAAAGATATTGAGAAGCTTGAAAAGTTCATGTCTGGCAAACCTGTAGCCGAACAGGAAATTGGTCACGCGCTTTTACAAGAGGTGGTTGCTTATGCAGAAACATCCATTTCCAGGCGTAAATTTATCCTACATTATTTCGGCGAAGAGTTTGATAACGAAACTGGTGAAGGTGGTGATATGGATGACAATGTTCGCCATCCTAAAGAACAGCAAGAGTCTAAAGATAATGTCCAATTGTTATTGGAAGTTGTTGATGCTACCAACGAAAAGTATAAGTCCAAAGATTTGGTCAATGTTATTGTTGGTAAAGAAAATGCCTTGATAAACTCTCATAAAACTAATGAACAGTCATATTTTGGTAAAGGCAAGCATAAAGACAATAAGTATTGGATGGCTTTAACAAGACAAGTTTTGGTTGCTGGCCTGCTTAAAAAAGATATTGAAACTTATGGTGTTATTAAGTTAACAGATGATGGTAGAAAATTTATGAAGAACCCTGTCTCATTTATGATGACCAAAGACCATGTTTTTGATGAGACTCATGACGACAATATTATAACTGCTGCAAGAGGTGGAGGTGGTGTTGCTGACGAAACATTGATGAAAATGCTTAAAGACCTTCGAAAAAGGAATGCAAAAAAACTGGGCGTACCACCATTTGTAATTTTTCAAGATCCTTCGTTAGAAGATATGGCTCTAAAGTATCCAATAACTCTGGAAGAATTGTCAAATGTGCATGGTGTTGGTGATGGCAAGGCCAAAAAGTATGGAAAAGATTTCGTGCAGCTTATAGCAAATTATGTTGAGGAAAATGATATTGTCCGTCCTGACGATATGGTTGTAAAATCTACTGGAAGTAACTCTTCATTAAAACTATATATTATTCAAAATGTTGATAGAAAACTACCTTTGGATGATATTGCCAGTGCTAAAGGAATGAATATGAAAGATTTTATCAAAGAAATGGAATCTATTGTTTTTTCGGGAACTAAATTGAATATAAATTATTGGATTGATGATCTTCTTGATGAAGACCAACAGGAAGAAATCCATGACTATTTTATGGAATCTGAAACCGATAAAATTGATGCAGCCATTGATGAGTTTGATGGCGATTATGATGATGAAGAATTGCGCCTATATCGTATAAAATTTATAAGTGAAGTTGCCAATTAAAGTTATCAGTCGCGGTTTTCAGTCTACAAATTCCGGTTTAAAAATCTTTTTCAAATAAAATTAAAACTTCTTACTTCAGGCTTCGGTCTTCAAGCATCATTTTATATCTTTGCACCTCAAAATTTAGAACTATGCAAGACGGTTTATACGCAAAATTTAATACAGGCAAAGGAGTAATATTAGTTGCTTTAGAGTACAAAAAAACACCTGGAACAGTGGGTAACTTTGTAGCTTTGGCAGAAGGAAATTTAGAGAATTCGGTCAAACCCCAAGGAACACCTTATTATGATGGATTAAAATTTCATCGTGTTATTCCAGATTTTATGGTACAAGGAGGTTGTCCTCAAGGAACCGGAACCGGAAACCCTGGCTATCAATTTGATGATGAGTTTCATCCAGATTTAAAACACGATGCACCTGGAATTCTTTCCATGGCCAATGCAGGACCTGGAACCAATGGGAGTCAGTTTTTCATTACACATGTTGCCACACCTTGGTTAGATGGTAATCATGCAGTTTTCGGAAAAGTTATAGAAGGACAGGATGTGGTTGATGCCATTGCTCAAAATGATGGTATTGACAGTTTGGAAATTTTGAGAGTTGGTAATGAAGCAGAAGCTTTTAATGCTGTTGAAGCATTCAGAACTTTTGAAGGTTCTCGTGAAAAACGATTGGCTGCAGAACGTGAATCAAAACGTGAAGAACTGGATAAATTGGCTGCCGGTTTTGATGAAACCAAAAGTGGTTTACGTTATCAAATCATACAAAAAGGAAACGGCAAAAAAGCAGAATCGGGAAACATGGTTTCTGTACATTATAAGGGTCAGTTGGCTGATGGAACTGTTTTTGATTCCTCATATAAACGCAATCAGCCATTAGATTTTCAGGTTGGAGTAGGTCAGGTTATTTCAGGTTGGGATGAAGGTATTCAACTTTTAAAAGTAGGAGATAAGGCCAGATTTGTCATACCTAGTGATTTGGGATATGGTTCTCGTGGCGCAGGAGGTGTTATTCCGCCAGATGCGACCTTGGTTTTTGATGTTGAATTGATGAATGTTAAGTAAAACATTTTAACTATAAAATTTAACGCCTCTTTAAGAAAAGAGGCGTTTTTTTATGCTTGTTATTTTGTAATTTGGTGCAATCAATCAAAATAAAATTAAAATGACATTTTTTAGAAACATTCCAGCATTATTTTTACTTCTCTTTGTTTTTACGATTCAAGCCCAACCCAATGATGATTTTAACTTTATGTTAGGTGATTGGGAAGTTGAAGCCAAAATAAGACAAAATGAAATCTATTACCTTGAAGGCAACGGAACTATGAATGTTTATTTTAATAGTACTAAAGATACACTTTACGCCGATATGAATGTGAAGTTCCAGAATTTTGAAGTTATTGGAACTACCATAAGAACTTACAATGATACAACTGGAAAATGGGATGTGAGCTGGAATCCTGAATCTGGAAATGCTGTCCCTAACATAGAAGGTGCTTATCAAGGAGAACATTTTATTGAAATTGACTACGGTAAAGATTGGTACGGACTTTATACAGGTAAGCTAGTAATTTACAATATTTCTGACGACCATTTTTCTGTAAGAAAGGATAAAATTTATGATGATGGCGTTTTTATGAAAGATATTTGGGTTTATGAAGCAAAACGTTTAAAGGAGAAATAAATACCATTTTAATTTTTGATGTAGGGTTGATGAAAATTAGTTGGGCACACTTTTTATGTGGCTAAAAAGTAACATAAATAAAAAAGGATCGTCTCATATATATGAGACTTTTTTTGCCTTTATTCAAAAGAAAAACCAATCTAATTGCAATAAAATGAATACTAAAGCCTTACAACTTTATTTGTTTATTACACTTATTATTTCCAGTTGCTCTAAAACAGTAAATTATTCAGCAGAATATATTGAGAATACTACTGGACGTTATTTGTACAATCAAGATGAAGTTATAGATGTGTATTATGAGGACAATACGTTATTTTTAAAATGGAAAGGAGCAGAAAAGATCAAACCAGTAATTCTGGACGAAAATGTTTTCTTTGTTGCAGACATGTATACCAAGCTTCATTTTGTTCAGCATCCAGAAACTAAAGAGCGATATTTGTCTAAAATTCCTAAAGAAGATGAGAGTTTAATCACTTATGATTATTTAAAAGTTAGTGATTCTTTTAAAACACCAAGAATGCATCTTTATGATAAGGAATACAAAAAAGCATCAGCCGGTTTTCTAAAATTGAAAAAGCAAGATTCCACAAGTGTGTTTATTGAAGAAGGAGAGTTAAACAGACTTGGATATGAATTATTGCGAAATGATGAGCATCAAGATGCTATAGATGTATTTAAAATGAATGTGTCTTTATATCCTGAAAGTAGTAATGTATACGACAGTTTAGGAGAAGCCTATTTAAAAAGTGGAGACAGTCTGCAAGCTTATAACAATTATAAAAAAGCTTTTGAAATGAATAGTGGTAATGAGAGAGCCAAACAATATATAGAAGCCTATACCAAATAGAATATTAAACTTATCTTAATATTCAATTTAAGCATCTTATTTTAAGGTGCTTTTTTTATATTTACTTATGACAGAACAAGAATTACAAAAGTTACGCTATCCTATAGGGAAATTTGAAAATCCTACTCATATTTCAAAAGAACAAATAACAGCATGGATTTCTGTTTTAGAAGAATTCCCAAATCGTTTAGAGACTTTGGTCAAAGATCTTTCTGATGAACAGCTAGAAACACCTTACAGGCCAGAAGGTTGGACAGTAAGACAGACTGTTCACCATGTGTCAGATAGTCATCATCATAGTTATTCACGGTTTAAATGGGCTCTTACTGAAGATAAACCATTGATTAAAGCCTATTATGAAGAGCGCTGGGCAGAACTTGAAGATTCAAAATCAGGACCAATTGCGATATCATTACAACATTTACAAGTTATTCACACAAAATTGGTGTATTTGCTTAAACACATGAATGCAGAAGATTTTGAAAAGAGTTTTATACATCCAGAAACCAATAAACAGGTCTCTTTAAAGCAAAATCTTGGGATTTATGCATGGCACAGTAATCATCATTATGCGCATATAGAGAATTTATTAAAGCGAAAAGGTTGGTTGTAGAATTGTTTATAAAGGTTAATAAATCTTTCATTTTCTATCAAGGTTCTATTTTTACAATTATCCGCTCAATAATTTTCAATGCAGTAGTTAGTGTTGATAAATCTGTATGCAGTTTTCCATTCAGACCTGAATGATGACCATGACCTATAGGTTTTAACACATAGTAACTATTGGAATCATTAGTATCAACAATTGCTTGATATATTAAAGAAGGTTGTCCTAATTGTCCTGTTCCACTATGATAAATGCTATCATTTGGAAAGTCGTATTCAGAAAAATATTCGTTATCATCAAACGCAACATTTATCTCTAGCATAATTTTAAATGCTTGTGTTTTTTTGGAAGTAGAAGTGTTAATAATGAAATTTCCAGAAGGTGTTGCTCCGCTTATAGCGTCTGGCATGGGATTCAAATTATGAGGTGTAAAAAAGCCATCTCTATATTCATGGTTTCTTTTGTGGGACCAGTATGGCAAAGCATCTACACGAGCTATTGAGTTTTTCTCAAAACCTGACTCTTTATCAAATTCTTTGAAATTGTCTTTCGTTCTTCCTAGATAGAAATTTCCTTTAGCAGTTGCTTTAGTAATAAAAAGTGTTTCTATGTAATTATCATTCAAATCTTCAATCCAAACAGAAATTTGTGGATACCAAAAGTGTTTTCCAGAGGTTATCTCCAGACTTAAACCTGTTCCTGTTGCTTTACTTTCAAAATCATAAGATAAGTAAGTGTTGTAACCTACTTCTTTTTCATTATTGGTTTCTAATTTATGCCTCCAAGTCATTAATTGATTAAACGGAAAGACATCTTTATAAACACACCAATAGACAACAATGAATATTATAATGAGTTTAAGAAAAGCATTGCTTAATTTCATTTTTTATGTATGATGTATTTTTTTAAAGACTTGAAATTATTTGAAATGTGTACCAATGCCAGTACAAAAAAGAATACACTTGAAAACACATGAATAGATTCAACAAGATAAGAATGTATGCCAAAAAACAACAATAAACCCGTTGCAGAAAGCACCATAAAATTTAATGCTATGGCAATACTTACCCAGATTCTTTTCATAAAATTTGATGATTTGTAGTGTTGAAATTTTTAAGTAGTCAAGTTCTTAAAGTACCTATTATAAGTTTGAAACCTGCTCTTTTA
Source organism: Flavobacteriaceae bacterium (assembly GCA_035312485.1). Lineage (GTDB taxonomy): Bacteria > Bacteroidota > Bacteroidia > Flavobacteriales > Flavobacteriaceae > Gilvirhabdus. The sequence continues at coordinate 2,956 of DATGBV010000180.1, read as the reverse complement.
TATGTTCTACACGAGTATCCAAATAAGCAATCAATTTTGCCTTATTATCAAATTTTTCCTTATTGGCAGGTAATAAATTGAATGTAGTTATTTTTAGAGAAAGTTCATTTTCCAACGCTTTTATTTCTTCTTCCAGAAGTACAATACTGTTTTCATCGTTTTCTCCAACAGGAACAGATTTACTCATTAAATCGCTGTTAAAACTATAAGATGTTTTGCTTTTTAGTTCGTTTTTTAAGGTAAGTATTTTATCTCTCAAAACGGTTATTACTTTGGCCTCACTTACTTTAGTGCCAGTTGGGCCACATGAAGTAGCGCAGCAACTAGATTTTTCACAGGTGTGTTTTTTGGCTAATGCTGTTATTTTTTGGCTACAATCTTTTTGTTGGGCAAATAGACCAAAAGAACCCAGTAAGAACAGTAATGTAATTTTTTTAATTTCTTTTTTCATAATTGTTTATTTTTAAAGTGAATCTATTTCTTCAAGACTTTTAAATTCCATGAGTTTTAAAAATTTATCCAGCAATGGTTTGTTTACTTCATAAAAGGTGAATTTCTCATGTTTTTCAGTAAGGAATAAACCACTGTCTTTTAAAACTTTAACATGCTGTGAAATGGTAGATTGCGAATAGTCAAACATTTTTACCAAATCGCCATTACATGTATTATTATCTACACCTTTACCACAATTCTTTTTTAGAAGATATCGTAGTAAAGCCACTCTTACAGGATGTCCTAGACTATAAGCTATTTTGGCTATTTGCTTATCATTTTCTGTAACCCCATCAATGTCTTTTATAACTCTCATACTTATATTGTATATCGCTAATGTACGATACGATATTTTAACTACCAAATTTTATTTTCATAATTAAGAGATTATTAACAGACAAGTTAGTTTGATTTTTAACCAAATTAAATTTAAGAATTTAATTTTCTCAAATTATAGCCAAATGGATATAGTGGATGAAAATACTACTTTTCATTTATTGCTTTCTGGATAAAATGAGTTTTGTTACAATTGATAAGAATATAAAAATACTATTTCCACTTAATATTACAACCAATACTTGGTTTTTGTAAAGCTGTATTTTCTTTACCTTGTAAAAGACAATCCAAAGCGTGTTTTAAATCTTTTCCAGTAACAGGAATACCATTTCCTGGACGTGAATCGTCCAGTTGTCCACGATACACTAATTTTAAATCGCTATCAAACACATACAGATCTGGTGTACAGGCAGCATCATAAGCTTTGGCAACCTCTTGTGTTTCATCATATAGATATGGAAAAGGATAATTGTTTTCTTTGGCATGTGCTTTCATAAGGTCTGGACCATCTTGAGGATAGTTTATAACATCATTGCTGGATATGGCAATAAAACCAATGCCTTTGTTTGCATACGTATTTGCAATTTCAACCAGCATCGGGTTTACATGTACCACAAAGGGACAGTGATTACAAATAAACATTATAACGGTTCCTTTTTCGCCTTTAGCGTCTTGTAGATTAACCATGCCGTTATCTATGGTGTTGACTAAATTGAAATCTGGAGCTTTTGTACCTATTGGTAACATGTTTGATGGAGTTCTTGCCATTTTGTAGTATTTTGTTCAAATATCGCAAATATTCGTATTTTTAAAAAATGAGCAAGACCATAACCTTTGAAGATTTTACAAAAGTAGACATTCGTGTTGGTACTATTATAGAAGTTAGTGATTTTCCCGAAGCACGACATCCAGCATATCAGTTAACAATAGATTTTGGAGGTTTGGGTATTAAAAAATCGTCTGCACAGATTACAACACTTTACACTAAAGCAGATTTATTAAACAGACAGATCTTGGCTGTTGTTAATTTTCCTAAAAAACAGATTGCAACCTTTATGAGCGAATGTCTGGTTCTTGGTGCTGTAGATGGCAAAGATGTTATTCTCCTCAACCCAGAAGAGCATGTAAAAAATGGCTCTACAGTAGCTTAAGTGTATGCAGCAACTTGACGATGTAAAAATAAACTTTGACAACAGCGAACTTTGGGTTTTAAATATTGCACTTGCAGTTGTTATGTTTGGTGTTGCTTTGGGTATTTCTGTATCAGATTTTAAGCGTTTACTGCAACAGCCAAAACTGGTTTTGGCAGGTTTGTTGTCTCAATTTATATTATTGCCTTTGCTCACGTTTGGTTTGGTAGTACTTATTAAGCCACAGCCAAGTATAGCATTAGGTATGATGATGGTTGCAGCTTGTCCTGGCGGAAACATCTCAAATTTTATGGCACATCTGGCCAAAGGTAATACTGCACTATCTGTGAGTTTAACAGCGTTTTCTACATTTTTAGCCATGTTAATGACACCATTTAATTTTCAGTTTTATGGTAGTTTGTATACACCTACTTCACAAATTATAAGGAGTGTTGAGTTAGACCCATTGCAGTTGGTGAAATTGGTTATCCTTATTTTAGGAATTCCTCTTTTGGTTGGTATGGTTTTAAGATATAAGAATGAAAGATTAGCAGAAAAATTATCTAAAATTTTAAAACCTTTTTCCATATTGGTGTTTGTTGCTATAGTAATTATAGCATTTTCCAATAATATTGATGTTTTTAACAAATACATAGATCATGTCTTGCTTATTGGTATTGGTCATAATATTTTGGCCTTATTATTAGGATTTTTTGTGGCGAGATTGTTCATGTTATCATTTAAGAATCAGAAGACTTTAGCTATAGAAACTGGTATTCAGAACTCTGGTTTGGGTTTATTACTGATATTTACATTTTTTAATGGGTTAGGAGGTATGGCAATACTTGCCGCATTTTGGGGAATTTGGCATATATTGTCCGGACTTACATTGGCTTTCTTCTGGTCTTATAAATCATCTAAAATTTGAACATATTGAAAAAGCTTTGGTTACATAGTGTTCGGTTTTACATTAGATTAGGCCTCTTTTTTTATTATAA
>DATGBV010000179.1:0-2377 GCA_035312485.1 Flavobacteriaceae bacterium | reverse complement strand
TACCTATAGATTTTACATCGTTAGCAGAACCGTCCTGATTCTTGGAAGGAACAAGAAACAATGAGATGCCCTTGGTGCCTTGAGGCGCTCCTTCTATGCGCGCCAACACCAGATGCACTATATTTTCGGTGATGTCATGGTCTCCTGCCGAAATAAATATTTTCTGTCCATTTATAAGATATCTGCCATTCTTTTGTGGTGTTGCTTTTGTAGCAATATTAGCTAATGAACTGCCTGATTCCGTTTCGGTCAAACACATCGTACCCAACCATTTTCCAGCAAGAATATATGGTAGAAAAAAATTCTTTTGATGCTCGGTGCCAAAAGTGGAAATTACATTTGCCACGCCTTTGGCCAAATCCGTAAACATGATAAAACTGTTGGATTTGGAACAAAGGATAAAATCGATTGCGGCAATTATAGTTTTAGGAATCTGAAATCCTCCTATTTTCTCAGAGAGTGCACCACCAATAAGGCCGGATTCCGCATAGCCTTTCACAAATTCATGAACCGCCGGATGAACTTTTAACGAACCGTTTTCAAGACATGGCTCATTTCGGTCTGCCTCAACAATAGCATCCTCATCCATTCTTTCATACAAGTCCTCTGCCATATCAATTACTAGCACTAAAGTTTCATAATCATGCGCCTTGAAAAAATCTAAACTATTGAGTTTATCAATTTCCAGAACATTAAACAATGTAAAATCCAGGTTTTTTCTCGAGAACAACTTCATAGACATAAAGATAGGTGTCACTTGATAAAAAGTAGCGAACTTATAGCGATAATTAAATTACCTACTTGTAAATATCAATGCTAAAAAATCCGAAATTGAATTTAAAATTGAAATTGAGTTTCAATTTTAAATGTTGTTCAGCACACCTTACAGAATATACTTCGTGCTAAATAATTTTCAACAAGTTCGAAGCTCCGACCCTTTACTATACATCTTTAAATTTCAATGATATTTCGGGGGAAAAAATAAAGTCTTGTAGACTTTATCTCTTCAAATTTTACTTATAGGTTCTAATCCTATTTCCCAATGAACCATTCTTAAGTCGTTATTTTCAATAAGTTATGCGTTCCGATGAATTTTTTGTTGACCTTTTAAGAGAATTAAATGGCCCAAAAGTGATTTTTCGAAGAAAGACTAAAAAATAAAACCCTGGTAATCATATGATTACCAAGGCTCAAATGTTAAAGTCGGGATGACAGAATCATCGAAGTAACCTTATGTTATTGAAAATCATTGTTTTAACACTGTAACCCTGAGGATATTCCCGTTAAGAACACGGAAAGCAAAAAACAACTTTTGAACACAAATTTTATGTGTTTAACTATCGATAAATATAATAATAATTCTGCTGTTTGTTTTCAACTTTAAATATTTAATAGAATAAATCTTCTCGATATGAATAGACTTTGAAACTTAAAGCGAACAGCCTTTCTTGGTACTTCTTTTCCCCTGCATACCTGATAGTAGTATCGATTTCCCAATCTTTAATGATCATCAGGGACTTTTTTATCTAACTTGTGCAATAGATGTGTTTTGTATCTAATGGCCACCATTGCTTTTGCCAGCAGGTTCGCTACGCAATTCGCCATATCCGATTGGCGTTACACAACATTTACAACATGACTAGAATTATAATTTTATTTTCGATCATAATAGTTAACACTTCTTTATATGCGCAGCATAAGGTTTCCTATTTTCTAAACTATAATACTAATTCGAGTAAGGCTGTTTTTGAAATAAATTTTGATTCATTGGCAACCAAAGATGTTAAACTGGTAATTCCAAGAAGTGCACCGGGAACCTATATTCTGACCAACTACATGGCCTTTGTTGATGATGTTGTTGGTTATACCACTACCGGAAAGCAGTTACTAGGGATGATTGGGGATGGAAGCTTCTTTACATTTGGAGAAAGTAATGAGCTTCTGAATAAAGTGAGCTATACGGTCGACATACAAAAAATGGAAATTGATTTATTGGATGCCTCCATGAGCTCCAAGGCCAGAGAAAACTATCTTGGACTGTTTGGATATTCCGTGTTCGGATTTATTGAAGGTCTTGAAAGCGAAGCAATCAATCTAACAATCAAAACCGATGCTGAATGGCCCATTTTTAGTACCCTACGCCCCGACACCAAAAGAAAATATGGCATAGATACTTATGAAGTAGAGAATTTTGCTATTCTGGCAGATGCACAGTATCTCTTAGGTAAGGACGTTAAGGTGATTCGTATTGAAGAGGCTCTAATTCCTTTATTTGTAGCGGCCTATAGTGAGAGTGAGACAACCATTGATTTGGAAGCATTAGGGAGAACAGGGTCATTATCGCTACAGAAACTTGCTGATTATTTTGGTTACATCC
>DATGBV010000178.1:0-6136 GCA_035312485.1 Flavobacteriaceae bacterium | reverse complement strand
TATTAAATCTATTGGTGTAAACACCTCATTATCACGAACGTTCATACGCTCACGAATTGTACGTGCCATTCGTGCTAAACCAACACCAAACTGTTGTGATAGTTGCTCACCAACAGTACGTACACGACGGTTAGATAAGTGATCAATATCATCAATCTCTGCTTTAGAATTGATTAGTTCGATTAAATATTTAATAATAGTAATAATATCTTCTTTGGTAAGCACTTGCTTATCCATTCCAATATCAAGACCTAATTTTTTGTTCATTCTGTAACGTCCAACTTCACCTAATGAATAACGTTGGTCTGAAAAGAATAATTTGTCAATTATTCCACGAGCTGTTTCCTCATCTGGTGGTTCTGCATTACGCAATTGTCTATAGATATGCTCAACTGCCTCTTTTTCAGAGTTTGTTGGATCTTTTTGAAGTGTGTTATGGATAATTGCATAATCTCCTTGCTGGGCATTCTCTTTATGCAACAAAATTGTTTTAGCGTCTGCATCAAGAATTTCAACAATATTATCTTTGTCCAGAACAGTATCACGGTCTAAAACAATTTCATTTCTCTCAATAGATACAACTTCTCCTGTATCTTCATCCACAAAATCTTCATGCCATGTTTTTAAAACACGAGCTGCAAGTTTTCTTCCTAAATACTTTTTCAACCCTGTTTTGGTTGCTTTAACCTCTTCAGCTAAATCAAAAATTTCAAGAATATCTTTATCTCTCTCAAAACCAATGGCTCTAAATAATGTTGTAACAGGTAATTTCTTTTTACGATCAATATATGCATACATCACATTATTAATGTCAGTCGCAAACTCAATCCAAGATCCCTTAAATGGAATTACTCTTGCTGAATATAATTTTGTACCATTTGCATGGAATGACTGACCAAAGAATACACCAGGAGAACGATGTAATTGAGAAACTACAACGCGCTCTGCACCATTGATTACAAATGTACCGCTTGGTGTCATGTATGGAATGGTACCTAAATATACATCTTGAACAATAGTTTCAAAATCTTCATGTTCTGGGTCTGTACAGTACAATTTTAACCTTGCTTTAAGAGGAACACTATATGTAAGCCCTCTTTCAATACACTCTTCTATAGTATATCGAGGAGGATCAATAAAGTAATCTAAAAACTCTAAAACAAATTGATTACGAGAGTCTGTAATTGGGTAGTTCTCCATGAAGGTGTTATATAAACCTTCATTACTTCTTTCTTCTGATTTTGTTTCTAATTGGAAAAAATCCTGAAAGGATTTTATCTGAATATCCAGGAAATCTGGATAATCTGTTCTATTTACAATAGACGAGAAATTTAATCTTTCAGCTTGTGTTACTAACATCAATGGACGAAATTATGATTAAAAAATATGTTGAAAGCGTATCTTACTTATATATACGCAAAATGGTCTAGGTCTTATTCCAGCTTTAAAAACCGGGACAGACCTAAACCTTTATGTCTTTGCTTAAGTTAAGCTTATTTAAGCTCAACCTCTGCTCCTGCTTCTTCTAAAGAAGATTTTAAACCTTCTGCTTCATCTTTAGAAACACCTTCTTTAATAGCGCTTGGTGCTTCATCAACTAAACCTTTAGCTTCTTTTAAGCCTAAACCTGTTAATTCTTTTACTAATTTAACAACTGCTAATTTTGAACCTCCAGCTGCCGTTAATATAACATCAAATTCAGTTTGTTCTTCACCAGCATCATCTCCACCAGCAGCAGGTCCAGCAGCTACAGCAACAGCTGCAGCAGCAGGTTCTATACCATACTCTTCTTTTAATATAGTAGCTAACTCATTAACTTCTTTTACTGATAAGTTAACTAATTGTTCTGCGAAATCTTTTAAATCTGCCATTTTTCTATCGTTTTAATAATTTTTTAATTTAATATAATTGTAAAAAGTGCGTACTCATTAATTTATCCCTCTTTTTGAGATAATGTTTTTAAGATACCTGAAAGTTTTCCACCACTTGATTGAAGTGCTGAAATAACATTTTTAGCAGGAGATTGTAATAAACCTATAATCTCACCTATCAATTCTTCTTTAGATTTGATATCTACTAACATATCTAATTGCTCGTCGCCAATGTAAATTGCTTCTTCAATAAACGCTCCTTTTAATAAAGGTTTGTCCGATTTTTTTCTGAAGGCTTTAATTACTTTAGCTGGAGCATTTCCAGTTTCACAATACATTACCGAAGTATTTCCTTTTAAAACTGTAGGGAGGTCTCCAAAATTTCTATCTGAAGCTTCCATTGCTTTTTCCAGTAATGTATTTTTAACCACTGCTAATTTTACGTTAGCCTTAAAACAAGCTCTACGTAAATTTGAAGTGCTACTTGCATTTAACCCTGAAATATCTGCTAAATAGATATTTGTGTTATCGGCTAATTGTACAGTTAACTCTTCAATTACATTTGATTTTTCTTCTCTTGTCATAATAAAAGTTTTTAACTACTTAACCAATTTTTGGATTAACTGCAACACTAGGACTCATTGTACTAGACATGTATATGCTTTTTACATAAGTACCTTTAGCAGCTGTTGGCTTTAATTTAATTAATGTTTGAAGTAATTCATTTGCATTACCTGCAATTTTATCAGCAGTAAATGATGCTTTTCCTATAGCAGCATGAACAATACCGGTTTTATCAACTTTGAAATCGATTTTACCAGCTTTTACTTCTGAAACCGCTTTAGCAACATCCATAGTTACTGTACCTGTTTTTGGGTTTGGCATTAGACCACGAGGACCTAATACACGTCCTAAAGGACCTAATTTACCCATTACACTAGGCATTGTTACTATAACATCTACATCTGTCCAACCACCTTTGATTTTATCAAGGTATTCGTCTAATCCAACATAATCAGCACCAGCTTCTTTTGCTTCTGCTTCTTTGTCTGGAGTCACTAATGCTAAAACTTTCATGTCTTTACCTGTACCATGTGGAAGTGAAACCACTCCTCTAACCATCTGATTTGCTTTTCTAGGATCTACACCCAAACGAACTGCTAAATCTATAGATGAGTCAAACTTGGTATTGGTAATCTCTTTTATTAATGCTGAAGCTTCTTCAACCGAATAAAGTTTATCTTTTTCAATTTTAGCTACAGCTTCTTTTTGCTTTTTTGTTAATCTTGCCATTTCTTAATGTCTTTAATAGATTATCCTGGGAATTTTCCTCTTACAGTTATTCCCATAGATCTTGCAGTACCAGCAACCATTTTCATAGCAGACTCAACAGTAAATGCATTTAAATCTACCATTTTGTCTTCTGCAATAGTTTTAATCTGATCCCAAGAAACTTTAGCTACTTTTTTTCGGTTTGGTTCACCTGAACCTTTTTTCACCTTGGCCGCTTCCAATAATTGTACAGCTGCTGGCGGAGTCTTAATTACAAAGTCAAATGATTTGTCTTTGTAAACAGAAATTACAACAGGTAATACTTTACCTGGCTTATCTTGGGTTCTTGCATTAAATTGTTTGCAAAACTCCATGATATTAACTCCAGCAGCACCTAAAGCGGGTCCAACCGGTGGCGACGGATTCGCAGCACCTCCCCGAACTTGTAACTTAACTACTTTACCTAATTCTTTTGCCATTTTTAATAATTTAGTTTAATGTATTTCTTAAAAGTTGGAAGCATAAGAATACATCTATCTTTGTGTAACAATTATTATACTTTTTCTACTTGCATATAACTCAATTCTAATGGTGTTTTTCTTCCGAAAATCTTAACCATTACTTCAAGTTTACGCTTTTCTTCATTTATCTTTTCAATCGTGCCATCAAAACCATTAAAAGGTCCATCAATTACTTTTACTGTTTCTCCTTTAGTAAACGGAATTGCAACATTTAAATCTCCTTCTACAGACAACTCATCAACTTTGCCTAACATTCTGTTAACTTCAGATTGACGCAATGGCACTGGATCTCCTCCTTTTGTTTCTCCTAAAAAACCTATTACGTTTGTAACAGATTTAATAATATGAGGAATTTCTCCCGTTAAATTTGCCTGAATCATTATATATCCAGGAAAATAGACCTTTTCTTTATTGATCTTTTTTCCATTACGGATTTGTACAACTTTTTCAGTAGGCACTAATACCTGATCAACATAATCTTGATATCCTAATCGAGCTATTTCGTTTTCGATATAAGTTTTGATTTTGTTTTCTTGACCACTTACTGCTCTTACAACATACCATTTTTTTTCTCCTACTTCAGCCATAAAATCTCTCTTTAACCGTTAATCCATTTAAAATAAAGTTCTACAACATGGCTAAACACCGTATCTACACCCCAAATAGCAAGTGAAAAAATTATTGAAAATACAGCTACAAGAACTGTCAAACTCTGTGCTTCAGCCCAAGTAGGCCAAGTAACATGGTTTTTAAGTTCTTCAAACGATTCTTTTATATAATTTACTATTCCTGCCATCTGTTATTCTCTTAATTTTTAAACTGGTTGATGTCTCCTTTTTTTGTGTTCATCTCACCTCGTTACTTTTTGCACGGGTTGAGAGGCTTCCCTCGGCTTCGCTCGGGACAGGCTTCTCGCCTCATGCTTATTATTTAGCACGGGTTGAGAGGCTCGAACTCCCGACACCTGGTTTTGGAGACCAGTGCTCTACCAACTGAGCTAAACCCGTAAATATAAGTCAAGGTATTCCGAAAAACGGAATACCTTTAACTTAATATTTGTTAAACTTTGTTTAGTCTAAAATTTCAGTTACCTGACCAGCTCCAACTGTTCTTCCTCCTTCACGAATAGCAAAACGAAGACCAACATTCATTGCGATTGGTTGAATTAACTCAACAGTAATTGTTAAGTTATCCCCAGGCATAACCATTTCTACTCCTGATGGTAATGCAATATTACCTGTGACATCAGTTGTACGTACATAAAATTGTGGACGATAGTTATTATGGAAAGGCGTGTGACGCCCTCCTTCTTCTTTCTTAAGGATATAAACCTCTGCTTTAAATTTAGCATGTGGTGTTACAGAACCTGGTTTGGTGATAACCATACCTCTACTAATATCTGTTTTTTCAATACCTCTTAATAAGATACCTACATTATCTCCAGCTTCACCTCTATCTAATATTTTACGGAACATCTCAACCCCTGTAATAGTAGACGTTAATTTTTCTGCTCCCATACCAATAATATCAACTGAATCACCTGTGTTAGCAATACCTGTTTCTATACGACCTGTTGCAACTGTACCACGCCCAGTAATAGAGAATACATCTTCTATAGGCATTAAGAAAGGTTTATCAATATCTCTTTCTGGAAGTTCAATCCAGCTATCAACAGCTTCCATTAATTCCATTACAGTATCAACCCATTTTTGCTCACCATTAAGTGCGCCTAGAGCAGAACCAGAAATTACTGGACCATTATCTCCATCATACTCATAGAAGTTCAATAAGTCTCTAACTTCCATATCAACTAATTCTAAAAGCTCATCATCATCCACCATATCAACTTTGTTTAAGAAAACAACGATACGAGGAATACCTACTTGACGTCCTAATAAGATATGCTCACGAGTTTGTGGCATTGGACCATCTGTAGCAGCTACTACTAAAATAGCACCATCCATTTGAGCAGCACCAGTTACCATGTTCTTAACATAATCCGCGTGACCTGGACAGTCAACATGAGCGTAGTGACGATTTGCTGTAGAATATTCAACGTGTGATGTATTAATTGTAATACCTCTTTCTTTTTCCTCTGGAGCATTATCAATAGAATCAAAACTTCTCAATTCTGATAAACCTGCCTTTGCTAATACTGTAGTAATAGCAGCAGTTAAAGTTGTTTTACCGTGATCTACGTGTCCAATAGTACCAATGTTTAAGTGTGGTTTTGAACGATCGAAAGTTGCCTTTGCCATGTTTAATTTATTTTATTCTTAATTTATATTAGTGTTCAATTCTTATTCTTAAATGTAAAAGAGCCAATGACGAGCTTTGAACTAGTGACCTCTTCCTTACCAAGGAAACGCTCTACCCCTGAGCTACACCGGCTTTTCATTTACGATTGCCGATTTCAGATTTACGATTCGCAAACCGTATATCTTAACTCGTAAACATTTAGAGCGAGAGACC
>DATGBV010000177.1:0-8843 GCA_035312485.1 Flavobacteriaceae bacterium | reverse complement strand
AAAGACCACCAAAAAAAATACTCGAAAAATAGCCAGCATCGCAAAAACCTCTGGAAGCACATTAAAACGAACAAAATTAGTATATAGATTAGTCAATTACTTTCAATGCAAAAACATTCTAGAATTAGGTACATCACTCGGTTTAGCAACACAAGCCATGAGTATAGCAAATCCTGAAACCACCATAACTACTGTTGAAGGCTGCCCGAATATTTCAAAATTCACAAAGGATAATTTCCAAGAATTGGGTTTAAATAACATTAACTTGATTAATGAAGATTTTGATACAGCTATTCATAATCTAAAAAACAAATCTTACGACCTTATCTTCTTTGATGGCAATCATCAAAAACAAGCAACACTAAAGTATTTCAATGCCTTAATTTCAACTGTACACAACGATTCAGTCTTCATATTCGATGATATTTATTGGTCTAAAGACATGGCAGAATCTTGGGAAACAATTAAACAGCATCCAAAAGTAACCGTTACTATTGACACCTTTTTTTGGGGATTTGTGTTCTTCAGAAAAGAACAGGCCAAAGAACATTTCATAATTAGAATGTAACAACAAGTTAAATCCTGCGTCATACTAAACAAAAAACAATATTTTTACAACTCAATAGGCAATTAGCACATGAGCAACATCATAAAAATTAGAGATATTATTCGAGATTTTAAATTAGGCCAAGAAACTGTTCATGTATTAAAAGGTATTGATCTGGATATTGAAAGAGGAGAATATGTTGCCATCATGGGACCTTCTGGCTCTGGTAAATCCACATTGATGAACATTTTAGGTTGTTTAGATACACCAACAGCAGGACAATATATTCTGAATGGTAAGGATGTAAGCAAAATGAGTGATGATGAATTGGCAGACATCAGAAATACAGAAATCGGATTTGTTTTTCAAACCTTCAACCTCCTACCTCGAACAACGGCATTGGACAATGTAGCACTACCTATGATTTATGCAGGTGTTTCGAAAAGTGATAGAATTAAAAGAGCCGAAGAAGTTCTGACTAATGTTGGCTTATCTGACAGAATGGATCATAAACCCAATCAATTGTCTGGTGGGCAGCGCCAACGTGTTGCGGTTGGTAGAGCCTTAATTAACAAACCGTCTATTATTCTTGCCGACGAGCCTACAGGAAATCTAGATTCCAAAACTTCATTGGAAATCATGCATCTTTTTGACGATATTCATAAGGCAGGAAATACAGTGATTATGGTTACTCATGAAGAAGATATTGCTGCGCGTGCGCACCGAATTATTAGATTAATTGATGGCGTGATCGATAGTGATACCATAAACAAACAATATTCCCTTAAAAAATAAAACGGTTTACATTTTACTTTTCAACTTTTAACTTTTAACTTTCCACTTCTTAAATTATTTAAGATGAAAATTTATACCAAAACAGGAGATAAAGGCACAACAGCTTTGTTTGGAGGAACAAGAGTTCCTAAACACCATATTCGCATTGAAAGTTATGGCACAGTTGACGAGTTAAACTCTCATCTTGGTTTAATAAGAGATCAAAAAATTGATAAGCATTATCAGAAAACCATAACGCAAATTCAAGAAAACCTGTTTACTGTTGGAGCTATCTTGGCAACAGATCCAGAAAAAGCTATTCTTAAAAGTGGTAAAGAACGTTTGAACATCCCTAAAATATCTTCTGAAGATATTGCATTACTTGAAAAAGAAATGGATATAATGAACGAAAGCCTTCCTCCTATAACACATTTTGTACTTCCAGGTGGACATCAAACGGTGTCATTCTGTCATATTGCACGCTGTGTTTGCCGTAGAGCAGAGCGTTTAACCTCTGCGCTTAACGAATTTCAACCAGTAGAATCCAATGCCATGATATATCTTAACCGACTATCTGACTACCTTTTTGTATTGGCACGGAAGTTGTCTCATGATTTACAGGCAACAGAAATTAAGTGGATTCCGAAAAAGTAGTATTTAAAGAATCCGACAAGTAGTGTCAAAGCCGTTTTAGTATATTGATTGACAGTACAAAAGACCGTTCTTTAAAATAATGATTAAATAATTCATTTTTTTCTTGCTTGTTTAAACTAAAAATTTATTTTTGCAAAAATTTTAAATTGAATTAAAAATGTATTGGACACTAGAATTAGCATCGTATTTAAGTGATGCACCTTGGCCTGCAACTAAAGACGAATTAATAGATTATTCTATAAGAACAGGTGCGCCTTTAGAAGTTGTTGAAAATCTTCAAGCTATTGAGGATGAAGGTGATTCTTACGATTCTATTGAAGAAATTTGGTCCGACTATCCAACAGATGAAGATTACCTCTGGAACGAGGACGAATATTAATAACTTTAATAATACTTTATAAAGTCTCTTCATGAGACTTTTTTTGTGCTCATACATTATTAATCATTATAACAAAACGTATCTTTGGTAGCACCTTAAAATAGTTGCGCTAAAATTTTAAAATAATATGACACAGGCTTTAGCCTGTCGCTTAAAAATAAACAACACATGAGTTTTTTAAATTCAGTATTAAAAGTCTTTGTAGGAGACAAATCAAAACAAGACGTAAAGGCACTTATGCCTATCGTGAATCAAATTAAAACGTTCGAATCTGCTTTAGAAGCTTTGTCTCATGATGAATTAAGAGCCAAAACAACATTTTTTAAAAATACAATAGCAGAAGCTAACAAAGATATTGATGATCAAATAGCTAAACTTCTTGAAGAAGCAGATGCAACAGAAGATATTGATAGACGTGAAGATATTTATCAAGAAGTTGATAAACTCAAGGATGAAGCCTATAAAATCACAGAAGATGTTTTAAATGAAATATTACCAGAAGCTTTTGCAGTAGTTAAAGAAACTGCTAAGCGTTTTGTAAATAATACGAGTATTACAGTTATGGCTAATACCTTTGATAGAGAGTTGTCTGGTGAAAAAGATTATATAACGCTTGAAGACGAAAAGGCTATTTGGTCCAACTCTTGGGACGCAGCAGGTAAACCCATCACTTGGGATATGGTACATTATGATGTACAGCTTGTTGGTGGTATTGCTCTGCATCAAGGTAAAATAGCCGAAATGCAAACTGGTGAAGGAAAAACTTTGGTCGCTACACTTCCTATGTATCTTAATGCACTCTGTGGTAAAGGAGTTCATCTGGTAACAGTAAACGATTATTTGGCTAAACGAGATAGTGCTTGGATGGCTCCTATTTTTGAGTTTCACGGTTTAAGTGTGGATTGTATAGATTACCATCAACCAAATTCGGCTGCTAGAAAAAAAGCATATAATGCCGATATTACTTACGGAACCAATAACGAATTTGGTTTTGATTATCTGCGTGATAACATGGCACACGCACCAAACGATTTGGTACAACGTCCACACCACTATGCTATTGTAGATGAGGTAGATTCTGTTTTAGTGGATGACGCTCGTACACCATTAATTATCTCTGGTCCTATTCCTCAAGGAGACAGGCACGAATTTAATGAGTTAAAGCCTAAAGTTGATGATATTGTAAGCGTTCAACGTAGATATTTGACAGGTGTTTTAGCTGAAGCCAAAAAACTAATTGCCGAAGGAGACACAAAAGAAGGTGGCTTTAAATTATTACGGGTTTTTCGTGGTATACCAAAAAATAAGGCTTTAATTAAGTTTTTAAGTGAAGAAGGTGTAAAACAATTGTTGCAAAAAACTGAAAACTTTTACATGCAGGACAACAACAGGGAAATGCCAAAAGTTGATGCCGAATTGTATTATGTTATTGATGAAAAAAACAATCAAATAGAATTATCAGATAAAGGAGTTGAATATCTTTCAGGAAAAGACGATCCAGACTTTTTTGTAATGCCAGAAATAGGCGTCGAAATCGCCAAAATTGAATCTCAAGGATTATCAGCGTCAGAAGAAGCAAAATTAAAAGAAGAATTGTTTAGGGATTTTGGAGTCAAATCAGAACGCATCCACACATTGAATCAGCTTCTTAAAGCCTATGCCCTTTTTGAAAAAGATATCCAGTATGTTGTTATAGACAATAAAGTCATGATTGTTGATGAACAAACAGGCCGTATCATGGATGGTCGCCGTTACAGTGATGGTTTACATCAAGCGATTGAGGCTAAAGAAAATGTAAAGATTGAATCTGCTACTCAAACTTTTGCTACGATAACACTTCAAAATTATTTCAGAATGTATCGCAAATTGTCTGGTATGACAGGTACTGCGGTAACAGAAGCTGGAGAATTCTGGGAAATCTATAAGTTGGATGTAGTAGAAATTCCTACCAACAGACCTATAGCTAGAGACGATAAAGAAGATTTGGTTTACAAGACCAAACGCGAAAAATACAATGCTGTTATTGATGATGTTACACAACTTGCAGAAGCTGGTCGTCCTGTTTTAATTGGTACGACTTCAGTTGAAATTAGTGAGTTACTTGGTAAGATGTTAAGCATAAGAAAAATATCTCATAACGTTTTAAATGCAAAACAACATAAAAAAGAAGCTGAAATTGTTGACCAAGCTGGTAGAAAAAGCCAAGTTACTATAGCCACCAACATGGCTGGTCGTGGTACAGATATCAAATTATCTGAAGAAGTTGTAAAAGCTGGTGGTTTGGCTATTGTAGGTACAGAACGTCATGATTCACGTCGTGTTGATAGACAGTTACGTGGTCGTGCTGGTCGTCAAGGTGATCCTGGAAGTTCTCAATTTTATGTCTCGTTAGAAGATAATTTAATGCGTTTGTTTGGTAGCGAACGTATAGCTAAAATGATGGATAGAATGGGATTAAAGGAAGGTGAAGTTATTCAACATTCAATGATCTCAAAATCTATTGAGCGTGCACAGAAAAAAGTAGAAGAAAACAACTTTGGTATAAGAAAACGTTTATTAGAATATGACGATGTTATGAATGCCCAACGTGAAGTGGTTTATAAACGTCGTTATCACGCACTTTTTGGTGAGCGACTTCGTGTAGATTTTGCCAATATGATTTTTGACACAGCAGAAATCATTGCAGATACCAACAAAGCAGCAAACGATTATAAAAACTTTGAGTTCGAATTGATTCGCTATTTCTCAATGAGTTCTCCAATAACTAAAGAGCAATTTGATACCCTTTCTGTTCAAGAAATTGCTTCAACAGTTTACAAAGCAGCCTTTGATCATTACAAAGAAAAGATGCAACGCAATGCCGAAATTGCATTCCCTGTAATCAAAAATGTTTATGAAAATCAGCGTGACAAATTCAAACGTATTGTAGTCCCTTTTACAGATGGTGTTAAAACATTGCAAGTCGTTACAGATTTAGAAAAAGCCTACGAATCTAAAGGTAAACAACTAATCACTGATTTCGAAAAGAATATAACTTTAGCCATTATTGATGACGCATGGAAGACACACTTGCGTAAAATGGATGAATTGAAACAATCTGTTCAATTGGCGGTTCATGAACAAAAAGACCCACTTCTAATTTATAAATTTGAAGCCTTTGAGTTGTTCAAAAGCACTATAGACCAAGTGAATAAGGACGTAATATCTTTCTTGTTTAAAGGCGAATTACCAACAGAAGAAAGCACTATTAGTGAAGCAAGACAAACTCGAAAAAAAGAAAAGCTTGAAACTAGTAAAGAAGAAATTCCAAACATGGACGAACGTGCCGCACAAAATAGAGCTGCTGGAAATACGCAACGCCAACCAGAAGTAGTTGAAACTATTGTTCGTGACAGGCCTAAAATAGGAAGAAACGATCGTGTAACAATAAAACATGTAATGAGTGGCGAAAACAAAACGCTGAAATACAAACAAGCAGAACCACTTATTGCTAAAGGTGAATGGGTTTTAATCGAAGATAAATAGCAACAAAAGAGTAGGTTATGTGGTTTTTTGAAGACTGTAGAACTGTATAACCGATTAATTACTGTTTTTAACGAAAACTAGCAAAAGTCTCTGCTAGTTTTCTGCTTTTTTTTTAACTTGAACCCTTAAAATTTTCCCTAAACGTTATCATTTATAAACCCAAAATTTGACCAATTAAACATCGCCTATGTTGCCTTATCCTCTACATGTAAAAAGAGAGTCCTTTATTCTTTTTCTTACTATATCGTTAATTACCTTTTTTAATTGTAATAACTTAAGAGCACAAACCATTAGCTTTGGTTCTTCTGGATTAATAGGTGAAACCGTTACCAATCCAACATCTTTAGAATTTGGTCCTGATGACCGACTTTATGTTTCACAACAAAATGGTACTATCTGGGCTTTTACTATTGAACGTGATAATGCACCTATAGGAAGCGGAACATATTCTGTTACCAATTCGGAAGAAATAACCATAATTAGAGATTTTGTTAGAAATCATGACGATTCAGGAAATTTAACTCAAGTACTGACAAGACAAATTACGGGAATTAAACTATCTGGTACAGCCCTTAATCCAATTATTTATGTAACATCTTCAGACAATTTAATTGGTGGTGGAGGTGTTGGGGAAGATACCAATTTAGATACCAACTCTGGCATCCTATCTAGATTGGAATGGGATGGAAGCCAATGGAATAAAATTGATCTAATACGTGGATTACCTCGTTGTGAAGAAAACCATTCTACCAATGGTATGCAATTATTTGAAAAAGATGGAACAAGATATATGTTGCTTAACCAAGGTGGAAACACTAACAAAGGAGCACCTTCAAATAATTTTGCAGCAACACCAGAATATTTTTATTCAGGAAGTGTACATATTATAGATTTAACGCAACTAGAGTCTATGACGGTTTATACCGATCCTAGAACCAATACAGAATATGTATACGATTTACCAACTTTAAATGATCCTTCTAGAGGAGATATTTCTTTTGGTAGTCCAGATTTTCCATATATTGATGTAAGCCACCCAATGCATAATGCTACTATAGACATTGGAGATCCATTTGGTGGCAACAATAGCTTAAATCAAGCCTTTTTTGAAGCAGGAAGCCCTATTCAAATATTTGCTCCTGGTTTTAGAAATCCTTACGATACACTTATTATGGAAAATGGCAGGATTTATTTATCAGATAATGGTCCAAATTCAGGTTGGGGAGGCTTGCCGAAAATTTACGATGTAAACACCGATGAATTTTTAGGAGACCAAAGTACAATTATGGGTGGTTACGATCCAATTAATCATTATGTAACCAACGAAATAAATGAGAGTGGCAGCTCATTAGATGGTGACCCACTTCATTTTATTGGAACTATTAATGATGCCAATGGTACATACTATGGCGGACATCCATTACCTATTATCGCATTTCCGTCTAGAGCTAGAATCATTGCTTACGAAAACAATGGAGGTACTTGGAATGAACTTTACAATACCGATTTAGCAACATTATTAGTTGGGTGTTCTGGATATTTTAATAGCTCTTTTACTATAGCAGATTTTCCTGATGACCCAAGATTAGGTGAGTATTTAATGGACGAGCCTGTAGGAAGTACTAAAGTTAATATTCTGGATATAATTAACGCTTCTACAAATGGTATTGCAGAATATACAGCATCAAATTTTGGCGGTGCAATGCAAGGCAATATTTTAACAGCGTCATTTAATGGTAATATTAATAGATATGTATTAAATGCTGCAGGTGACACTGTTGATGAATACGAAGCTACATTTAGTGGATTTGGTAGTATTCCATTAGATGTTATAGCGCAAGGCGATTTAGATGTTTTCCCAGGAACGGTTTGGGCTGCAACTTACGGTTCTAATAGTATTACAGTATTTGAACCTGCTGACATTAATTGTATCCAACCTGGAGAAGAAGGATATGATGCCATGGCAGACTATGATATGGATGGCTATACAAATCAAGACGAAATAGACAATAATACTAATATTTGCTCTCAAGGTAGTAAGCCAAATGATAATGATGGTGATTTTATTTCCGATTTAAATGATGATGATGATGATAACGATGCTATTTTAGATGTTAATGATGTTTTTGCATTAGATCCCGACAATGGTTTGACTACATCACTTCCCATCAATTACCCTTTTTGGAATAATGATCCTGGAACAGGCATTCTTGGATTGGGCTTTACTGGATTAATGTTGGATCCATCTGGAGCAACAAATTATTTAAATCAATTTAATACTGATGATTTATCGTTTGGAGGAGCAGCTGGAAAGGCTACTGTTGATATTGTAACAAATGGTGACGCTCTAGAAGCCAATAATAATCAGGATAATGGTTTTCAATTTGGTATTAATGTAGATAGTAACTCAAATCCATTCACAATTCATTCAAAAATCGAGTCTCCCTTTTTTGGTATTAACGGTTCTCAAAATAATCCGGTAGATTTTCAATCCTACGGAATAAGTATTGGAAATGGAGATCAGGATAATTATCTCAAAGTGGTATTAATGAATGGGATTTCTAATGCTGATTCAGAATATGGAATTCAGATTCTTTTGGAAGATGGAGGTATTGTTACACATGACACTAAATATGATATTACTGATATTTTAAGTGCAAACGCTGTTAATTTGTATATCTCAATTGATCCAGCGGCTAATACTGGACAACCATTTTACTCCATTGATGGAGGTTTAACCTTAAACTTGTTGGGATCTCCTATATCACTTCCTACCAGTTTTTTAGATGATAGTGATAATCAGGGTTTAGCTATAACATTAATTTCAACATCTAGAAATGCTACTGAATTTACTGCAACTTGGGATTTTATAGAAGTTTACGAAAATCAGAATGGTGTCTTAACTTTTAATCCCATTGATTTGGATTTTGGTTTGACTCCTTCTACCAATTCGTTGAGAACAAA
>DATGBV010000176.1:0-5013 GCA_035312485.1 Flavobacteriaceae bacterium | reverse complement strand
CGGAACAGGAGCTGAACTTTCTCTTGGGGCGATAATTTATGATGAAATCGATGGCGTTAAAGGTGGTTTAAGAGGCAGTATTATTCAACCAGATGAAGTGTTGATTGATGCCAGATTACATAATGCTTGCCCGTTTAAACTTAAAGCAGAGGTTGGATTTGATTGTCTTACACATGCCGTAGAAACATATATATCCAAAAAAAGTAACTCTTTAGTTAGAAATCAATCTATTAATTGTATTAAAAATATTTTTAATTACTTAATTCCAGCATGTAAGGAGAATAATTTAGAAGCTATGCAGAAAATTGCTATTTCATCCTCTTTGATGGGAATAAATTTAGCATATAGCTCCACATGTTTACCGCACAGAATACAATATGTTATTGGACCATTAACGGGTACAAGTCACGCACAAGGGTTAATTGCACTTTACAAGGGTTGGTTGTATCATTTGGTGGATATAAATTTAAAAGAGCTAAATGATTTAGTTAATGATTTACAGATGAGTGTGGACAAGTTTATGTCTGAAATACAAAACCTAAAAGAGACGCTCAATATTGATTATTCAATTGTTGATCTAGGGATGAATAAAGATCAAATTGAGAATGTATCCAGCAATGTTACTGGGAATGTATTCGCAGATCCATCTTATAAAGATATTGGAACCATAAAAAAGATTTTAACAAATTCATTATAAAATGATTGGAGTTATACTAGCAGCAGGAAAAGGAAGTCGTTTGGGAAATTATACTACAGATCTTCCAAAAAGTTTATTACCCTTAAATGATGACGGTTATACACTATTAGATTATAACATAGGTATTTTGAATCAATTAGATTTAGAAAAAATAATTGTTGTTACGGGGTTTAATAGCCTCAAAATTGAGAACCACCTTAATAGCTATGACAATATTGAAATAGTATTTAATCCATTTTGGAACCATTGTAATGTTTTAGGTTCATTATATTTGGCTTTGGACAAGATTACAAATGATTTTCTTTTTTTACACGCCGACACCCTAGCTGAAAAACTTGTTTGGGAAAATCTTGTTAAAACAAAAGGAGATATGGTATTGCCTTTTGAACGAAAAAAATGCGGAGAGGAGGAGATGAAAGTACTAATTAAGGATGATAAAGTTATGAAAATAACCAAGGAAATGGATGCTGAAAATGCTGATGGTGAGTTTCTTGGTATTGCAAAATTTGCTAAAATTACAATTCCTTTTTTTAAGTCGACAGCAGAAGCTTTATTTAAAAAAGGAGAACTTAACCATTATATGGAATCGGTAATTACTGAGGCTATAAACGAAGCTGTTTATGAAATTAAACCTATGGATATTTTGAATGCAAATTTTGTTGAAGTGGATTTTGAAGAAGACTACCTTAGGGCAAAAAATGAATTTGGAATTATTAATTAGCACACCGTTACTCATTTATGTTTAAAAATGGATTGAAAAAAGCAAAGATTTCTCAAGATAAAAAGGCACTTTTATCCAATTTTTTTTCATTATCCGTTTTACAGGGGTTGAATATGCTTTTGCCACTTATAACATTGCCATATTTAGTTCGTGTATTAGGTGTTGAAAAATTTGGATTGGTTAATTTTGCACTATCCATTATTATGTATTTCAATATTTTGGTAAGTTTTGGTTTTGAGTTATCTGCTACTAGAGAGGTTTCAATCCATAGGGATAATTCCCAGAAAATCTCCGAAGTTTTTTCATCTGTAATGCTTATCAAAACATGTTTAATGTTAATATCCTTTATTGTTTTAACAATTCTGACATTAACATTAGAAGTGTTTCATTCAAATGCATTTCTATATTATGCCACCTTTGGAGTAGTTGTGGGAAATTCAATTTTTCCAACATGGTTATTTCAAGGCATGGAAAAGATGAAATATATTACCTATGTTAATGTTTTTTCCAAAACGTTGTTTACCGTTTTGATATTTGTACTGATAAAAAAATCTTCAGATTACATTTATGTTCCTGTATTAAACACCTTAGGTATTGTTTTAGGCGGGGGCTATGCGTTTTGGTTAGTGTTTAAGCTGTTTTCAATAAAGTTAGTACGTCCTAAAAAAGATGTTATTATAAGAGAATTAAAAGATAGTTTTCAGTTTTTTTTATCTAGGGTAGCTAATAATGGAAGCCGATATTTTGCTACAACAATAATTGGTTTATATTTTGGGAACCTGATTGTAGGGTATTATACTATGGTTGAAAAATTGTTTTATGCCTTTATGAGTCTTGGTTCGGTTATCTCTCAAACCATCTACCCTTATATGGCAAGAACCAAAAACATTGAATTTTTAAAAAAAATTTTGGTGTCAGTAACAGCATTATCCGCCATACTACTGATTCCAATAATTTATTTTAATGAAGAACTGCTCTTTATAATTTATGACGAACAAAACCAAATGTTGTCTTTATTTTTCGTTATTGTTTTTTGCGGAGCTATTTTTGCAATTGCTAGTGCTGTATTAGGGTATCCGTTGCTCGCTGCATTTGGTTATATTAAATATGCAAATAATAGCCTTATTTATGCTTCAGTCATTTACGTGATTTATACCACCATGGCAGTTTTTGTTACTGAAAATATTTATATTGTAGTTTTTGCAGTTCCCGTATATATGTTTGTTGGATTGTTGTTAAGGATTTATTACATATACAAAACAAAATTAATTGCCTAAGATGAAATATGGAAAAAGAGATAATTACAAAAAATGGAATCATTACCTATGAAGAAATTCAACCCATTTCCGGAACAAAGCGGATAAATTTAGAGGTTGCAAAGAGAAACCTATTGGAAATTAAGGCGGTGTTAGATAAGCACAACATCAAATTTGCTCTTATCTATGGCACTTTGCTTGGGGCTATACGAGAAAATAACTTTATTGAACATGATGAGGATATAGATTTATCCATGTTAGATGAGCACAAAGAAGATCTTTTGGCTGTTTTAAATGAGATTATTGATAAAGGATTTAGGGTATTAAGGTATGATGGAAAACTTTTAAGCATTTCACGTGATAAGGAGTATATTGATTTTTATTTTTTTAAAAAAACCTCCTCACAATTTAGAAAATGTGATGTTGGACTAAAAGCAAAAGCTAAATTCTTACAAGAAACCAAAACACATTCATTTTTAGGAGAAGACTTTCAAATTCCTATTGAATCGGAAAAGTTCTTAATAGAATTGTATGGTAAGAATTGGAAAGTCCCTGTAAAAAATGTTGCAGCAATTGACTATAATAGATACATTATTTTTAGGGAAGGTATTAGGAAGAATTTACCTTTCCTATATTCAATTATTGGTAAAATAAAAAAAGAATTCTCCAAAAAATCCAAATAAATAAGTTTTGAAACTGCTTAAGAAAAGTAATACTGACAAATAATTTAAATATCTTAAAAATGAAAAGAAGAATTTTACTATTAATAATTGTGTTAATTTCTTTTGGTTGTAAGACCGATTCAAACGAAAAAAAGAAACAGGATGAAGTTGAAAAAGAAACTGATTTGAAAAAGGAATTTGTTGTAAAAATGAAGTTTAAAACAAATAGATCAGACAATATTAAAATGGTGCTTTATAATATAATTTCTGATGAGTATCAAAATAAGTATATCGTAATTAATGAGAGTATCGTCCTTACTTCAGAAATGGACATGCTCACTGCGAATTTTGGCGAAAACATTTCGGATAATTTCCGCATTAACTTTGGCGAAAAGGAGATAAAAGAAATTGAAATTGAATCAATAGAATTGTCTTTTGATAAAAATACATTGTTGATAGAGCCTTCAGAAATAATAAATTATTTTGATTTTAATGAATACATAGTCCAAGACCCCATCTCATATAAGCTACAAACAAAAAGAATTGAAGAAAAACTACATCCAATAATTTACCTTAAGCCACAATATATGAGAGAGTTACAGAATTAAAGTTAATTATTATTTTAGATAAATAGTATTATTCATAGGTAGGTTAAAAATTACAATATGTATTTAACAGAAAAAAGACTACTTAAATGGGCATTGATTTGTAATGCAATATATGTTATGTTATTTTTTCTTGTTAGGCCCCAAGGACTTAATATTAAAAAAATATTAATTACTCTTTTCTTACTTTTTTCTGTAATCGCCATTCTATTATTATCAATAAAGAACATAAAAAAAGTAAACCAAATACCTAAATTTTTCAGGGCGTTGTTCTATTTATTAGTTATTTGGGGAGTTGTAACTATAATTAGAGGACTGTCGTTTTCTATGCAAGATTTAGCTACTAATTTTGGCAATGTATATATGGGTTGGGCATGGGTATTACCAATGTCACTGATTATAGGTTTAAAAATTGAAAACTGGACTATAGTTATTAGAGTTATAAACTTTGTTTTTCAATTGATGATAATAATATTCCTATTATCATTAAGCTTTTTTAGTAATACTTATTTACAATGGGCATGGCTATTAAGACCAATTAATTTTTTATTATTATTGGGGTTCTACAGATTTTCTATAATTAGTAAAATTCAATTTTTTATTATTATAGCTATTTATATTGCCGTAGCGACTCTGGTAAAACAACGAATGGACTTATTGTATTTATCAATAACCATATTCTTTTTATTATTAGACAGATTAGTTTTTATTAAAATAAAATATGTGTTTATAAAATATATAATTATTGGATTTATAATACTTATAATAATTATTTTTACAGTCGGGTATGAATTTGTATCAAATATTGTTGCAACTTTTATAGATTTCCAAGAAACAAGAACATTTTTGTTTACTGAACTTATGTCTGAATTGAATGTTACTGAAAAATTTGTTGGTAGAGGTTCTTTAGGAACCTATTATAGCGAATTTTTTGAAAGAGTAACAAGATATTATCAATTAATAGGAAATACAGCCTGGAAAGGTGACGACCCAACAAGAATTACTATAGAAGTAGGATATTTGCAAATGATATTAAAAGGAGGATTTATTTTATTTTCTCTTAATTTTATAT
>DATGBV010000175.1:0-8860 GCA_035312485.1 Flavobacteriaceae bacterium | reverse complement strand
AGTAGGTGGAGATATTTTGTTTATTGAATCTATTTTGTCTAAAGGTAAAGGGAATCTGAATATTACTGGCAATCTTGGAAAAGTCATGAAGGAATCTGCAACTATTGCCATGGAATATATAAAGGCCAATGCAGATGAATTAGGAATTGACCCAGAAGTTTTTGACAAATATAATGTTCATATTCATGTTCCTGAAGGAGCAACACCAAAAGATGGGCCAAGTGCTGGAGTTACCATGCTCACCTCTTTAGTATCACTTTTCACCCAAAAAAAGGTAAAGAAAAGTCTTGCTATGACTGGAGAAATAACACTTCGAGGCAAGGTTCTCCCTGTTGGAGGTATCAAAGAAAAGATATTGGCAGCAAAACGTGCAAGAATAAAAGAAATCTTGCTTTGTGAAGAGAACAGACGTGACATTAATGAAATAAAAGAAGACTATTTAAAAGGTCTTACCTTTCATTATGTAACTGATATGAGCGAAGTAATTAAATTGGCAATTACCAACCAAAAGGTAAAAAATGCAAAGAAACTTTAATATTTTGAACCTCGATTTGATTCGAGGTTTTTTTTTGATTTAAAAATAAATCAAACCTGAAACCGTTTTAAGATAGATTTAGTTACTTTGTACCTTTATGTTAAAGAGAATCAGCCTATTTTTGTGTTTGCTTTTAAGTAATTTTGCTTTAGCTCAATTAGGAGGTGAATCTACTTATCAATTCCTTAATTTGGTGTCATCTCCTCGACAAGCTGCTCTTGGCGGAAAGGTTCTTACCAATGTAGATTATGATGTAACCCAAGGGCTTTACAATCCGGCTACAATTAATATGCAGATGGATAATCAATTGGCTTTGAACTACACGAGTTATTTAGGAGGTATTAGTTATGGCACTGCAGCTTATGCTTATACTGTTGATAGAAGAACCCAAACATTTCATGCTGGGATTACCTATATAAATTATGGGTCTTTTGATGGTTATGATGAAGAAGGTAACGAAACGGGGTCATTCACAGGAAACGAAGTAGCCTTGTCTATGGGCTATGCCTTACAGATTGGATATTCAGATTTTTATTTTGGAGGAAACTTAAAATTAATCACGTCTAAATTAGAACAGTATAGTTCTTTTGGTGCTGCCGTGGATTTGGGATTAATATATATTGATGATAGGATAGATTTTAATGCTGCATTGGTTGTAAGAAATCTAGGAAGCCAAATTACAACCTATGCTGGCTTGAATGAACCATTACCGTTTGAGGTGGATTTTGGACTGTCCCAAACTTTAGAACATGTTCCAATTCGTTGGCATATTACTTTTGAGAACTTACAAAAGTGGCCAATTGCTAGACCAAACCCTGCAAGAGCAACTTCAGATTTATCTGGAAATCAAACTCAAGAAAAAATAGGTTTACTAGGTCAGGTTATCAGGCATACCATTTTGGGTGCAGAATTGTTTCCAGAAGGAGGTTTTAATATCAGACTGGCTTATAATTTTAGAAGAGCCGAAGAGTTACGTATAGTAGACCAAAGAAATTTTTCTGGATTATCTGCAGGATTCTCGATAAAAATTAATAAAATGCGTTTTAGTTATACGCATGCAAAATATACAAGTGCTGCAAATTCTAACTTTTTTGGTTTGCAATTAGATTTACAGTAAAAAGTATTTAAAATGTGCTAAAGTTTTTAAGTATTTAAAGTTGAGGAGCTTCTTAAATAAAACAAATATTTTTCAACTTAAGGCACTTTAAGTATTTTAGACACTTCAAACATATAGATGAATAAAATTACCATAGCCATAGATGGATTTTCTTCAACAGGTAAAAGTACTGTGGCTAAACAGTTGGCAGAGCATTTAGGCTATATATATGTAGATTCTGGAGCTATGTATAGAGCAGTAACGCTTTTTGCTATGCAAAATCATTTTATAGACGATACTCATTTTAATACTGAAGGCTTGATAGATGAGCTTCAAAATGTAACCATAAAGTTTAAATTTAATGAGAATTCAGGTTTTTCTGAAGTCTATCTAAATGATAAAAATGTGGAGAAGGAAATAAGAACGCTTGAAGTTTCAAACTTTGTAAGCCAAGTCTCAGCAATACCAGAGGTTCGTTATCAATTGGTCAAACAGCAACAATTGATGGGTAAAGATAAAGGTATTGTAATGGATGGCAGAGACATAGGAACAGTGGTTTTTCCAAACGCAGAATTAAAGATATTTATGACAGCATCTGCAGAAACCAAAGCAAAAAGACGTTATCAAGAACTGGTTGATCGTGGTGATAAAGTAGAGTACAATGAAGTTTTAAAGAATGTCCAAGAACGAGACTATATTGATTCTCACAGAGAAGATTCACCTTTGGTGAAGGCTCAAGACGCTATAGAGATTGATAATTCAAACTTAACCATTCAAGAACAATTTGATAAAATCCTTCAACTTGTAGAAAAGACACTCAATAATCTAGAATAAATCACTTGTTTTTCATTTAATAAACTTTTGGCAATCAAAAATATAATTGTATTTTTGCACTCCTTTTAGCGAATTAACGGTAAGATGAAAGGAACGACAAAAATATTTTTTAACACTTCTGTGTGTTATTTGCTTTAAAATCTTCCGAGACATACAGAATACAAATTTAATCAGCACATGGCTGAAAAAGCAAAAAAAGCTAAAGTTGAAGCAACAGAAACTCCAGAAGTTGTAGAAACTGAAGCCCAAACCGCTGAAGCTCCAGTAGTATCTGAAGCTCAAGCAAATCCAGAAAAATTCTTAAAAGACTTTAATTGGCACAACTATCAAGAAGGAATTGATGAGGTTGATGACAAACAACTTAAAGAATTTGAAAAATTAGTAGCAGAAAATTTTGTTGATACTTTAGATGATGAAGTAGTTGAAGGAACTGTAATACACATTACAGATCGTGATGCTATTATAGACATCAATGCAAAATCTGAAGGTGTTATTTCTTTAAACGAATTCCGCTACAATCCAAACTTAAAAGTAGGCGATAAAGTAGAAGTATTAATTGATGTACGCGAAGATGCTACAGGACAATTAGTATTATCTCACAGAAAAGCTAGAGTAATTAAAGCTTGGGATCGTGTAAATGCGGCTCATGACAATGGTGAAATCGTTAACGGTTTTGTAAAATGCAGAACCAAAGGTGGAATGATTGTAGATGTTTTTGGCATCGAAGCTTTCTTACCAGGTTCTCAAATAGATGTAAAACCTATTAGAGATTACGATCAATATGTAAACAAAACTATGGAATTTAAAGTTGTAAAAATCAACCACGAATTCAAAAACGTAGTAGTTTCCCATAAAGCTTTAATTGAAGCTGATATCGAAGAACAAAAGAAAGAAATCATCAGTCAATTAGAAAAAGGTCAAGTACTGGAAGGTGTTGTTAAAAACATTACTTCTTATGGTGTATTTATTGATCTTGGTGGTGTTGATGGTTTAATTCACATTACAGACCTTTCTTGGTCAAGAATTAATCATCCAAATGAAATCGTTGAGTTAGATGAGAAATTAAATGTAGTAATCCTTGACTTTGATGAAGATAAGTCTAGAATCCAGTTAGGATTAAAACAATTGAGCAAACATCCTTGGGAAGCTCTTGGTGAAGAAGTAAAAGTAGGAGACAAAGTAAAAGGCAAAGTCGTTGTTATTGCAGATTACGGTGCATTTATAGAAGTCGCTGATGGCGTTGAAGGATTGATTCACGTTTCAGAAATGTCTTGGTCTACACATTTACGTTCTGCTCAAGATTTTGTTTCAGTAGGAGATGAGGTAGAAGCTGTAATCTTAACTTTAGATAGAGAAGACCGTAAAATGTCTCTCGGAATTAAGCAATTAACTCCAGATCCTTGGACAGACATTACAGAAAAATATCCTGTTGGTTCAAAACATACAGGAATAGTTAGAAACTTTACAAACTTTGGTGTTTTTGTTGAATTGGAAGAAGGTATTGACGGATTGATTTACATTTCAGATTTATCTTGGACTAAAAAAATAAAGCATCCTAGTGAGTTTTGTGCAGTTGGTGATAAACTAGAAGTTATTGTTCTTGAATTGGATGTTGAAGGACGTAAATTAAGTTTAGGACATAAACAAACAACTGAAAATCCTTGGGATAAATACGAAACAGAATTTGCTTTAGACACTGTTCACAAAGCAGAGATCTCTGAAATAGTAGATAAAGGTGCAACGGTTCAATTCAATGAAGATATTGTTGCTTTTGTTCCTTCACGTCATTTAGAAAAAGAAGATGGCAAAAAACTCAAAAAGGGAGAAGAAGCAGAATTCAAGATTATTGAATTTAATAAAGAGTTCAAAAGAGTAGTTGCTTCACATACTGCTGTATTTAAGGCAGAAGAAGCTAAAATTGTAAAACAAGCTGCAAGAAAAGCAGAAGCTGCAGCTGCAGAAGCAAAACCAACTTTGGGTGATGCCAATGAAGCATTACAAGCTCTTAAAGATAAAATGACCGGAAAAAAGAAATAATTTTTTTCGTACTAAAATTAAAAAAGCCTTTCATTAATTTGGAGGGCTTTTTTATTATAACCTATTGTTAATAAAAACAGATTTTTCCTACAAAAGACAAGAAAAATTGTTAGAAATATTAAATATTTAACATTTTATCAAATTTATTTAGTAATATATATAAATAATGTTAAATTTATAATATATTATAAGTATTATATATAAAACATTAAATATTTATTAACCCTAAATCTTTTATTATGAAAAAACTACTACTTTTAGTTATGTTTATTAACATGACGTTATTAATTGCTCAAAATGGAGATACAATTAATGAAGCAATAGACATTGATGGTGTTGGCGTTGCTGTTAATGTTCTGGATTATAATTCTGCAACAATCTCCGGTTTAATGCCTGCTTGTGGTGCTACAGAAGATGTTTTCTATAAACATGATGTATCAAGTGGTGATAATAAAGTTACCATTGGTATGGTAAGCGCAGCAGTATCTTTGCTCACTAACATAGATTATCAAATTTTAATGGCACCAAATGGAAATTTAGGTAGTTTACAGGAAGTAACTTGCGATTCTTATACTGTTTTATTGGTTGTAGGAGAAAGTTTCGAGTTAGTTATAGAAAATGTCAATGAAGCAGATGATTATTTTTTGAGAGTTTACAAAACATCTGGTTTAGGTGGTGTGCTTACTGACTTATTAAATGGCACTTCAATTACTATGATAAGCGAATTTGATCCATCACTATCAATAGGTGATATTGACGAGAGTGAAAATATAAAGTTTGTTGTAAAAGATGATTACGTGAAGTTAATCAACAATCATGAGTTTACGAATTATAGTATGTATAGTTTGAACGGAAAAAATATTTTAACAAAGCAATCTAATGACCTAATAAATTCAATCGACTTATCAAGATTTAAAAGTAATTTATATGTTTTAGTACTTGATAATGGGATAAACCAAAAGTCGTATAAGCTTTTAAAAAGATAACATATAAAATATTTATTCATTAAAGAAGTCTTAAATAGCCTTCAAGAAATTGAAGGCTATTTTTTGTATAGATTTAAAAATTGAGATTTTAAATTTTTGCATTACCTTTGTACTCCAAATACGTTTGGGTTGAATATGAGTCAAAAAGTGTTACTTAATGCAAAAGAGGTAAACATCATTCTTCATCGATTGGCTTGTCAACTTATAGAAAAACACACAGATTTTACAGATACAGTTTTAATTGGGCTGCAACCTCGAGGAAAATATCTAGCAAATAGATTGGTTAAAATCCTTTCAGAAGATTACAAAATCAAAAACATCCAATTAGGTTATTTGGATATAACTTTCTACCGCGATGATTTTCGTCGTGGAGATAAACCACTAGAAGCCAATACAACAGAAGTTAATGTGATTGTAGAAAACAAAAAGGTTGTCTTTATAGATGATGTACTTTTTACAGGTAGAAGTATAAGAGCTGCATTAACTGCCATTCAATCCTTTGGAAGACCTAAAGAAATAGAATTGCTAACCCTTATTGATAGACGCTTTAGCAGGCATTTACCGATTCAGCCAGATTATAGAGGAAGACAAGTAGACACCATAAATGAAGAAAAAGTTGTGGTTAATTGGTTAGAAAATAATGGTGAGGATAAAATTTATTTAATTAATAACGAATAATAAATGAGCGAATTAAGTGTAAACCACTTACTTGGAATAAAATACCTTAACAAACAGGATATTCAATTAATTTTTGAAACTGCAGATCACTTTAAAGAAGTTATCAACAGGCCTATTAAAAAAGTTCCTTCGCTTCGTGATATTACCATTGCCAATTTATTTTTCGAAAACTCCACAAGAACAAAACTCTCTTTTGAACTGGCAGAAAAAAGATTATCGGCAGATGTAATAAACTTTTCAGCTTCTCAATCTTCGGTAAAAAAAGGAGAAACTTTAATAGACACTGTAAATAATATTTTATCCATGAAAGTTGATATGGTTGTTATGAGGCATCCAAATCCTGGAGCTGGTGTATTTTTGTCTAAACATGTTAATGCAAGTATCATTAATGCTGGAGATGGCGCTCATGAACATCCAACACAAGCCCTTTTGGATTCCTATTCCATTCGTGAAAGATTAGGAGAAGTAAAAGGTAAAAAAGTGGTTATTGTTGGTGATATTCTTCACAGTAGAGTAGCACTCTCTAATATTTTTGCATTGCAACTTCAAGGAGCAGAGGTTATGGTTTGCGGACCAAAGACCTTAATTCCTAAATATATTGACAAGTTAGGTGTAACAGTAGAAACCAATCTTCTTAAAGCTCTTAATTGGTGTGATGTAGCCAATATGCTGCGTGTTCAAAATGAGAGAATGGAAATAAGTTATTTTCCAACTACAAGAGAGTATACACAGCAATATGGTATTAATAAAAAGTTATTGGATTCATTAAACAAGGAAATAACCATTATGCATCCAGGACCCATAAATCGTGGTGTTGAAATTACGAGCGATGTAGCAGATTCCAAACAAGCCATAATTTTAAATCAGGTGCAAAATGGTGTGGCAATAAGAATGGCAGTTATATATTTATTGGCATCCAAAATAAAATAATAAGTTATGATTATTGATAATGATAATAATATTACAATTGTAACTCAAGAGAAGGCATCAATTGTTGAACTTGTTAAAAAACTTGAAGTGATTTATTCAAGATATAAAAATGATAATATTATTGTTAATCTTACCAGTTTAAAAACCTTGTTAACTACTGATGTTATAGAATTTTTAGCTATTTCAAATCAGCATAGAAAGGCAAAACATTCATTTGTCATAGTTACAGACCAAATTGAAGAAGACAAGATTCCGGATGAACTCATTATTGTACCTACACTTCAGGAAGCTTATGATATTATTGAAATGGAAGAAATAGAGCGCGATTTAGGGTTTTAATCATGAAGTTAACAATTTTAGGCTGTTATAGTGCAACTCCAAGAACCAACACAAATCCTACTTCGCAGGTTTTGGAAATTAATAATCATTTATTTCTTATTGATTGTGGCGAAGGAACACAAGTAGAGTTAAGACGTAATAAAGTTAAGTTTTCGAGAATTAAACATATATTCATTTCACACCTTCATGGCGATCATTATTTTGGCTTGGTTGGACTTATTTCAACATTTAGGTTGTTAACTAGAGAAGCAGACCTGCATATTTATGGCCCTAAAGGACTTAAAGAGGTGATTACATTACAGATGAAATTGGCAGATTCCTGGACTAATTACAAGCTTATTTTTCATGAATTAAATTCCAAAGAATCTGAACGTATTTTTGAAGATGACAAAGTACAAGTATATACCATTCCTTTAAAACATCGTGTGTATACCAATGGTTTTTTGTTTAAAGAAAAAGAAGGTGATAGAAAGCTGGATATAGAGGCAGTTGAGGAAGCCAAAATTAATATGGCGTATTACAGAAAATTAAAACAAGGCTTTGATGTAAAAAATGAAGACGGAAAACTTATAAAAAACAAAACCGTAACATTAGCTCCTACAAAACCAAAAAGCTATGCCTTTTGTAGTGACACAGCGTACAACGAAGAAATTGTACCCATAATTAAAAATGTAGATGTACTTTATCATGAATCCACATTTCTTGAAAAGCATCTAAAATATGCAGACCCAACAAAGCATTGTACGGCCAAACAAGCCGCAAAAATTGCAAAACAAGCAAACGTTGGAAAATTAATTTTAGGACATTATTCTACGCGTTATGATAATATTGAACATTTTAAAACCGAAGCCGAAGAAGTATTCAACCATGTGGAATTGGCAAAAGATGGTAAAACATTTAAACTTTAGTTTTTTCTTGTAAATTGCACTTACAATGGAAAAAGATTTAGGCAATTACAGAAAGTCTTATGAAAAGGACGAACTTCTTTTAGAAAAAGTCCCTGAAAACCCAATGGAGTTGTTTCAAAAGTGGTTTTTTAAAGTCGATAAGTTTTTTCCGGAAAACGAATCCAATGCCATGACTATTTCAACAATTGGTTTGGATGGTTTTCCGAAGAGTAGAGTAGTACTGCTTAAAAAATTCACCTACGAAGGTTTTATTTTTTACACGAATTATAACAGTGAAAAAGGTAAAGCAATTGAGATTAACCCAAATGTGTGTTTGTCTTTTTTTTGGTCTGGAGCAGAACAACAAATCATAATAAAAGGTAAAGCAGAAAAGATTTCTGAAAATTTAAGTGATGGCTATTTTGAAACTCGCCCAAGAGGTAGCCAATTGGGAGCACATGTCTCACACCAAAGTGAGATTGTAGAAAGTAGAGATGCACTTGATAATAAACTTAAAAAACTTGAAAAAGAGTTTGAA
>DATGBV010000174.1:0-15991 GCA_035312485.1 Flavobacteriaceae bacterium | reverse complement strand
TCCACAGCGTAACCTTTGGCAATGGCATTAAAATCTATATAAGTATTTGGGTTTGTTTTTTTGATTGAGTTATCTTCCAATAAAACTTTGTTCAGACCAACAGACATCATTAAGCTATCTATTTTGATACTGTCTAATTTTACAATTCCACCTTCTGGTCCAAAATCCCAAGCATTTACAACTGCTCCAATGGTTGGATCAAAAGCACCTTGGGTTTCATTATATATTTTTTTGGAAACTTCAAATACTTTTCTGAAATGCACATCAACTTCATTGTCCTCATTTCTGTTTAATTTAGATATATCTGAATTAACCATATAGGTTGACATTGATTTATTGATAACGTAGAATATACTATCAAGCTCATTTTCTAAATTAGAGTACTCGTTTGAATAAAACTGAATAGAATATGTTGTGCCAAATACTTGTCCTGAATGTGAGACTTTCTTTGATTTTTGGTTGCAGGAAACAACTATCAAAAAGATTAAAACAACTAAAGTCCACTTTTTCATTTTAATTCAAATTTGTTTCAACAACCTGAATGCCATTATATTCCATTAAATAATCTTCATCAAGATATATGGGCAAATCCTCACCATCTGGATTTCCTAATCCAACTCCAGCAAACAAAACGACGGCATTATTCTTATAAGCATGTTTTTTAAAGGTCTCCATCCATACCACATCATAATTATGTGGGTTTGTTGGTAATTTAACGGCTTTAACAATTACAAAATATTTCTGTTTATGCTTATCTACACATACAAATTGCGGATGTTTTTTGAGCTCACTATTTACTGCCAAAAACTCAAAGCCACGCTGTTCCAGTTCCTTACCAACGTGATTCATGGCAAGGTTATGTAGCTCCTGTTCTGTAAGTGCTTTACTCATAATACAAAAATAGTATTTATAAAACGATAGGTAAAATTGTTTAACTTTAAAAGCACTAACTAACTACTTTGTGGTATGAAAAATTTATTCCAGCTCGTCTTTCTTTTATGTTTTACCATGATTGTTGGATGTAAACAAAACACCATTGATTGTGAAATTGAAACATCCAAAGGAAATATTATTATAGAACTCTATCCTGATAAAGCACCTGTAACAGTTGCAAACTTTTTAAACTATGTAGATCATGGTTTATATAACAATTCATCATTTTTTAGAGTTTGTACACCACAAAACGAAACAGATAGAGATATAAAAATAGAAGTCATTCAAGGTGGAGATGTTGATGAAGAACATAGTTTCCCTCCAATTAAAATGGAAACTACAGAACAAACCGGTATTAAGCATGTAAATGGAGCCGTTTCTATGGCAAGACTGGAACCTGATTCTGCAACAAGTCAGTTTTTTATATGTATAAATGATCAACCAGAATTGGATTATCAAGGTAAGCGCAATCCAGATGGTCAAGGTTTTGCAGCTTTTGGTAAAGTTACTGAAGGAATGGATGTAGTTTTAGAAATTCAGAAACAAAATGAAGAAGGGCAGTATTTATTAGAACCAATATTAATTAAGACTATTAAAAGAATTGAATAATGATGATGAAATCTTAAAGTATTTATATAAATATTATAATTAACAATTATGGCACATCAAATGGTAAAACCTTATAGCTTTTTGCTATATTTCTTAACGCTTATTACGTTCTTTTTTATTGGATTAACCTATGCAGGAATAGTTGAAGCAGGAAAAAACCAAGGACTTGCTGGAGGAGCCATTGTATTTGGTTATGGTGTAATTGCTGCTGGAATTGGATTGCTTATTTCGCTTTTCATCGCCTATAAAACAAATAGAAAACTAATATTCAGACTTAATATTATTTTGGCAATAAGCATTGCTAGCTTCTATTTGTATTATCATCTAAAGTATTTAGAACGACAAAAAGCAAAAGAGCAAGAACAGCAAAAGACTGAACAACCAAAACAACCTACTCAATCAGTCGATTCTCCGTTAGAAACCAAACCTACAGCAATGCTTTATACAAATGAAAAGCATCTTCAAACTAATAAAACATCCAGTTTGGGAATGTTTTCTCCCAATATGTATGAAAACAAAACACTTTATTTTTATGGAAACTTGAATTTAGAAAAATCCTTAATGGATCATTCTCCTAACGATAGTATTACATTTAAACGTAAAGAACATGGTGGTTTTAATATTGCTACAGCGCCACCATATTTAGTTCCAGATCATTTAAAATTAGATTACGATATGCTTTATTTTAAAGTAGTTTCAGTAACTGAAGAATTTCTTGAAGTAGTTGTAAACACTACATCACAACAAACAGCTTTTGTAAGCAAACGAGCAGGCACATTACAATACTGGCCAGATTTTTTGTTAGGAATTCATAGTGTAGAATTCATAAATCCTGAAACTCAAAAAGTGTTTGTAAAACCATTAAGTCATGCAGGAATAGTTAATACATCTTGCAGTTTTATGCGACCATTAAAGGTAAAACAAGATTGGATGTATGTACTCTTACTAAATGATAGTTTTGATACAGTTGGTAAAGGTTGGATAAAATGGATAAAAGATGGTAAACTATTAATAACCTATTCTTTATTGAGTTAAATTTAACTATTCTAACCAACCAAATATGATTAAATTCTTCCGTAACATCCGTAAAAAACTATTGGCAGAAGGTAAAACCACCAACTACCTAAAATATGCCATAGGCGAAATAATACTTGTTGTCATTGGTATTTTGATTGCACTACAGTTAAATAATTGGAACGAATCACGTAAAGAACGAACTGTAGAAACATCAATATTGAATGAACTTATTAGTGACCTTAATAGTGACCTAAACTCGCTACATGAAGATGTTGAACTCAATAAAAGAGCAATACGATCTAACCTATTAATTCATGACCATTTATCGAATAACAAGGAATATCATGATTCTCTTGATGTGCATTTTGGTAATATCCAGTATAACACTCAATTTACTGTAAATACTGGTGGTTTTGAAAATTTAAAATCAAGAGGCTTTGAAATAATTTCTAACGATTCTATTCGCAAAGCAATTATTGAGCTTCAAGATCGATGGTACGACTACCTCTTTACAATCGGCAACAGGAATAACGTGATTAACTTCGAGCAGTTTAGTCCAAAATATCAAAAGTATTTTACCAATTTCAATAATGTTTTTGTCGAAAATGTGGTATCCTTTACACCTTTAAACTATGAGGAGTTAAAAGGAAATAATCAATTTTTACAACTCATCTCTTATCAAAAATTTATCAATGAAAACACAGTTCAAGTATTAGATAACACGATTAATCTAATAAATGAATTAATTTCAAAAATTGAAGTCGAAATTAAATCAAAATCATGATTAAATTCTTCCGTAACATCCGTAAAAAACTATTGGCAGAAGGTAAAACCACCAACTACTTAAAATATGCCATTGGTGAAATTGTATTGGTAGTTATTGGTATTTTGATCGCTCTTCAAGTAAATAATTGGAATGAAACCAGAAAATTAAATAACGAAAGAACAAAACTAGTTAAAGAACTTATTTCAGATTTCAAGATCACCAAAAGTAGACTTTCCGAAAGTATAGAATATGGTAGGAACACAAATAAGAATACCGATGCTTTTTTAAGCCTATCAGAAGAAGATATCCTTACAATACCTATAGATTCATTGGCAAATCTTACTGGATATTTTTTTGATAAAATAGATTTTGAACCAATGCTTGCAACCTATAATAGAATATTATCTTCTGGAACAAAAAACCTAATAGAAAATGATAGTTTATTTAAATTATTTCCTGATTTTTTTCAAGCTTTCGATTCCTATAAACTACATGACAATCTAGGCGGTGATTTGGTTTATAAAGGCTCAACTTGGGAATTAAGAAGAACATTAGGAAGCCTTAATGTTTTAAACCGAAACCAACAATATCCTAAATCCTTTGAGTTGTCAGAAAAACAA
Organism: Flavobacteriaceae bacterium; assembly: GCA_035312485.1. GTDB lineage: Bacteria > Bacteroidota > Bacteroidia > Flavobacteriales > Flavobacteriaceae > Gilvirhabdus. The sequence goes on along the minus strand of DATGBV010000174.1, from coordinate 12,046 downwards.
TATCGAAATTTACTTTTACAAAAAAATGTTTATGCAACTTGTGAAAATATGGCTTGGATATTCAGGAACATTCTGAATAAACTAGTAGATATGGATATAGCAACTGATAAGATATTAATTCAGCTTAAAAAATCTCTAAAGCAAAATGATTAAATTCTTCCGTAACATCCGCAAAAAACTATTGGCAGAAGATAAAATTGGTAACTACCTAAAATATGCCATTGGAGAAATTGTATTGGTAGTTATTGGTATTTTAATTGCGCTTCAGATTAATAATTGGAATGAAAATAGAAAAGACAGAATAACCGAAAATATAGTTCTCACTAACCTTGAGTTAGATATTGAAGAAGACATTAAAGCATTGCAGATTCATATAAAAAGCCAGGAAATATGGATTGAAGATTGTGTGGCAATTTTAAAACATTTGGAAAATGAAAAGGGGTTTATTGGTCAAGATACTTTGTTTAAACAGATAAATGATTTATTAATAAGGTCTACTAGTGGACAATCAAAAACAACCTACGAAACACTTAAAAGTACGGGGAAAATAGATTTAATCAGAAATGAAGCTCTCAAAAAAAAGATTGTTTTACATTATAACATTCTTCAAGATTTTTCAGATAATACTATAAACAATAATACAAACCTTGTGGATTTATTAATAAATCCTGTTTTAATGGACTATACTGTTTTTCAGTCTCATGATTTTACAAACCAATTGAAAGCTTGGTGGCCAATAACTAGTACAATTAAATATCAAATGCAAACAACAGGTCGCTTACAAGCAATTATAGAAGACACCTTATCTAATGACCAAAGCCAATTAAAACTATTAAATATAGTTAATCTTCGTTTACTGCTAGCTACAATTCAAAAAGAACTAGCACTAGATATTGTACAAAAATCAGAACAATTATTAAAAGCTGTAAAAATCGAACTAAATGAATTTTAATCCATAAAGATCTGATATAATGATTAAATTCTTCAGTCAAATCCGACAAAACTTACTTATGGAAAGCAAAACCCAATACGTTCGTTCGTATTGGGTTTTTTTATCATTTTGTTAAATTGCGATTATCTTCTAACCACCAAAATCATCAAATCTAATATGCTCATCTGGGATACCAAAGTCTTCTCCCATTTTCTGTACCGCTTGGTTCATTAATGGCGGTCCACAGAAATACAATTCAATATCTTCTGGAGTTTCATGATGATTTAAGTAATTATCAATCACACAATTATGAATAAATCCTACAAAACCATCACCTTCTTCATCATTGATGTCTTTCTTCACTTTCCAGTTATCTTCTTCTAATGGTTCAGAAAGTGCCATATAGAACTTAAAGTTAGGGAAGTCTTTTTCTAATTTTCTAAAATGTTCTATATAGAATAATTCACGTTTAGAACGTCCACCATACCAATAGGTAACTTTACGTCCTGTTTTAATTGTTCTAAACAATTGGTATAAATGTGAGCGCATTGGTGCCATTCCAGCTCCACCACCAACGTATAGCATTTCAGCATCACTCTCATTAATAAAGAATTCACCGTAAGGTCCTGAAATAGTTACTTTATCACCAGGTTTTTGAGCAAAAATGTATGAAGAGGCTATTCCAGGGTTTACATCCATCCATCCATTTTTGTTACGATCCCAAGGTGGAGTCGCTATACGCACATTAAGCATAATTTCTCTTCCTTCAGCAGGGTAAGAAGCCATAGAGTAAGCACGTTCTACTGTTTCAGTATTTTTCATAACCAAAGGCCAAAGACCAAATTTATCCCATTCTGCTTGAAACTTATCTGGTGTTTCGTGTTCTTCAGGATGTGCTGTAATATCAATATCTTCGTATTTTATGGTACATGGAGGGATTTCAATTTGAATATAACCACCTGCTTTGTAACCCATATCTTCAGGAATCTCTACAACAAATTCCTTGATAAAAGAGGCAACATTGTAATTACGTACAACTGTTGCTTCCCATTTTTTAATACCAAATACTTCTTCAGGTATAGTGATTTCCATATCCTGCTTTACCTTAACTTGGCAAGACAATCGAGCACCGTGCTGTAATTCTTTACGAGTAAAGTGCGGTGTTTCAGTTGGTAAAGCTTCTCCACCACCAGATAATACATGACACTCACATTGAATACATGTTCCACCACCACCACAAGCTGATGGTAAAAATATTTTTTCTGAACTTAAGGTAGTCAATAATGTTCCTCCTGAAGCTACTTCAATCTCCTTTTCACCATTTATAGTAATCTTTACAGGACCAGACGGTGATAGTTTTTGCTTTACCACCAATAACAGTGTTACTAATAATAATGTTACTAATAAGAAAGCTGCTACTGTTGCTAAAATGGTTCCTAATGTACCTGCCGCTAATATCATGTTACTCATTTACTTTTGTATTGTTAGCTAACTCTTTTTCGGTATCGTTTTTTAAATCTTCCGAAACATTTTGAATAGATTCAACCTGTACTGTTTTTTTATCGTCTTTAGCTTCTTCGTCACCACCTGTTAACATACCTCCAAAACTCATAAAACCGATAGCCATTAAACCTGTAATAATAAATGTAATTCCTAAACCTCTTAATGCAGGTGGCACATTTGAATATCTAATTTTTTCACGAATAGCAGCAATGGCAAGAATAGCCAAAAACCAACCTATCCCTGATGAAACTCCGTAATTAAAAGCTAATCCTAAAGTAGCTATTTCACGAGATTGCATAAATAATGAGCCTCCCAAAATTGCACAGTTTACTGCAATAAGTGGTAAGAATATACCCAGTGAATTATATAATCCGGGTGAAAATTTTTCAACCACTATTTCTACCAATTGCACCATAGTTGCTATGGTTGCAATAAACATGATAAACGATAGGAAGCTTAAATCATAATCAATAAATTCTGCTCCCAACCAAGCTAAAGCTCCTGGTTGCAAAATGTATTGGTCTAATAACCAGTTTAATGGTACTGTTATAGCAAGTACAAAGATTACTGCAGCACCAAGACCAACAGCTGTTGATACTTTTTTAGAAACGGCAAGGTAAGAGCACATTCCAAGGAATGTTGCAAATACCATATTGTCTATAAATATTGATTTAAAAAATAATTCTATATGTTCCATTTTTTTTAGTATTCAGTATTCAGTGTCCAGTTTCAGTAACTGCTTACTGCAACTGCGAACTGCTTACTAATTTTTAGTCTTCAACTAATTCTTTGTTCTTTGTTCTTTGTACCCAAATAATAACTCCTACAACAATTAATGCCATTGGTGATAAGAGCATAAACCCATTATTTTCATAGCCTGTTGCATACAATCCTGTTTTTTCAATTGGGTCTCCTAATACAGGAAAACCAAGTAAAGTTCCAGAGCCAAAAAGCTCTCTAAAAAATCCAACGATAATTAGAATAACGCCATAACCAGCAGCATTACCAATACCATCAAGGAAAGATTTCCAAGGACCGTTACCTAAAGCGAATGCTTCAAAGCGTCCCATAATAATACAGTTGGTAATGATTAACCCAACAAACACTGAAAGTGTTTTACTTAATTCGTATGCGAATGCCTTCAACACTAAATCAACTATAATTACCAGTGTAGCTACAACTACAAGTTGTACAATAATTCTTATTTTTGAAGGAATAATATTTCGCATTAGCGATACAACTACATTTCCTACTCCTAAAACAAATAATACCGAAATTGACATTACTATTGAAGCTTCAAGTTCAGCAGTAATCGCCAAAGCTGAACAAATACCTAGTACCTGAATGGTAATTGGGTTGTTATCTGCTAATGGGTCTGTAATTAACTTCGTGTCTTTTTTTGATAAAAGTCCCATAAATTAATTGTTTTTTAAATTTTTGAAAAAAGGCACATACAATCTCAAATCACTTTTTATCATTGCAGTAACTCCGTCACCTGTAATAGTAGCACCTGCTATGGCATCTACCTCGTTATCTGTTTTGTTTTCGTTTTTAGGATCGGCATTACCTTTAGCTACATCAATACCTTTAAAATTTCCATTTTCGTCTAATAAATGCTCTCCAATAAAATCATCCATAAAATAACGTTGCTTGATGTTTGCACCTAAACCTGGTGTTTCACCTTTATGATCAAAATAGGCTCCTTGAATTACCATATTTTCATCCAAAGAAACATAACCCCAAATTGCATCCCATAAACCTTTACCGTAGATAGGTGCAACATAATAGGTTTTACCATCTTTCTCTCCTACAAACAAAGGAAGCTTTCTTTCACTTGGGTTATCTTTTGCAATCGCTTTTTGTTTTTTGATATCTATTAGGTAAGCTTCATCATCTTCAGACACTTCACCATTTTGAATTACCAATTGCTTCGTGATGTATTGTGAAAATAATTCTGGTGCTTCATCAGTTGAAACAAAGTTGGCACTACTTTCATCGTTCTCATTAACACCCATTGCATACAAAATGTTTTGTTGTTTTTCCAAACGTTTATTTTCAGTAATGGTTGGTTCTAATGATGATGCAGCATATGCCAAAAGTGAACCAACTACAACTACCATTGCAACAGCAAAAAGCATAGTATATATGTTAGAATCTGTTTTGTTACTCATAATTATGCTGTTTTAACTTTTAATCGTTTCATTCTTTTCTTCACATTACCTTGTACCACGTAATGGTCAATAGTTGGTGCAAATACATTCATTAATAAAATGGCCAACATTACACCTTCTGGATATGCAGGATTGAATACACGAATTAAAATTGAAATAAATCCTACTAAAAATCCGTAAATCCATTTTCCTTTATTGGTCTGTGAAGCCGTTACAGGATCTGTAGCCATATATACTGTACCAAAAGCAAAACCTCCAATAAGTAGATGGTGCCACCAAGTTGTACTCATTAAGCCGTAAAATTTACTGCTATCACCAATCCATCCAGCATCAACAACACCATTGAAAATTAATCCCATGGCAATAGCTCCAAGAGCAGAAGACAACATAATTCGCCAACTTCCAATTTTGGTGAAAATTAAAAACAGGCCACCTAATAAAATAAGTAAGGTAGATGTCTCGCCAACAGAACCTGGAATGATACCATAAAACATATCCATGATCTCATAACCAGCAGCTTTGTTTTGCGCAAGACTACCTAAAATGGTTTCACCGGAAATAGCATCCAAATTTTGTCCAGCTGCAATTAATTGGTCTCTTTCAACGGCACCATGTACCCAAACTTTATCTCCAGACATCCATGTTGGATAAGCAAAGAATAAAAATGCTCTAATGGTTAAGGCTGGATTTAAAATATTCATTCCTGTACCACCAAAAACTTCTTTTCCAATAACAACACCAAAGGCAACAGCTACAGCAAGCATCCAAAGAGGTATATCTACAGGAACTATTAAAGGTACAAGCATACCTGTTACTAAATAGCCTTCTTCGACTTCATGCTTTTTTATGACGGCAAACACAAATTCTATAGCTAACCCAACTCCATAAGATACAATGACCAAAGGCAATATTTTCCAAAGACCAACAACAAGGTTGTCCCAACTCCAAAATATAGAATCAAGAAAACCACTTGCACGCTCTATCTCTCCTAATGCTAAATGATGCTGATAACCTGCATTGAACATTCCAAAGATTAAACAAGGTATCAATGCCATGATAACAGTGTTCATTGTGCGTTTTAAATCGTCGGCTGCTTTTATATGAGTTCCATGATGTGTGGTCTCATTTGGTGTATATAAAAAGGTATGGAGCGCATTAAATGCAGGAGCCATTTTAGTGCCTTTATATTTTTCTTTTAAGTGATGTAAACTACTTTTTAAACCCATTATCCAATTTCTTTAAGCATTAAGTCTAAACCTTCTCTAATTATTTTTTGATGTGGTTGTTTGGACACACAAACAAATTCTGTTAAAGCAAAATCTTCAGGTGCTACTTCGTACATACCAAGAGCTTCCATTTCATCCAAATCCATATACATACATGCCTTTAATATTTGCAAAGGATAAATATCCAGTGGAAACACTTCTTCATAATTACCAGTTACAACAAAGGCTCTGTGTTCACCATTTGTATTGGTATTTAAATCATATTTTTTCTTTGGGTTTAACCAAGAAAAAGTCAATGCTCTAGAAGTAGATAATTTATTAAATATTGGTTTGTTCCATCCAAAGAAATCATAATCATCACCTTCTGGAATAACAGTAATGGTATTGCTATAATAATCTAAAAATCCGTCTGGTTGAATATGTTTTCCACTTAAGACATTTCCAGAAATTATACGAACATTAGCGTCTTTTTCTATACCATGATCATAAACCATAGTAGAAATTTCGCTTCCTATTTTAGTTTTCAAATACCTTGGCTTTTTAATTGAAGAACCTACCATTGCCACAGTACGTTCTGCATTAAACTTTCCTGTAAGTAAAAGTTCTCCAATAATAACAAGATCTTGTGGATTTATTGTCCAAACTATCTCGCCTTTATTGATTGGGTCTATTTTATTAATTTGCGTACCTACATTCCCTGAAGGATGTGGTCCTGAAACTTTGTGCAATGTAATACCTGTTAACCCAGCCAACGGTGAATTAGAATTAACACCAACAGAAACGTGTACTTTTCCTTCGGTCAGCTTACCTAAAGCTGTTATAGCAACCTGTAATTCTGCTTCTTTTCCTTTTAAAACATAATCATAATCTGCAGCTAGCGGAGCACTTGAATAACCTGAAATAAAAATTGCTTTTGGTGCTTTGTTTGGGTTGGCAATCACATCGTAAGGACGTTGTTTTATAAATGGCCAGCAACCAGATGCCAACAAGTGTGATTTTATAGTTTCTGCATTTGACGAATTGATATCAAGCTTCCCATTATCAACATAATCTTGTTCTTTACTAGCATGAATTTTGATACCCAATATCTTACGTTTTGCACCTCTTGAAATTTCAATAATTTCTCCAGAAATAGGAGAAACAAACTTCATCAATTCATTTTGTTTATTATAAAAAACAGGTTCTCCTGCTTTTACTTTATTACCTTCTTTAAGTATTAGTTTTGGAGTTATGCTGTGAAAATCTTCTGGTCTAATGGTGTAGTAATTGCTGATAATTGCATTTTCAGTAGTTTTTTCAGCCTGACCTTTAAGGTTTATATCTAGACCTTTTTTAATCTTAATGTCGTTTGACATATTATAATTTATTGAAATTAATTGTCTAAAAATTGGTGCAAATTTACGAATTTAAAATACAGTTTTCATAATAAATGGTATAGAATTTTACGCGCAAACGTTTAAGTAATATTAGGCATAAAATTTGTTTATCTTTACTTTATGAAGAAATTATCGATGTGGTGCAAATCCTGTATTTTGTTTTTTTTGTTTTTATCTACAACTGTTACTTATTCTCAAATTGAAGAAGTTAATCCTCCTGATTATATTAAAACCATAACTTTTAAAGGAAGTACCAACGAAAGTCAGTTGCCTATATTGAGATTGGGTGAATATTTGCAATTGGAATTTGATGCCTTAAACGGTTATGAAGAAGATTATTACTACACAATAGAATATTTTAATTTTGATTGGACACCAACTGTTTTGGTCAGATCTGAATATCTTGATGGTTTTGACAATCAACGTATTAGAAATTACGAAAATTCTTTTAACACCTATCAAATTTACTCGCATTATAAATTGACTATTCCAAATGAAAGCACAAAGCGTTTAAAAATTTCTGGCAATTATTTATTAAGTGTATTTGATGATTATGGTGAGTTGGTTTTCAGTAGAAAGTTTATGGTTTATGAAAGTTTAGCTAATGTAGGTGTAAGCATAAAACGCTCTAGAGATGTTGCCTTTATAAAAGAAAAGCAAACCGTAGATATTGTTATTGCTTCAAATAATCTTCAGTTTAATAATCCAGAAAAAACTGTAAAAACATTATTGATTCAAAATAATAATTTGAACAATACCATTTCTGACTTAAAACCTATGTATACATTAGGTAACGAATTAATTTACAAATATGCTAACGAGGCCAGTTTTTGGGGAGGAAATGAATATCTGTATTTTGAAAACAAAGACATAAGAGGAGCAAACAGTGGTGTTAGAAGTATAGAACTTAAAGACCTTTATCACAATTATCTTTACACCAATTATATTAGAGCTACCAGGCCATATACCTACAATCCAGATATAAATGGTAATTTTTTAGTCACAGCAATAGATGCCGAAAATCCTGAAATTGAAGCCGATTATGCTTGGATTCATTTTTCTTTACTTTCCGACAAATTACCAGATCATCTTTCTGTTCATATTTATGGAAATTTTAATAACTACGTTGTTGACGAAAGCACTAAAATGGTTTATGATGATTATGACAAAGTTTATAGGAATCAAATGTTATTAAAGCAAGGTTTTTACAGTTATAAATATGTTGTGGTAGATAATAGCACTAGTGAAATAGACGAAGGTGCTATTAGTGGCAACTTTTTTGAAACTGAAAACAACTATAAAGTTTTAGTTTATTATAGAGATTTAGGTGCACGTTTTGATAGGATAATTGGTCTTGGTGAAGCCAATTCTGTTAATATTTCCAATTAATAAGTCAAAAATCAATATTTTTCGTTAAAAGGAGGCAAAATATTACTCATAAGATGTTAATATTTATTATTTTAGCAACTTGAATACTTACTCACTTTGGAGTCAATATGGTTCAACAAGTAACAAGAGGTATAAAAATTTCGGTAGAAACCACTTTCGAAGGCACATTTTATAGAAACTATAAAATACAATTCGCATTTGGTTACATGGTTACTATTGAGAATCAAAGTAAAGATTCTGTTCAGCTTAATGCACGTCATTGGACTATTTTGGACGCTTTAAATAATGTAGAAATTGTCTCTGGCGAAGGCGTTATAGGTAAAAAACCTGTTCTCAAACCTGGAGAATCACATACTTACAATTCTGGCTGCTTGCTTACTTCACCTTTTGGAGCTATGCAAGGCTATTATAGCATGGTTAACTTTACAACGACCAAAAAATTTAAAGTAGCTATTCCTACGTTTAAATTGAGTGCTCCTTTTGCATTAAATTAATTTTTGTTTTCTTTCAAATCTATAGATTGTATCACTTTGTTTGATATGCAAAAAGCTACAGTTGGAATGGTAAAGAAACTCAAACTGCTCATCAAAGTTAAATGATGGTTTATCAATTACAAAAATATCATTCACATCCATATTCCCATAAGGTGAAATTCGCTTAAACTTATATTCATGTTCCTTTTCGGTTCTATGCAATTCAAACCAAGCTCCTGCTCCAATGCCTCCAAGCCATTGTGCTTTTTCATTAATACCTTCTACAGGTTTTTCTTTCAAATTACCAACTAAATTTGGTGTGAACTTTTTTAAGCCATCAAGAAAATATCTGATATTTTCCCTTTTAACTGAAGATGCAAATTCTGAAATCTCACCTGTTGGAGAAACCTCATAAACCATATTGTTGTTACTTGCCAAAACAACATTTCCAATGGTACTAGGTGTAAACCATGTTGACTTTTTTAACTTCTTTCTTATCGATGGGTTTGTTACCGATTCCATCAAAGTGTAAGTGACAAAACGAGAACAATTACTTCCATTTTTTCTGAAAACACTATAAGGTACAAAATACTGTTCCTGAAGTTTTTCTATATAATCTTTAGCTTTATTATAATCTATTTCATTACAAACCGAAGCCAACATTTTGCCTTCTCCGTGTGTGAGTTTAGGATTGGTTGCCAAAAAATATAAAATGTCATTTAAGTTTTTAATTTTCTCTTGTTCTAAATCAGCTTGAAGAGGAAAATTCAATTCGTTATCCGTTGTTTTACTCCTTACTCTACCATAAGGTGACGGAACAATATATCTCCCAAAATCATAATAATCTATAATACCAGATGTTTTGTCAATGAGAACTATTGCTGCATGCCCTGCTCTGACATAATCTTTAGTTCCAATTCCAAAAAATCTTAAATAATTCACAAACCACTCATCAGAAACTCTAACTATGGTTTCTGGATAGGCCAATGTTAAAATGATACCTGAACTATTCATTAACCACTTCTGAAATCCTAAAATGGGTTGTTGAAATGCCTGATTGTTTTAAATCATCATAACGCATAGTAACTAAATCTCCTGTTTTTTCAACTTGGGTAATGCTAGTTGTTTTCACAAAGCCTCTGTCCATTATGACTCCATAGTCTTCATTTCCATGTCCAGCAGAATAATGAAATTCTAATAATGATTCAGAATTTAATTCATTTTCAGATTTAAAATCCTCGAACCATGAGTGGCGTTGTTCCTTCATGGATTCAGAATATAAAGTTGAAGACGACCAGATTCTTGGTTCTTTATCAAGGTTTTTTAAATGCTTTTGTTTTCCATCCCAAACCAGTTCCATAAATTTTAAATCATTATTCCAATCTGCAATAACCATTGTAAAAGGTTCAATATCATGAAAATCGAAATCATCAATTGCTTGAATAATATTTTCACAGGCTAACAAGTCTTTCAGAACCAATCCTCTGCTTAACCTATAATCTGCTTTTCGTTTATGAAAAACAAAACCACCATTTAAAACACATAGCATTCTGTTTTTATTGCTTACGCCTATCCAAGTTCCTTGTGAGAATTCGTCTTTAGGGAAAAGCATTTTTGTGTTTTCAAAAGAATAATATTCAGGTTGTAAAGATACTCTGTTTGGAGCCTCATCTCTATTTGACGTTATAATAAAATCGTTATCTCCTTTTGGAATAATAGTTACTGTACACATGCACAAAATAGTCTTAAAACTGCCAAGCAACTTACAAAAAAGTCCTTAAAAAAGTCGTAACTTTGCAGCTCATTTTTTAAATTTTATTAAATCAAAACACACATGGGAAAAGGATTTTTTAATGTACCTATTGCAATTAACGAACCTGTAAAATCTTATGCACCAGGCTCTTCAGAACGCGATACTGTATTAAAAGCATACAAAAAAATGTATAACAGTAAGGTTGATGTACCAATGTACATTAACGGAAAAGATGTTGTTACTGGAAATACCAAAACGATGTCTCCTCCACATGACCATCAACATATTGTTGGAACTTATCACCTTGCAGAAAAAAAACATATTGAAGAAGCTATATCAACTGCTTTAGAAGCTAGAAAAACATGGTCTGTTTTACCTTGGGAACAGCGTGCTGGCATTTTCTTAAAAGCAGCCGAATTAATTGCTGGACCATACAGAGCAAAAATTAATGCTGCAACCATGATTGCACAATCAAAAACCATTCATCAGGCTGAAATAGATGCTGCTTGTGAGCTGATAGACTTCTTACGCTTCAATGTTCAGTTTATGACCGACATTTACATGGAACAACCAGAAAGTACAAGTGATGCTTGGAACAGAGTTGAATACAGACCTCTTGAAGGATTTACTTACGCTGTGACACCATTCAATTTTACAGCAATAGCAGGAAATCTTCCTTCTTGTATGGCTCTTATGGGAAATGTTGTGGTTTGGAAACCTAGTGATAGTCAAATCTATTCTGCAAAAGTGATTATGGATGTGTTTAAAGAAGCTGGCGTACCAGATGGTGTTATTAATGTTGTTTTTGGTGATCCTGAAATGATAACAGATACCGTAATGGCAAGTCCGGACTTTTCCGGGTTGCACTTTACGGGTTCCACATTTATCTTTAAAGAACTTTGGAAAAAGATTGGCAATAATATCCATAACTATAAAACCTATCCACGAATTGTTGGAGAAACAGGAGGCAAAGATTTTATTGTTGCACACAAATCTGCTAATGCTAAACAAGTAGCAACTGCTATTGTTCGAGGTGCATTTGAGTTTCAAGGACAAAAATGCAGTGCAGCATCCAGAGCTTACATTCCAAACAATTTGTGGGAAGATGTAAAGAATTACGTTGTTGAAGATGTGAAATCTTTTAAAATGGGTTCACCAGAAGACATGAGCAATTTTATAACTGCTGTAATACATGAAGGCTCTTTTGATAAGTTGGCAAAATAT
>DATGBV010000173.1:0-6918 GCA_035312485.1 Flavobacteriaceae bacterium | reverse complement strand
ACACACTTTTTTTAAATATCCAATCCAATTGTGCATACCAATTGTTAGCAAAAGCAGTATCTGTATATTTTTTGGTCTCAAAAAGGAGTTTTAATTCTGGGTCATTATCCAATAATTCTTTGGCCTTATCTTCCCAAACATAAGGAGAGAACCCTTCTTTTTGTTGCAAAATAGTATCAAAGAAATTCCAGTTAAAGAACGAATCTGGTGCTTGTGGTTCAAGGGTTTCTATTAAATAGCGTAGGGCTTTCTGGTCTGTAGGTATAATATAATCGCCAGCAGTAAAAGTAACTTCTTTACTTGTTCTTGTAATGTTGGTGTTGTAATGTTGGTAATGACCTTCGTAAGGATTACTTCTGGTTTTGTAATTATCTATTTTGTAAGCTTCAACGGTTATTGTGGTATCTTTTTTCAGTGGTTGTATTTCTACTTGATTCAATTCAAGACGCTCAATAACATCAAACCAAGATTTAGGCACAATATAAGCACTAGGAATTTTAACTTCTATTTTAGGTTTTAAATAATCCTGATACGCCACTTTTTTGGTAAAAGGTTTAGAACGATCATATTGTAAGCGTTTAAAACCTGTGACTTCACTTTCTATAGTATTACCTTCAAAACCTTTAAAGTATAAAGTAGATGCTTTTGTTGTATCTACTTCCCAATCAAGAACATAGTTATCACCAGTTTTAAATCTTTTTAAAGCATTTTCTCGTAATGATGCTATGACCTCTCCTCGTTCTTCGGTAATTTCCAGCATGCTTTTCATGAGTTCATAGGTGCCATAAACGCGTTGCTTATAGGGTTTTAGCATGTGTGTTTCTACCATCATCCCAAAAGTATTGAACAAGGTTGTATAGCCAGTGGAGTATCTAGGATAATCTATAAATTGAGAAAATCCTTTTTCTGGCACTTGATTAAAAACATTAACATAAGGCGAAATACTCCATTCTTTTTTTGATAGTTTTTGTTTTAATGAGGGCATTATTTGAGCGTATAAAAACTCACCCAATTTACCACCAAGCTTATTGTGTTGTGTAAAAACATGTGTTAATGTGTATTGATAATCTGCTCCATTGCTTACATGATTGTCAATAAAAATGTCTGGTTGAACCAAATGGTATATTCTTGTAAAAGTTCTGGCATTTTTTGTGTCACATTTTATAAAATCACGATTAAGGTCGTAATTTCTGGCGTTACCTCTAAAACCATATTCTTCAGGGCCATTTTGGTTTGCTCTTGTAGTAGAGTTTCTGTTTAAACTTCCGCCAACGTTATAAATGGGAATGGTTACCAAAACCGTCTTTTTTGGTAATTCAATGGAATCTTGCGCAATATCTCTAAAAAGCATCATGGTCGCATCAATACCATCGCTTTCTCCAGGATGAATGCCATTATTGATTAATAGAATACCTTTGTTTTCTCTAATTTCTGAAAAGTCAAAAACACCATCTGGGTTTAAAGTAACTAGATATAAAGGCTTTCCAGAATCTGTTTCACCAATTTCCTGTATAGAAACTTCAGGATAGGTCTTGGCTAAATTTTGATAGAATGAAATGGTTTGTTGGTATGTAGCTGTTTCTGTTCCATTTGAAGCTTCAAAAATAGTTTCAAAATTATACAATTTACCTTCTTTTTTATTGCAGCAAAAGAGACATAAAGTAAGAAGGGCAAAAATTTTTTTCATTTCAAACGTTTGAGATGCCAAACTTAATCAAAATAAAGAAATATGCTCTTGCTTGCCCAGATTTTAACTGTATTTTTGCAACTTCTTAAAGTAAACCAATTATGACAGAGTTTATTAGAAAACGAACTGCAAATGCAAAGAATGATATTTTAAGCGGACTCACAGTTGCTTTGGCACTTGTGCCAGAAGCTGTAGCATTTGCATTTGTAGCAGGAGTAGACCCATTGGTTGGTTTATATGCAGCTTTTATGATTGGCTTAATTACATCTATTTTTGGAGGAAGACCAGGAATGATAAGTGGTGCTACCGGTGCTTTGGCAGTCGTCATGGTTGCTTTGGTTGCTAAAGGAAATGCTATGGGAGTTGAAGGGGAAAATCTTGGTCTATATTATCTTTTTGCAACGGTAATTTTAATGGGAATTATACAAATGCTTGCCGGAGTTTTTAAACTTGGAAAGTTTGTACGATTAATTCCGCATCCTGTGATGATGGGATTTGTAAATGGGTTGGCGATTGTTATTTTCTTGTCTCAATTAGGCATGTTTATGACTGTTGAAAATGGTCAAGAAGTTTGGATGCATGGTCCGAAATTATGGACAATGCTAGGTTTGGTTGTACTTACTATGGGAATAATGTTTGGTTTACCAAAATTAACAAAGAAACTACCAGAAGCTTTGATTGCTATTTTAGCGGTTTCAGCCATCGTTATTTTTGGAAATCTTGATGTGGCTACCGTTGGTAGTTTTATTAGAGATGGTGGTGGCGAAGGCCTTAAAGGCGGATTACCAGAATTTCAATTTGATATTTTTAATAAAGTACCTTTCACTATTGAAACATTAAAATTTATTGGTCCTTATGCATTAATTCTTGCAGCAATCGGATTGATAGAATCATTAATGACCCTTAATTTAATTGACGAACTAACAGAAACCAGAGGAAACTCAAACAAAGAATGTTTGGCACAAGGAGGTGCTAATATTGTAACGGGACTTTTTGGAGGCATGGGAGGTTGCGCCATGATTGGCCAATCTATCATCAATATAAAAGGAGGAGGAAGAGGAAGACTTTCAGGAATTGTAGCAGCTATAGCTTTGCTCATGTTTATTTTATTTGCTTCTGGACTGATTGAGCAAGTTCCTATTGCTGCTTTAGTAGGTGTTATGTTTATGGTTGTAATTGGGACGTTTGCTTGGTCTAGCTTTAGAATAATGAACAAGATACCTAGAACAGACCTCTTTGTTCTTGTATTAGTTTCTGGCTTGACAGTATTATTTGATTTGGCTATCGCAGTTATTGCTGGAGTTATTGTGAGTGCTTTGGTGTTTTCTTGGGAAAATGCTAAACGTATTCGTGCTAGAAAGCGAATGAAAGAAGATGGTACTAAAGTTTATGAAATTTGGGGACCATTATTCTTTGGAAGTATTTCTACTTTTAATGAGAAATTTGATGCTAAAAATGACCCTGAAAATGTGGAAATAGATTTTGTAGAATCTCGTGTAGCAGACCATTCGGCGTTAGAGGCTATTTTCAACTTGGTTAACAAATATGAAGCTGAAGGAAAATCTATAAAACTGAAACATTTAAGTGAAGACTGCAAAGTTTTACTGTATAAGGCAAGCCCAAAATTTCATGAAGTTATCATTGAAGATATTGATGACCCTAGATATCATCTGGCAGCTAATCCTGAAAAATTTGCCAAATCACTTTCGGAATACAAGTTTTAAATAACCTAACGAATGCCTTTTTTAAGCTGTTCTTTCACTCGTTCGAATGATTTTTTACTTGAACGTTCCCAACGGTAAATTTTATACTTTTTATTTTTATTGGCGTCGTATTTTGCTTTTCTCTCACGAACTTGTTTTAACCAATTAAATCGTTTTTTTACAATGGTTTGTATTAGTTCATCTGAATCACCTATTTCTTCTAAAGCATTTAGTGCCGCAATAGAAACATTTTGTACTTTATCATTCACAGCATTTATAAGAACAGGTATTGATGATGGTTTGCCGACATGTTCTAAAGCTTCAGCTGCAAGCTTTCGTGTTTTATAATTGCCAAATTTTAATGCATACTCTAATTTTTCAACTTGCTCGGTTTGCATCCAAAAGTTAATTGAGTTTTCTGAAGGCTGAATAAGTTTAAGTTTAAAAAGTATATATGTAATTTGATGTAACATTGATTAGTAAAAAGATCATTTACATATTTGTATAAAACTAATAAGAATTGTTACTAAAAATTCTGTTATTTCACAACCACACTTTTAGGAACAAGCTTGGTATAATCGCCATGGTTTCTTATAACGTCACGTACAATAGAAGAAGAAATGTATGATGTTTGAGCAGAGGTTAAAAGGAAAACAGTTTCTATAGGAGCTAGGTCACGATTGGTATGTGCTATAGCTTTTTCAAATTCAAAATCTGCTGGGTTTCGAAGGCCTCGTAATATAAAATTGATACCTATTTTTTTGCAAAAATCAACGGTCAAACCTTCATAAGTAACCACAGATATTTTAGGCTCATCCTTAAAAGCCTCTTCAATAAATTTTTTGCGTTGCTCTAACGAGAACATATACTTTTTATCTGCATTTATACCAATAGCCACAATTACTTCATCAAAAAGCGTAACGCCTCTTTTAATAATATCGTAGTGTCCTAATGTTAAAGGGTCAAAAGATCCAGGAAATAAGGCTTTTTTCATATTAAGTTTTGTCGTACCTGCCAAAGCAGAAATCTAGTATAATATTTTTTAGTCTTATGGATTCCGCATCAAGTGCGGAATGACAAATCGTTATCAAATATAATCATTTATTAACTGAATACTGCCAACAGTAAACTGCGAACTATTTTAGTGCTTCCTCAATAGCATTAGAGAATAGTTCTGATAAAGATATTCCAGCAGTAGCAGCCTGTTGTGGTAAAATACTTTCTTTGGTTAATCCAGGTACAGTGTTTACCTCCAATAAATGAGGCTCTCCATCTTTAAAAATATACTCACTTCTGGTAAAACCTTTCATTTTTAAGATTTCATATACTTGTTTAGCAACTTTATTAACTTTGTCTGTCATTTCTTGGCTGATTCTTGCGGGTGTTATTTCTTGAGATTCACCAAGATATTTTGCCTTATAATCAAAAAAGTCGTTATCGCTCACAATTTCGGTAATTGGTAAAACTTTGACTTTACCTTTGTATGTAATAACACCAACCGAAACTTCTGTGCCATCTAAAAAAGATTCAATGATAATTTCGTCATCTTCTTTAAAAGCAATTTCAATAGCATTCTGAAGGTCTTCTTTGTTATACACTTTGGTGACACCAAAACTGCTACCAGCTTTGTTGGCTTTTACAAAACATGGTAAACCAACGGCTTCTATTATGGATTCTTCATTAATTTTATCGTTAAGATTTATATAAAAAGATTTTGCAGTTTTTATACCATAAGGTTTTAAAACACTTAAACAATCGCGCTTGTTAAATGTTAAAGCTGCTTGATACATACCACAGCTGGTATGCGGAATATTAAGTAAATCAAAATAGCCTTGCATAAAGCCATCTTCACCAGGAGAACCATGAATGGCATTAAAAACACAATCGAACTTTATTTTTTGGTCATGTACAATAACCGAAAAATCGCTTTTATCTATTGGAAATTCAATATCATCATCATTCACATATACCCATTTGTATTTAAAAACATGAATGCGGTAACCAACATATTTTGTTGAATCTAAAGTTTCAAAAACTACGTTTCCGCTTTTTAAGGATATTTCAAATTCGCTGGAATATCCTCCCATAATAATGGCAATATTTTTTTTCATATGTACCTAACTTGATTCAGTATAAATCTAAAACCAACAATAAAACGTATCTTATAATAGTTAAGCTAAAATATCACTAATAAATCAAAACTAAAAACGCTTTGGTTTTTATATATTTGTTCACCAAACAATTTTAAATGAGTCTTATTAAATTTCTTACCAGCAAAACGTTTTTGTATCAAATTATATTGGCAGTTGTTGCTTTAGTTGTCTTGTGTTTTATTATGCTAAAGTGGTTAAATATCACCACCAATCATGGCGATTTTGAAACTGTGCCGGATTTGACTGGAAAATCTCTACAAGTAGCAGAAATTGAACTTGAGAAAAATAATTTGGTTCTACAAATTCAAGATTCTGCAAACTTCAATCCAGATTATCCAAAGTTTTCTGTCATTGAGCAAGATCCTGTTCCTGGAAGTAAAGTAAAAGAAGACCGTAAAATTTATTTAACCCTTAATCCATCAGGTTATAGAAAAGTACTTGTACCAGATTTGAAACAGAGAACATTTAGGCAGGCAAAACCAACTTTAGAAGCTCTAGGTTTTAATGTAGGTAAAACAACCTACGTTAATAATATAGGAAAAGATATGGTTCTTGGCATGACATATAAAGGTGAAGAAATAGAGCCTGGAACTATGCTAGAAAAAACATCTGTAATAGATTTAATTCTTGGAAACGGAAATAGATAGTCTTCAAAGAACAATATGCAAGAAAATAATTCATTTGAGGACGAGGAAGACGAACTTTACGAACATTATTCTTTTACAGCAGAAAAAGGACAAACGCCTTTACGTGTAGATAAATACTTAATGAACTTTGTTGAAAACGCTACACGTAATAAAATTCAGCAAGCAGCTAAAGCAGGAAATATTTATGTGAATAATGTTCCTGTAAAATCAAACTATAAAGTAAAAGGTAAGGATGTAGTAAGAGTACTGTTTACCCATCCACCACATGAGTATTTATTGGTTGGCGAAAATATCCCTATCAATATTGTGTATGAAGACGATGCGCTTTTGGTTGTTAATAAACCAGCAGGTATGGTGGTACATCCAGGCCATGGTAATTATACAGGAACTTTGATAAATGCTTTGATTTATCATTTTGAAAACTTGCCGAGGAATTCTAACGACAGACCAGGATTGGTTCATAGAATTGATAAAGACACCAGCGGACTTTTGGTTGTGGCCAAAACCGAAGATGCCATGAACCATTTGTCAAAGCAGTTTTTTGATAAAACCAGTGAGCGTGAGTATGTTGCTCTTGTTTGGGGAAATGTAGAAGAAGATGAAGGAACCGTTGAAGGAAACATTGGGAGGCACCCTAAAAACAGATTGCAAAATATTGTGTTTGAGGGCGAGGATGCCAATAAAGGAAAACCAGCAATAACGCACTATAAAGTTTTAGAACGTTTAGG
>DATGBV010000172.1:0-3342 GCA_035312485.1 Flavobacteriaceae bacterium | reverse complement strand
TTTCTGTGCCACCAGAAGTTGATTCAGTTTGGACTTGTACAAACACATTCCGTAGTCTAGTCAACTGTTTAGTCTTAATTGTTTCCAATTGGCTTTTGTACTCCTTTTAAGCCCCCATGCTTGTCATGGGGGTAGTTGACTGCTCTTTTTAATTTTCTAAATTTGGAAGTGAAATCTTTACATTTTCAATGCAAGATCTACACAAAGGACAATTAGAAATGTGATCAATTATATTTTTATTACATTTGTTGCTATTGCTTTGTATGTTGTGTAAAAATATCTTAATTTGGTCTAAACTAAGGTGGTTATTGTGTTTCATATTTTTTTTCTTTCCTTTTTTATATTACATTATTAGCCCTGCCGAGACTCGAACTCGATTCTAAAGGATGAAAGCCTTCAATCTTACCCATAGACCACAGGGCCATAAAGTATTATGTTGTTACAAAACTAAAAACAGTAATATTGTCAACAACAATAGGGAAATAAAAATTGATAAGAAAAAATAAGTGACAAATTGATGTCCGACAATTCCGTTGCGAATACTGTGTTTAACTACATCACAAAGAGTATAAAAATATTTCTTATAGATGTTATCTTCTATTATATCATCCCACCACCAAAAAAACCAGTGCCATTCACAATATTTTTGAGGAGAATCAAATGCAACATCGTATTTGCATTTTTCCACAGAACACTTCATGTCCTTTTTATCTCCTTTATGTAATTTAGTGTTTCCCATTTTACCAAAACTGAGTTTCTATAGTTTAATATTGCTTTTTTTAGTCCCTTTATTATTGATATAGATGTTTTAAGATCTATTTCAATTGCTCTTATTAATTTTGTATTCAACATATTACTTTTGGCGCCCTCAAGGGGAATTGAACCCCTATTTCAAACTTGACAAGATTGTGTGATAAAACCATTACACTATGAAGGCATTTTTGGATTTGGTGGGGTACGATCCCACAACCTCCAGCTTGCAAAGCTGATGCTCTCCCAAAATTGAGCTACAAACCCTAAAATTTATTCGTTTAATATCGTTATTGCTTTATTTACATCACTTTCTGTTAGTCCTGTTTTGTAACTCGTTTTAATGTACTGATCACTTAAGTCAACCATATCTTCACAATCGTCAAAAATTACTATTTTGTCTTTATAATTTTTTCTATTTTGTATAAGCCACTGTTTAATTTCAAGTCCCCTTGGATAAATTCTGGATAATTTCGGACCGATTTTATCTCCAACTAATTCGTGGTCAATTTCAATACGTCTAGGGGTTCTACCAATTACCTTGCCTTTAAATCCTCTTTCTTTTAACATCTCCTGTATTTCTAAAGGATGCCAATATTCTCTCCAAGAAGAAGATATTACAACTTTAGCCTCAGTTTTTTCAATAACTTCATTTAGTCTTGAAACTAATTCAGTCTCAATTTGGCTTATCCACCACTCTTTTTCTCCAAATTTTACATCTTTAGGGGCTCTAGTGTTAGAATTGTTTATTACGCCATCCATATCTAAAAATATTATTTTCATCATTATTCACTTCATTTCGGGAAACGGATAATCAACCCTCTTTTCTCTTAGTGTTGATTTAATCCTTATTTTTCTATCGTCTTTTGCAAAGATTTTATTAGTTTTTTTATCCTCTGATATATCGATCATAAAATTTCTTGATGGTCCTGATAGGGTAGTCCAAAACTTAAAACACCTATGATATTCTTTAGGAATTTCTTGAACTTTTATTGTTTTTAATATCTGAGGCATATCTTTATATCCAATCCTTTTTAGGAATGAAATAAATTCTTTAAACTCCTTTTCTATTTTAGTTAAATTTTCCAATCTAATTCCTTTTTTAATTTATCATGTGAAATTATTTCGTCGTCCCCATCAGACCAATCTCTTTCCTTGTGAACGAGCAATATTTCTCCAAACAACGGAACATGCTTTTTCTTTAAAAGTCTGTCTGAAACCCGCTCATAGTGTTCAGGAGTCATTGAAAAATCAATCCAATCACTTCCGTCTGAGGGATAGCATTCCATACTACCATTTTCTGGTTCATAACACCAAGTGTAAATTTCTATTGTTCTTCTCATTATATTATTTATTCCTTTTTTAAAGCAAATAAGGCAAAAAAAAACCAGCAAAAGCTGGCTTTTTAATATATCACACTTTTAAGCCAGTATCAATCAGTATCTTCGTCCTGCTCCTCAACTGCATCATCAACAGCTTCAACTACATCATTAATAACATTATCCCAATCTCCTGTTTGGACTGCCCATACAACAGATGAGCCAACAAGTAGGGAAAGAGATAACCAGACTTTCCATCCCCATTCTTTTGGGTTAGCTTTTGTTAATAATTCCTTTAATTTCTCAGACATACCCTTAAATATTATCTTAGTTCTAATAATTGTTATGTCATTATATTTAACTTTTTGCAATTGTCCATATTCCCACCATTCTCTGTCAAAAGGGGTTATTCTGGCAGGTTTTTTGTCTCTTCTATGTAATTTTCCATCAAAATACCACTCTTTTGTTCCATTTGGAAAAATTGTTGCTGGTTTGTCAAAATTTCTGTGTAATTTTCCTTGATTATACCAGTACTTTGTACCGTTTGGGAATATTATAGCTGGATTATCGTTGTCTCTGTGCAATTTATTATCTTTATACCATTGTTTTGTTCCATTACTGCAAATTACAGCTGGCAAATCATTTTCTCTATGTATTTTAGCTTTATACCAATCAAAATTGTTTGAATCTAATTCTTGTTCATTCAATACCCAAACTTCCGTTCCATTTTTAATCTTCATTTTAGTTGGTGTTTTATCCTCTCTTTTAATAAACCTTCCATTTTTATTATACCAAAATTTTGATCCATTTGACCACTCAATGGCTGGCTTGTCATTTTCTCTATGTATTTTACCGTTTTTATACCAATATTTTGTTCCATTTGAATATTCAATAGCTGGTTTGTCGTTTTCTCTGTGTAAAATAACTTTATCCCAACGAAAATTGTTTATATCTAAACATTCAGAATTTAGCGCCCAAACCTTAGTTCCGTTTGGAAGGGTCATCATTGTTGAGTTTTTCATTTTACAAACCTTCCATTTACCCAATATCGTTTTGTCCCATCATTCCAAATTATAGCTGGCTTATCATTATCTCTATGTCTTTTACCTTCTTTATACCAACATTTTGTTCCATTTGAATCTTCAATAGCTGGCTTATCATTTTCTCTGTGCCTTTTTCCTTCTTTATACCAACATTTTGTCCCGCTTGAATATTCAACAGCTGGCAAATCATTTTCTCTGTGTAATTTTCCTTCTTTATACCACTCTTTTGA
>DATGBV010000171.1:0-6237 GCA_035312485.1 Flavobacteriaceae bacterium | reverse complement strand
AGTTTTGCAACTTTACTTTCTTTATCGTTAATGTCTCCAAATACCATTGCTCCATTACCACAAGCCGCAGAACATGCTGTTTGGAATTCACCATCCTTAATTTCACGTCCATCACGTTTGGCATCAAGTATGGTTTTTTGTGTCATTTGAATACACATAGAACATTTTTCCATAACACCACGAGAACGTACTACAACATCAGGGTTTAATACCATACGACCTAAATCATCGTTCATGTGGTAATCAAACTCATCATTTCCGTTATATAAGAACCAGTTAAAACGACGTACTTTATAAGGACAGTTATTAGCACAATAACGTGTTCCTACACAACGATTATAAGCCATGTGATTCTGACCTCGACGCCCATGTGAAGTTGCTGCTACTGGACAAACCGTTTCACAAGGCGCGTGGTTACAATGCTGGCACATTACAGGTTGAAATGCTATTTGAGGATTTTCTGCTGCATGCTCCATTTCTGAAAATTCACTCAATGAACTGTCTAATCCTGAAATATTTTCTTTCTTTTCGTTATCTCCTTCAAAAGAATCTTCAGAAGAATAGTATCTGTCTATACGCAACCAATGCATATCACGACTACGTCTTACCTCTGTTTTACCAACTACAGGAACATTGTTTTCTGCATGACATGCAATAACACACGCACCACATCCTGTACAAGCATTTAAATCTATGGATAAATTGAAGTGGTGCCCAATAGAACGATCAAACTCATCCCACAAATCTACATCTGGAGAAGTTACTGGTGTTTCAATATGATTCAATGAAACTTTTGGAACTTTATTCCAACCATGCTCTTTATCTTCTTTATCGTAGGTGTTGAAAATTTCAAGTGTAGTTTCTTTAACTATATCACCTCTTCCCATTAAAGTGTTATGTAACTGAACACAAGCAAATTCATGTTCTCCAGATACAGCACTGATATTTACAGTTTGTACATTGTTAAAGTCTTGGTATAAAGCAAAAGCATTTACACCTGTTTGCATTTCACTCTTTAAGCCTTTTGTTTTTCCGTATCCAAACGCCAAACCAACAGAACCTTTTGCTTGTCCTGGTTGAATAATAACAGGAACTTTAATAGCTTCTCCTCCATTAACAGAAACGTTGGCATAGTTACTATTTAATGCGCCATTGGCAACATAAGTATTCACTAAACCAAGTGCATCAGCATCAGCTTTTGAGACTGTTAAATAATTGTCCCAAGATGCCCTTGTAATAGGATCTGGAAATTCTTGTAACCATGGGTTATTGGCCTGTTGACCATCACCCATTCCTACTTTGGTATATAATGTTAATTCTAATCCTTCTGAAGTTGTAGTTGAGGCTAAAGCTCTTGCAGCAGCTCCTGCAGAAATAGAATTTAATGTTGTATTGGTAGATTCAGCTGAATCGTTATTGTCTTTTTCTTTTAGACCAAGACCTTCAGCAACATCTTCAAGTATTCCACCAACTAAAGTCTTGTCTTCTTCTTCATGTAATGTTTCAGTTGTTTCAGATGTGCTAGCACCTGAAACAAAAATTCCATCATGTAATGCTTGATTGAATGAAGCACCTTTTAAAATGCTTTCATCCCAAGTTTGTTTTATGTAATCATGAAATGATAATGGATTTCCTATCCATTTTAATAAAGCATCTTGAAGTTGCCTTGTATTAAATAAAGGACGAATTGTTGGCTGTGTTAGAGCATATTGTCCTTTCTTTAACTCTACATCTCCCCAAGATTCTAAATAGTGAGGCGTTGCCGCTAAATAATTTGTTTCTGAAGCTGTTTCATCAGCCTTCATTGAGAATGTTACAGATAATTCGGTTTGTTTTAACCCTTCTGCAAAATCTGCTGCATTTGGCAATGTGTATAATGGATTAACACCACTCATGATGATAGCACCAACTTTACCTGCCTTCATATCGGCAACTAATTGTGTTACCGCAGTATCATCACCTTGTCTTATTTTTATAGGTGTTTCTGAATCAAATGCTTTACTACCTAAAGCTTCATTTATTGCTAAAACAACGGTTTGTGCATTAACATCTTGAATGCCAGTTACAACAACACCATTACTTCCTGCTTTCTTTAATTGAGATGCTGCTTTTTGAACTGCATCTTCAATGTGTTCTGGTAAATCTCCTGAAGCTGAACCTCCAACAACAAGGCTATATAATTTAGCTAAAGCTATTTTTTGTTGGCTTGGTGTTAATGGTACTCGTTTATCTGCATTAGCACCAGTAAGAGACATATTAGATTCAAACTGAATATGACGAGACATTTTACCATGATTTGGCACACGTCCCTTAGCATATCCCGAATCAAATCCTCCTCCTTGCCAATCGGCAAGAAAATCTGCTCCAACAGAAACTATGGTAGATGCTTTAGAGAAATCATAATTCGCTAATGCACGTTCTCCATATTTCGCTTGATAAGCATCTAATGCAGCAGATTCTGAAACAGCATCATATACTACATGGCGAACATTTCCGAATTTTTGAGAAAACTCTGAAATTAATTTACTTGTTGATGGGCTTGCAAATGTTTGTGTTAATAATACAATATCTTTATTTGCAGCAGCAAGACTTGTTAATTTATCTGTAGTTTCTTTATCAAAATCACTCCAAGAAATGGCTTCATCTCCTTTTGTTGGCCCTTGTGCTCTCAAACTATCATACAATCCAAGAACTGACGCATTAACTCTAGCATTGGCACTTCCGTTTGAAGCAGCCATTGTATTATTAAGAATTCGTATTGGGCGACCTTCACGTGTTTTTACTAATACACTTGCAAAATCAAATCCATCTGCAATTGTCGTAGCATAATAATTTGCAACACCTGGAACTATTTCCTCTGGCTGTACCACATAAGGAATTGATTTAATCACTGGTCCTTCACAAGCAGCTAAAGATGCAGCAGCAGTACTAAAGCCTACGTATTTTAAGAAATCTCGACGTGTAGTATTAGAAGACTCTAAAGTTTCTTTATCTCCTAAAAACTCATCAACAGGAATTTCTTCAACAAATTCGTTTTGTTTTAGCGTCTCAACAATAGAGCTATTCTTGTTAAGCTCTTCAACACTTTTCCAGTATTTCTTGTTTGATGACATATTTATTACTAGTTATTAGTTGTTAGTTATTAGTTGTTAGTTTTTTCTAACACCAAAACTATTTTTTTATTAATAATGACACTTACCACATTCCAAACCACCCATTTGAGCAGCTGTTAGTTGGTCTACACCATACTTTTTAGATAACTCTTCATGTATCTTTGTATAGTATTCATTGTCTTGTACTTTTACATTGGTTTCTCTATGGCAATTAATACACCAACCCATTGTAAGTGGTGCAAACTGTGATACAATTTCCATTTCTTCTACTGGACCATGGCATGTTTGGCATTCAACTCCTGCAACAGTGACGTGCTGTGAATGGTTAAAATAAGCAAAGTCTGGTAAATTATGTATCCTGACCCATTTTACTGGTTGGGATTCTCCTGTATATTTTTGGTCTGCATCACTCCATCCTGCTGCAGCATATAATTTTTGGATTTCTCCATCATAGAACACTTTATCATATTCTGGTGAAGTTTCTCCATTATATTCGTAAATAGACTTATGGCAATTCATACACACATTTAATGAAGGAATACCTGAGGTTTTACTTACTCTAGCAGACGAATGACAATATTTACAATCTATGCCATTATCTCCAGCATGAATCTTATGTGAAAAATGTATTGGTTGTACAGGTTGATAGCCTTGGTCAACACCTATTTGCATTAAATATCCAAATACATAATATCCACTAGCCAGTAATAAGAAAATACATGTTACCAATACCAAAAACTGATTTTGAACAAAAGCTTTCCAGAGTGGAGTGCCTTTAGTTTCTTCGGGTAAATCGATGTTTTGAGCAGCAGCAAAGCGACGAAGGGTTTTGTTTACTAAATACAAACCAAACGCCAATAACATGAACAAAATGGTTAAAGCACCTAATAAGATTTCGTTTGAAATACCTGGTTCAGGCGCTGGAGTTGAAGTCAAACTATCTCCACCAGCTGTAGCTGCTGGTTCTGCTTTTACTTCTGCAGTATATGCCAAAATATCACTAATGTCTTGATCGGATAATTGTGGCATTGGTGTCATAGCAGCACCACTGAACTCATTATATATTTTATTAGCGTAAGCATCTCCAGACTTGATAACTCCTGCACTATTACGTATCCAAGCCGATATCCATTCTCTATCAAGACCTTCATCATCTGCTAAACGCTGTTCTACATTTCTTAATGCAGGACCAGTCATTTTCTTATCAAGTTGGTGACATGCAGCACAATTAGCATTAAATAACGATTTCCCTTTTACAGGGTCTCCTTCTTGAGCGAAAAGTGAGGTTGAAAACGCGAGTAAAATAATCAAGTTAAAACGAAGAAGGCTTTGACTTAATTTACGGTGAATCACCTGTTTCATATTATTGGTTAAATTAACTTCTAAACTTTGGTACGGTTTTTTCATTTAAATAAAATGAAAAAAACAGTTATAAAACTCTCGCAAAAGTAATACTTAAAGTCGATTTTAGAAATGTTAGCGAACTGTTAATTGCTAATTTAGAGAAATTCTAAATAATAATTTGCACTAACATTTAGTTAATAACTTATACATTTGCATAAATTAATTTAAAAATGAAAATTTTGAATTTAAAGTCCCATACCTTAGCCATCTTTTTAACCTATTGTTTTTTAGCAACATCCAATGCTATTATTGCTCAACAAGGCAATGTTAGTATTAATCAGGACAAGGATATTGAAAAATTACTGGCAATAAAAAAACAAATGAATAGTTCTGAAGACACTTCAGACAGATATAAAATTCAGGTGTATTCTGGAAATATTAATGATGCTGAAACGGCAAAATCTAAAGTAATGACTTCTTACGGTAATTGGAAAACTTCATTGATTTTTCAAACACCTAATTATAAAGTTTGGGTTGGTAGTTTTAGGACTCAATTAGAGGCAGACAGAGCTTTATTAAAAATTAAAGACAAGTTTCCAAGTGCCTTTATTTTAAAGCCTAAAAATAAAAGCTAAAAAAAGCGACTCGTTTGAGTCGCTTTTTTTTATTTCAATTTCTTTTTTACTTCTACTTCATGGAAGGCTTCTATAACATCACCTTCTTTAATGTCGTTGTAATTTTTTATCTGCATACCACAGTCATAGCCTTTTGAAACTTCTTTAACATCATCTTTAAATCGTTTCAATGAAGCTAATTCTCCAGTATACACAACTACTCCATCACGAATTAATCTTACCCCAGAACTTCTAAGAATTTTACCATTGGTTACCATACAACCTGCAATAGTTCCAATTTTTGAAACTTTAAATATTTCACGGATTTCTGCAGTACCAGTAATTTCTTCCTTAAGTTCTGGAGAAAGCATTCCTTCCATCGCATCTTTAAGATCGTTGATAGCATCATAAATAATAGAATAAATTCTAATATCTATTTCTTCTTTATCTGCTATTGACCTTGCATTACCCATTGGCCTTACATTAAATCCTATAATAATGGCATCTGAGGCTGAAGCTAATAATACATCACTTTCTGTAATTGCTCCAACGCCTTTGTGAATAATATTCACCTGGATTTCTTCGGTTGATAATTTTTGGAATGAATCTGTCAACGCCTCAACAGAACCATCCACATCTCCTTTAAGAATAATGTTTAATTCTTGGAAATCTCCAAGTGCGATTCGTCTACCAATTTCGTCTAATGTAATATGTCTTTGAGTTCTTACAGATTGTTCACGTTGCAATTGCGTTCGTTTAGTAGCTATTTGCTTTGCTTCTCGCTCGTCTTCAAACACATTAAATTTATCTCCTGCTTGTGGCGCTCCATCCAAACCTAAAATAGATACTGGTGTTGAAGGTCCTGCAGCTTTAACATTATTGCCTCTTTCATCGTGCATTGCTTTTACCTTACCACTATTCTTTCCAGCAAGAACATAATCTCCAATTTTAAGTGTTCCTGCCTGAACTAGAATAGTCGAAATATATCCTCTACCTTTATCCAAAAATGCTTCAACAACAGTTCCAGTTGCTTGTTTGTTTGGATTAGCTGTAAGCTCCAGTAATTCGGCTTCTAGTAATACTTTTTCAAGCAACTCGCTAATTCCATCTCCAGTTTTAGCCGAAACATCATGAGATTGAATTTTTCCTCCCCAATCTTCAACTAA
>DATGBV010000170.1:0-4939 GCA_035312485.1 Flavobacteriaceae bacterium | reverse complement strand
CCAGGTTGGTCATGTAGAGCGTTTTAATCCTGCATTTATTGCTGTGAAGGATAAGGTTGAGAATCCTATGTTTATAGAAACTCATAGGTTAGCAGAGTTTAATCCTCGTGGTACAGATGTACCTGTGGTTTTGGATTTAATGATTCATGATATTGATATTATTTTAAGTGTTGTAAAATCTAAAGTAAAAAATGTTTCAGCCAGTGGTGTTTCTGTGATTAGTGATACTCCAGATATTGCCAATGCCAGATTGGAGTTTGAAAATGGTTGTGTTGCCAATCTTACGGCTAGTAGAATTTCCTTGAAAAATATGAGAAAGACGCGTTTCTTTCAAAGAGATGCATATATTTCTGTAGACTTTTTAGAGAAAAAATGTGAAGTTGTTAAAATGAAAGACGCTCCAGAACATCCTGGTGATTTCGATATGATTCTTCAAAATGCTGAAGGTGTCAAAAAACAAATCTATTTTGATAATCCAGAGATAGGTGCCAACAATGCAATACTTGACGAGTTAGAATCTTTCGCTGATGCTATTAATAATAACACTACACCAATAGTAACATTACATGATGGTACAGAAGCTTTACGTGTAGCAACTCAAATAATAAATTGTTTTAAATAAATATAAAAGTACGATGAAAAACGTAGCAGTCATTGGAGCTGGAACTATGGGAAATGGTATTGCTCATACTTTTGCTCAAAACGGATTTAAAGTTCAACTTATTGATATTAATGAATCTGCATTAAAAAAAGGAATGGAAACCATTACCTCCAACCTTGATAGAATGCTTGCTAAAGAAAAAATAACTGAAGCTCAAAAAGCAGAAACCCTTAATAATATTACAATGTTTACAAGTTTAGTAGAAGGTGTAGAATATGCTAGTTTGGTTATTGAAGCTGCTACCGAAAATGTAGATTTAAAACTTCGTATTTTTAAGCAATTAGACGAAGCTTGCCCAGAAGATACTATTTTGGCAACCAATACATCTTCAATTTCTATCACGCAAATAGCATCTGTAACTTCAAGACCGGAAATGGTTATTGGTATGCATTTTATGAATCCTGTCCCGATTATGAAGCTGGTTGAAATTATTCGTGGTTACAATACAAGTGATGAAATCACCAAACTCATCATGGATATGTCTAGAGCATTAGGTAAAATTCCTGTTGAAGTTAATGATTATCCTGGTTTTGTTGCAAATAGAATTTTAATGCCCATGATAAACGAATCTATTGAAACCCTTTATAACCATGTGGCTGGAGTTCAGGAAATAGATACTGTAATGAAACTCGGCATGGCTCATCCAATGGGACCTTTGCAATTAGCCGATTTTATTGGGCTGGATGTATGTCTGTCTATTTTAAATGTGATGTACGAAGGTTTTAAAAATCCAAAATATGCGCCTTGTCCTTTATTGGTCAATATGGTGAGAGCTGGAAAACTAGGCATTAAATCCGGTGAAGGTTTTTACGATTATTCCGAAAGTAAGAAAGCGGAGAAAATTGCTTCGCAATTTTTAAAGTAATTCAGTACGCAGTGACCAGTAAGCAGTACATAAACTGCCAACTGAAAACTGACTACTGCCAACTTAATTTTATGGCAAAAGTAATTCCGTTTAAAGCAGTAAGACCAACACGAGACAAAGTCAGTCTGGTAGCTTCGCGCTCGTATCAAAGCTATACCCAAGCAGAACTTGAAGCCAGATTGGATTACAATCCGTTTTCCTTTTTACATATTGTAAATCCAGGTTATAAATACCACAAAGAAGTTTCTGGTAAAAAAAGATATACTTTAGTTAGAAACAGGTATTTAGAGTTTAAAGAAGGCCATATTTTTGAGCAAGACGAAAAGCCTTGTTACTACGTTTATAAAATTGTAAATCGGGATGGCAATGAATTTTCTGGTATCGTGGCTGCTGTAAGCGCAGAAGACTATGAAAAAGATTGTATAAAAAAGCATGAGGACACAATTGAGTATCGTGAGAATATTTTTAAAGAGTATTTAAAAACCGTTGGTTTTAATGCAGAGCCTGTACTCCTTACCTATCCTGATAATACAACCATTGCAGACATTATTAAGAAAACTCAACAAGAAAGAGCAGAATTTGAATTTACAACAACCTACAGAGATACACATTATCTTTGGCTTCTTGATGATGATAAAGCCATAGACGTTGTAAAAAATGAATTTGAGACAATGCAAACTATTTATATTGCAGATGGCCATCATCGTTCTGCATCTTCGTATTTATTGGCTAAAGATTTAAAATCAAGTAATAGTAATCATAAAGGTGATGAAGCTTATAACTATTTTATGAGCTATTTGATTCCAGAATCCGATTTAAAAATCTATGAGTTCAATAGAATTGTAAAAGACCTTAACGGATTGACCAAAGAAGAGTTTTTAATCAAACTAGATACTATATTTCGTATAGAAAATCGTGGTAGTACACTTTACAGACCAACAAGAAAGCATCATTTTAGCATGTATCTTGATGGCGAATTTTATTCTTTATACTTAAGAAAACATGACTATAATATCAAAACATCTCTAGACTCGCTTGACACTCAAATCTTGTTCAAAACCATATTAGAGCCTATTCTGGGAATTACTGATTTAAGAAGCGACAAACGTATTGATTATACCTACGGAAAAGATGGCATGGTCACTATTAAAAGCAAAATAGATAAAGGTGAATTTGCTGTTGGTTTTGGATTGCTACCAATTACGATGGAAGAAATGAAAGCCATAGCCAACGATGGTTTAACCATGCCACCAAAAAGTACGTTTATTGAACCCAAATTGCGTAGTGGTGTCACTATTTATGAATTTTAATATGAATATTTCAGAAAATCTTCAACACATAAAATCAACACTACCAGAACATGTCACATTAGTTGCTGTGTCTAAAACCAAACCTATTGAAGATATTTTAGAAGCCTACAACACAGGTCATCGTGTTTTTGGAGAAAACAAAATTCAGGAAATGGTTGAAAAACAACCACAATTACCTGAAGATATTAAATGGCATATGATTGGTCATGTACAGCGCAACAAAGTAAAATACATGGCGAGTTTTGTGAGTTTAATTCATGGTGTTGATAACCTTAAATTACTTAAAGAAATAAACAAACAAGCACTTAAACACAATCGTGTGATTGATTGTTTGCTTCAAATTAAAATAGCTGATGAAGATTCTAAATTCGGAATGACTAAAGATGAAGCCAAAAATATTTTAACTTCAAAAGAATTTTCAGAATTACACAATGTAAATATTGTAGGACTTATGGGAATGGCTACATTTACTGATGATAAAAGTCAAATTGAACAAGAATTTAAAAATCTAAAATCAACTTTCGATAAACTAAAAACCAACTACCAACAACTAACAACTATCTCAATGGGAATGAGCGGTGATTATCAACTAGCCATTGAATGCGGAAGTAATATGGTGAGGATAGGAAGCAATATATTTGGTGAACGGAATTATCAATGAATAATGAATAATGAATAATGAATAATGAATAATGAAGATTAGTCATTTCGAGTGAAACGAGAAATCACATAACACTTTTAACTTTTAACTTTTAACTTTTAACTTTTAACTAATTTATACAATTTTAGACATAGAAACCACTGGTGGAAAATACAATGAAGAAGGTATTACCGAAATTGCAATCTACAAATACAATGGTCATGAAGTTGTAGATCAGTTTATTAGCCTCATAAACCCAGAGCGAGATATTCAGCCATTTGTAGTCAACCTCACTGGCATTAACAATAGCATGTTACGCAACGCTCCGAAATTTTATGAAATTGCAAAGCGTATTATAGAAATTACTGAAGACACCATTCTTGTAGCGCACAATGCCAAATTTGATAATAGAATTCTGCGTACCGAGTTCAAACGTTTAGGATATGATTTTAGCCGAAAAACACTTTGTACAGTAGAACTTGCCAAAGACCTTATTCCAGATCAGCAATCTTATAGTTTAGGAAAACTAACTAGGTCTCTTGGTATTCCAGTAGCAGATAGACATAGAGCTTCTGGTGATGCTTTGGCCACACTTAAGTTGTTTAAAATATTACTAGATAAAGATGTCAGCAAGAAAATAATTCAGGAGTCCATTCGTCTCGAGCCTAAATATCAAATGGAGCCAAGGTTATTGGATATTCTTGAAGAATTGCCATCTATTACTGGTGTTTATTATATGCATAATGCCAATGGAGAAATTATTTATATTGGTAAAAGCAAAAATATCAAAAAGCGTGTAAACCAACATTTTACAAGTGATAATCCTAAATCTAAAAGAATTCAGTTGCAGGTTGCTGCTGTAACTTATGAGGAAACTGGAAGTGAACTGGTAGCATTATTAAAAGAAAGTGAGGAGATAAAGAGAAACAAACCTAAATACAATCGTGCTTTAAGACGTACAATTTTTACGCATGGTCTTTATAGTTTTACAGATAGTGATGGATATATCAACTTAAAAATTTCTAAAATAAACGGTCAGGAAAAACCAATTACCACATTTTCAAACTTACAAAGTGCTAAAAGTTTTATATCAAAAATAACAGATGAGTACAATCTTTGTCAAAAACTAACTGGTGTTTATCCAACTAAAAATAATTGTTTCAATTATACCATAAAACAATGCTTCGGAGCATGTATTGTAGAAGAAAACCCAACAGACTATAACAACCGAGCTTCTCAATTAATAAATAAACATAGTTTTGAAAACCAGAACATGGTTATTATTGATCGTGGTAGAGCAATTGATGAACGCAGTGCCATTCTTATAGAAAATGGTATTTTTAAAGGGCTTGGATTCTATAATCTAAATTATCAAATTAATAATATAGACGTTTTGCAGTCTATTATTACGCCAATGCAAAATAATAGAGACACACAGCATATTATTCAAAGTTATTTAAGAA
>DATGBV010000169.1:0-13343 GCA_035312485.1 Flavobacteriaceae bacterium | reverse complement strand
TAATCCGTTAAACAACAAACCTAATTGCATTTCCTTTACAGATTTACCAGAAAGATAGCGTTGTACCTGGCTTTGGTCTGTACCAAAGTATGACAACATTAAAAACGTTCCTCCAATAATTCCAGACCAAAATGTATAACGGTTATTTAAATCGAAAGAAAAGTCAAGAATTTCCATTTTTCCACTTGCTCCAGCTATTTCCAGAGCATTTGAAAAGTTTATATTTTCGGGAAGTTTGTTGACAATTAATATAAATGCGATTACCATTCCGGTAAAAATCACAACCATTTGATGCTTTTGAGTCACATTGACTGCTCGAGTCCCACCAGAAACTGTATATATGATGACCAAAACACCTATGATAATATTTAGAAGCAATAAATTCCATCCTAAAACAACAGACAAAATAATAGCTGGCGCAAAGATGGTAATACCTGCAGCCAAACCACGTTGTATTAAAAATAGTATGGCTGTAAGGGTTCTGGTTTTAAGATCAAATCTGTTTTCAAGAAATTCGTAGGCTGTATAGACTTTTAGACGATGATATAAAGGAATAAAAACCATGCATATCACGACCATTGCTATTGGTAACCCAAAATAGAATTGCACAAATCCCATGCCGTCGTTATAGGCTTGTCCAGGTGTAGATAGAAAAGTGATAGCACTGGCTTGCGTTGCCATAACAGATAAACCTATGGTCCACCATTTTGAAGTGTTTCCGCCTTTTAAATAATCCTTTACATTCTTACTGCCTCTAGTCTGCCATGTTCCGTAAACAACAATAGCTAATAAAGTAATGATCAAGATAATCCAATCTAGTGCTTGCATAACTTAATAGGCGTTCATAATGAGGTAAAACAATATAAAATAGATTGCATTAGCTATTAATACAACAGCGTATAATTTTTTCCATTTGTATTTTGTCTTTTGCATTAGTTCTTTAAAGTTTCGTCTTTGTTAATATTGTCTTTTCCAATGGAAAGCATGTTTGCAAATAAGCGATATGCTCCAGAAACACCTTCTGGAAATTCCCTGAAAAAACTTAAACCTGTATAGATATAATAGCCTTTACCATATTTTGCAACTAACAAACTACCATCTTTGGGAGTTTCACCTTTGTCGTTCATAGAAAGGATAGGAGAGAACTCTTCAGACCATTCATTTGGAAAATACAATCCTCTTTCTTGTGTCCATCCTTCAAAATCTTTTTGGGTGATTTTATTTGGAAAATTAAGCACTTCATGGCTTGGGTTTAATATTCTTACTTCTGCATCTTCTTCGGTTACTCGATCACGAGACAATTTTAAATCATAAGGTGCAATTTCATCAACATTGAGTCTGAAATTGGTATTGTATTGCACTATCATATTACCACCTTTTTCAACAAATTCAAATAATATGTCTTGTTTGTCTTTAAGTTCGTCGACTGTATTATATGCACGAATACCAACAACTACAGCATCAAACCTGCTTAAAGTTTCAGCATTAATATCTTTAGGTTTTATTACAGCAACATTATATCCTATTTGTTTTAAACTTTCCGGTAAAACATCGCCAGCACCTTCAATATAAGCAATGCTTTCACCTCTTTTTTGAATATTTAATCTTACTACTTTACTTTCACTAGGAATTAGAACCGTTTGAAATGGAATATGTGCATAATCTATTTCAATCAATTCTCTTGTGTATATACTATCTCCAATATGCACCATTGGAGTCATTAAACCTTCGCTTTGGTTTTTAGGAGGAATAATAGTAAACACCAATGTTTTCTCTTGGTCTTTGTTAGCAATTTCGAAGACTTGCTTTTCTGGATAGACTGTCCAATCTTTTGGATGTGCTATTTGCACAAATCCTTGTAAACTATCTTTTCCAGCTTTTATTATGACCTGAATATCCTTTTGTTTGTCATTCTCGAAAATGATAACCTTTTCAGAAATTTTGGCAGAAGCTTCTGGTATAATTTCAAAAGGTCTGTAAAGTTCTCCTTTGTCTGGTTTCGAGTATCTATAAACAACATCTTTTGTAAAATTGATGGAAAACCCGTCAAAATCTAATGTAAAATTAGCTTGCAAAGGTCTTTTGCTTTCCGGTAAACCGATTAAACTTTCATCCTCAACCTTATACATACCTAAAGTTCCTTTTTTGTTTAACCAATAAGGGCTTGAAGGCTTCATGTCATTTGGAATAGTACCTACAAGTTCATAACCGTATTTAATATTATTGTCTAACTGAACTTTAGGATTTTCGGCAGAATTGATTGAAGAAATGCCAACACTTTTTAAATTGATTTTTGTATCACTTCGTTTTACAACTTCAATATTAACTTTTACTTCACTTCCTGGAGCTAATGTTGCTTCATTTGCAGATGCTTCTAGATATAAACCAGCACAGGCTTCAATGATGGATTTTAATTCTTTAAGCTTTATTTCTCTCCAATGTTTATCTTCAATTTGGTCTAATAATTTATATGCTTCAACTAGATCTGGAATATGAACCGAAGGATCTTTAAAGTTGAAATTTTCTTCAACATTATATAAAATATTTCCTATTGCTTGACCACCTTTTATTCTATTCCACGAAGTATCGATTCCGTAAAAAGGATTTTGTCCATCAGGAGGAAAATCACCTTTAATTAACTCTATATATTCTTTTTCGGCACCTCGTGATGTAGTTCTCCCAAATCCTTGTGATAAGTGCTGGCTACTTGCAATTGCAGCCAATTCGTTATTAGAAACCCCTTTATGAGGATAATATACACCAGTGTCAAAATTGAGCATATTGCTTTTATCGGCTTTTTCAAAATTTTCAGGGCTTCCATAAAACCACCACGTTGTGTTAAAAAAGATGCGTTTAGGTTGCCAGGTATCAACAATTTTTAATTGATCAGGAAATACGTTTTTGTCATTTGCAACATCAAAAGCCTCAACACTTAACATAGCAGAACTAGTATGATGACCATGTGTTGTACCTGGTGTTCTATGGTCAAACCGATTAATGATAATATCGGGTTTAAAACTGCGGACATATCGAACAACATCACTTAAAACCTCCTCTTTATTCCAAATCTGTAATGTTTCATCAGGATGTTTTGAGTAACCAAAATCATTGGCTCTTGTAAAACGCTGCTCACCTCCATCTAGACGTCTAGCAGCCAAAAGCTCCTGTGTACGAATAACACCCAAAAGTTCTCTTATTTCTGGACCAATTAAATTCTGTCCACCATCACCACGTGTTATTGCAAGGTAAGCTGTTCTCGCTTTCACCTCATTTGAAAAATAGGAAATTAATCTTGTATTTTCATCGTCAGGATGTGCAGCAACATAAAGTACAGAGCCTAAAAAATTAAGCTTTTGAATTGATTCATAAATGTCTGAAGTCGTCGGTTTTTTTGGTTGTTGGGCTGATATAACAGCAAAGGTTAAGGTAGATAAAATAA
This sequence comes from Flavobacteriaceae bacterium, assembly GCA_035312485.1. GTDB lineage: Bacteria > Bacteroidota > Bacteroidia > Flavobacteriales > Flavobacteriaceae > Gilvirhabdus. The sequence goes on along the minus strand of DATGBV010000169.1, from coordinate 9,904 downwards.
AGGTGAAAATTGATTTTAGCATAGTTGGTTTTTAATTGCCTAAAACCAAATATATAAAAGAAAATAAGTGAAAAGTGATGTTTTAATGTTTCTTTAACGTAATAGTAAAGCTATAGCCATTTCTTTTTCTTGAAATAATAAAGCATTCCGAGGAAAACAATAATCATAACTGCCCAAACAATATAATAGCCATATTTATAATTTAGCTCTGGCATATTGGCGAAATTCATGCCATAAATACCTGCTATAAAAGTTAAAGGAATAAAAATAGTAGCTATTATGGTAAGTACTTTCATGACTTCGTTCATTCTGTTACTTATGGTTGTCATATACATATCCATAAGTCCCCAAATCATTTCACGATAAATCTCAATGTTTTCAAATATTTGAATAATATGGTCATAAACGTCACGATAGTATTGCAACGTTTTCTTTTTAATTAATCTGTTTTCAGTTTTTTCTATTCTATTTATAATTTCCCTTAAAGGAAAAATAGCACGTCTTACTTTTAAAACCTCTCTTTTTAAATCTTGGATTTGCTGACTTACTTCTTTTTGTGAAAAGCCACTGAATAAATTATCTTCCAGATCCTCAATCTTGTTTCCCATAGTTTCAATAATCACAAAGTAATGATCTACTACAGAATCTATAAGTGCATAAAGCAGGTAATCTGAACCTGAAGTTCTGATTCTACCTTTTGCAGTTCTAATCCTGTCCCTTAAGCTGTCAAATACATCTCCTTCTGCCTCCTGAAAGGAAAGAGCGTAATTTTCACCTAGTACAAAGCTAACCTGTTCAGAGATGATAATTTCATCTTTATCATAATACATCATTTTTAAAACTACAAAGAGGTAATCTTCATATTCATCAATTTTTGGTCTTTGACCTACATTTACTATATCTTCTAATACTAGTGGATGTAAACTATAATGGTCTCCTATTTTTTCAATAGAATCTGTATGATTTAGACCATTGATGTTGATCCAAGAAATGGCTTCAGAAGATTTATCCTTAAAGGCTTCTTCTATATTTAAAAGTTCCTTTTCTATAACTTCAGTTGGAGTATAGCTGAACGATTCAATGAAAAGCTTTTGGGATTCTTTTTTGCCAGTATAAATTACCGAACCTGGCATTGAACCTATCTTCTTTTTGTATGTTGTAGTTCTTTTTCTTGCCACAATTGGTTTATTAAATTATATCTGCTCCCTCATCTTCAATTGCATCTTTTTCGACAAGGGTTACTGCTTTTTGAAGCATTAAATTATTTGGATACGTAACTAGATCTCCATTGTCTAATCTTAAATGTAAATGAAATGCACGAATATCTTCTACAATAGCTTCAATTGGAAAGTCTTTATCATGAATCATAATTTTATCGCCAACCTTAAAAGGAAATGAAAAGAACATGATTATACCAGACGTAACATTACTTAAAATGGACCAAATTGCAAATAATGCAATACCAAGAACAGCAAATACAGAGGAGAAAACAACAGCTAAATCTTCAGGTTTGGCTCCAAAAATAAAAGCTTCAATAAGTACTCCAATAAGAAACAACGTTACAATGGTATATCGAATAATAAGATGTACTCTTGCTTCATTAATGTTGCTCTTCTTTCCAATTTTTTTAATCGAAATCCTTAATACAAACCAAAGGATAAAGAATAAAATAAAAACAATAAGCGATTGTATTAATTCGTCTTGATATCTACTTAAAAAATTGTTCATCGGTTGTGATTAATTAATACAAAATAAATTAGTATTCATGTAAAATTAAAGATATAGAAATTAGTTTACAATCTCTAATAATGTTTGATAAAGCAAATGAACAGGCATTCCCATAACATTAAAATAGGAACCTTCCAATTTTGTGACACCAATTAAACCAATCCAATCTTGAATGCCATAAGCACCAGCTTTATCCATTGGTTTAAAAGTTTTTACATAATACCATATTTCTTCATCCGTTAGATGATTAAAGGTTACTTTGGTAACATTGTTAACTGTTTTCTGGTAGTTAACAGACGTAAAACAAACAGACGAAATGACCTCATGAGTTTGATTACTCATGCTTTTTATCATATTAAAAGCATCTTGCTCATTTATTGGTTTTCCTAAAGCTTGATTGTTGTGCCAAACAATGGTGTCGCTTGTAATTAAAATATCTTTATCTTTTAATTCTTCTTTAAATGGTAATGCTTTAAGTTGCGCTAGATAATCTGTAATTTCAAAATGGGTTAGACGTTCTGGATATTCTTCAGCTACAGGTTTTAAACGTATTTCGAAATCTAAATTGAGGTTTTTGAAAAATTGTTGACGTCTTGGTGAACCAGAAGCTAAAATAATATGATGATTTTTTAATTTTTCTTTTAGCATTAATTCAGTAATATATATTTATAAAGCAACAAAGAAAGCATGCCGAAAAGCATAGTAATTTTAAGCAAATTGCTAATCACATGAAAGTCCTTTTTTGTATTGGCGCTGAAAAGTTTGATACTTACATAAATTAATGGAGCAACTATAAAAAGTAAAAAATATCCAGTAACTACAAGTTGTTTATATAAATATGTAAACACATAGAATACCACAGCAAATAATGGAATTAAGGACAAAACAAAAAGAACTTTGCCAGCACGCTCTCTTCCAATGGCAATTGGTAATGTGTTCATGCCTGCTTTATAGTCGCCATCAATGTCTTCAATGTCTTTTGCAATTTCTCTAATAAAATTTATGATAAATGCAAAGACGGCATAATCTAAAACAATTTTAAAAAAAGTAAGTTGCGTTTCTTGATTTTGTGGATTAATAACAGGTAGCAGTTCAAATAAACCAACAATAATAATACTTAAAGCTACCAATACAGAAATTACAATATTGCCAATCAATAGTATTTGTTTTAAGTAGCTTGCATAGATATAAAGCAGTGCAGAAATAATAACAAACAACGCAAAAAAACCATTTTTACCTACAAGATTGGATAGATAAAACCCAATTAATACGCCAATAACATTAAAAACGATAAAAAGGTTATATGCTCTTTTTTCAGAAATGGTTTTACCTACAATAACCTTTTCTGGTTTATTGACTGCGTCTGTTTCAACATCAAATATATCGTTGACAATATTTCCTGCGGCAGCAATACAAACTGTAGAAATTACCAGGAGTAAAAAACCAAACCAGTTTAATGTTATGGTCACACCAAATGGAATTAATAAGGCATATTTTATTAAATATTGCGCTAAAGCAATCATTAATAAGTTTTTCCAGCGGATGAGATTAAAGAAATCAATCATATTTAGCATCAAAATTTCCATTCCACTTACCTTGTACTTTTAAGACCTGCTCAATCACATCTCTGGCACAACCTTCACCACCTTTTTTATGCGAGACATATTTTGAGAGGGCTTTTACTTCTGGAACAGCATCTTGAGGACTGCTAGGTAATCCAACCAATTTCATAACAGGAATATCCGGAATATCATCTCCCATATACAGAACATTTTTAGCTTTAATTTTATTTGCATCTAAATAGGAATTAAACTGTTCAATCTTATTATGTGCTCCTAGAAAAATATCTTTTATGCCTAATCCTTCCAATCGTTTTCTAATACCTTCATTGGTTCCTCCAGAAATAACACAAACATTAAAACCTGCCTGTGTAGCTGTTTTTAATGCAAAGCCATCTTTGGTGGTCATGGTTCTTAAAAGTTCACCAGTGGTTGTAATCATAACTGCTCCAGAAGTTAAAACGCCATCAACGTCAAAAATAAATGTGGTAATATGTTCTAGGTATTCTTTATAACTTTTTTCTTCCATAGATTAATTGTTTTTTTTGGTCATTGAGCCTGTCGAAATGCCATGTGTTTGTTGAATCGATTGGGTTAGTAGTTGATATATTTTTTTGTGCTGCTCGTTTTCTATAAGCTTTAAATGGCTTTTTATGGTTTTTTTATCATTCCGTATTGCAGGTCCTGTTTGTGCTAAATAGGGTGTCATGTTTTGCACTTTTTTTGCAGTTTCTAATATAAGAGGTTTTAAGATATTGAAATCAATATTTTTGGCATCACTAATTTCATGACCAATTCTGTACAATTGGTTTGTAAAATTATTGATGAAAACGGCTACCAAATGTAACGTTTTACGTTGCTCTGTATTTATTTTGTAATAAGGACTTCCTATAGCTTCTGCTAGGTTTTCAAGAGTTTTTAAATCTGATTTTTCTAAAGTTTCTAAACATAAAGGAACATTACTAAAATCTATTTCAGCATCTTTTGATAATGTTTGAATTGGATACAAAACACCACGTCTATGTTTTTTATCCAAAGCATGAATGCTTACACTTCCAGAGGTATGAACCACAAATTTATTTTCAAAAGGTAAATTAGAAGATAATTCTTCAATAGCATCATCACTAACTGCCATGATATAAATATCAGCTTCTTCAAGCTGATTTAAATCATCTGTAATGGCAACATTATTTTTATACGCTTTTATTTTGTCAATATCTCTATTGTACCAAGTCTTTACATTTATAGAATCAGATTTAGCAAAAGCCTTGTACAAATGCATCGCAACATTTCCTGCGCCTAAAATCACAACTGATATCATGGTGCTAAAATAAGTAAGTAAAGTATGATTTAAAAGTTTGTTAAGGTATCTTTGTAAACAATGAAGCGTAAAGATATTAAAACCAGAGACGATGTTTATTTATTGGTGACATCATTCTATGAAAAAGTTAGAAATAATGAACTTTTAGGTTCTTTTTTTAATGATAAAATTAAAGATTGGGACGAACATCTAAATCGGCTTACCAATTTCTGGGAATCTAGTTTGTTTTTAAAAACCAGATATTATGGCAATCCACTAGAGGCTCATGTTAAGGTTGATAAAGAAAACAATAATAGCATTACAGAGCTACATTTTGGCGTTTGGTTAAATCTTTGGTACGAAACCATTGAAGAGCATTTTGAGGGTGAGTATGCTGAAAACGCGAAACGAAGAGCTCGAAAAATGGGAACCTTTTTATATCTTAAAATTTTTGAAGCAAGATCTTCATAACTTAAAAGTTTCATGTTTTTTAACATAGCCAAATAAACTAAATACACTAAATTTGCACGACCCATTTTTAGAGTCAATTTAACATGCAAAATAAACTATCCAAAATACTTTTTTCAACACGTCTTACGGCAGTTTTATTTATACTTTTTGCTGCAGCCATGGCAACAGGTACATTTTTGGATGCAAGTCAGGATACATCGCCAACACCGTTAACCAGAAACTTAATTTATAACGCTTGGTGGTTTGAAGCCATTATGGTGTTTTTTGTTATCAATTTTGTTGGAAACATTTTCAAGTACAGATTGTATAAGAAAGAAAAATGGGCAACACTAACACTGCATTTGGCGTTTATTTTAATTCTAATCGGCGCTTTTGTAACGCGATATATAAGTTATGAAGGTATGATGTCTATTCGCGAAGGTGCTACTGAAAATAAGTTTTTATCAATTAAAACCTATATAACCACATACATTGATGGTGATTATGTTGTAAACGGAAAAGCTCAACGCCGCACTCTTGAAAGTGAAGTCGATTTTTCTCCAAGATTAAACAATCATTTTAAAGTAGATACTGATTATAATGGTCAGCCTATATCTATAGAATTGGAAAATTTTATTGGTGGCGCCGAAGAGGATATTGTTCCTACTGAAGATGGTGAAGAGTATTTAAAAATAGTTGAAGCCAGTGCTGGAGGTTCGCATAATCATTTCTTGAAAGTTGGTCAGGTACAAAGCATACATAATGTTTTAATTGCTTTAAATAACCCTACTGAAGGTGCTATTAACATTGGTTATGCTGGAGATAGTCTAACAATTCAGTCACCTTTTGAAGGAGAATATATGACTATGGCTACAAGAGCCACAGGAATTTTGGTGAAGGATAGTGTTCAACCATTGCATCTTCGTTCGAGGTACATCATTGGTAATATGCAAATGGTTTTTCCGAAGCCAGTTGTAAAAGGAGAATTCGCAATCGTGAAGAAACCTCAAATACTTAAAAATGACGAAGATGGTGTTGTACTTAAAGTAACAGCCAATGGAGAAACCAAACGTGTTGGAATTCTAGGAGGAAAAGGATCTAATAATGCTTTTAAACAAATACAAATTGGAGGATTGGATTTTGCTTTTAGATATGGTTCTAAAGTCATGGAGCTACCATTTAGTATAAAGCTTAACGATTTTGTAGCCGAACGCTACCCAGGCACAGAAAATAGATACTCTGCATTTTCAAGTGATGTTACTGTTTTAGATGATGAAGAAGGTAATTTCAACTATCGTATTTTCATGAACAACATATTAAACCATCGTGGATTTAGATTTTTTCAATCAAGTTTTGATCCAGATGAAAAAGGAACCATTCTTTCTGTTAATCATGATTTTTATGGTACTTGGATAACTTATATAGGCTATTTCTTATTGTTCTTTGGTTTACTCTCAATCTTATTTGTAAAGAATACACGTTCTGCTGATTTAAGAAAACATCTTAACAAGGTAAAAGCCAAAAAAGCAAAACTACTTGCAATACTGTTTTTATGTTTTGGAATGAACTCTTTTTCACAAGAACAAGATGAAAACCATTTGCATAATCAAACCTCAAAAGCTCAAATAGACTCTATTTTAAAAGCTAATATCACGCCAAAAGAACATGCCGATAAATTTGGCCACATGGTTATTCAGGATTTAAGCGGACGTATGATGCCTGTAAATACTTATGCTTCCGAGCTGCTTCGAAAATTAAGTAAACATGAAACTTACGAGGATTTTGATGCGAACCAAGTGTTTTTGTCAATTCAGGAAAGTCCGTTGTTATGGTACAATGTTCCAATTATTTATCTAGCACCAAAAAAAGGAGATTCTATAAGACACATAGTTGGTGTTGATGTCAATAAGAAGTATTTAGCTTTGGCAGATTTTTTCACCAATAGAGGCGATTATAAATTACGCCCTTATCTTGAGGAAGCTTATAAAGCACAAGTGCCAAATGGTTTTCAAAAGGAATTTAAAGAAACAGACCAACGCGTTAATTTATTGTACAATGCTATTGAAGGTCGAACCTTAAAGATCTTTCCAGTTCCAAATGATGAAAACAATACTTGGATTTCTTCTTTAGAAAAACGAACAGGTAATTATAATATTCAAGATTCTTTGTATGCTAACTTTATAAATAGTGGTTTTAAAGCTTATTTATTCACGTTGAATGATGCTAAAAAAACAGGAAATTTTGATGATGCTGAAAAGTTGTTAGATGCTTTTAAGAAAACTCAACAAGAATATGGTAGCGAAGTCATGTTAAGTGATGATAAAATTAAAACCGAAGTACTTTATAACAAATATGATATTTTTAAAAAACTGTTCAGTTGGTATTTATATGCTGGCACCTTTTTGTTTATAGTTCTTATCATCCAGATTTTTAAAGACAGAAGTAGATATATAAACTTACTGATTTCTATTTTCAAATATGCAATTCTAGCACTGTTTGTTCTACACACAGCTGGTCTCGTAGTGCGCTGGTATATTTCAGGCCAGGCGCCTTGGAGCGATGCTTATGAGTCTATGATTTATGTGGCTTGGGCAACCATGTTGTTTGGATTAATTTTTGGTCGAAAAAGTGATTTAACAATTGCAGCTACGGCTTTCGTAACTGCCATGCTATTGATGATAGCACATTGGAATTGGATGGATCCAGCAATTGCAAACCTTCAACCTGTTTTAGATAGTTATTGGCTCATGATTCATGTTGCGGTTATCGTTGCTAGTTACGGGCCATTTACTTTAGGCATGATTTTAGGTGTTACATCTTTACTACTTATGATTTTTACTTCAGAAAAGAATAAGAAAAAAATGCTACTCAACGTTAAAGAACTTACTATTATTAACGAAATGTCTTTAACAGTTGGTTTAGTGATGCTAACCATTGGTAATTTTCTTGGTGGTATGTGGGCAAACGAAAGCTGGGGACGTTATTGGGGTTGGGACCCAAAAGAAACTTGGGCGCTTATAAGCATTATGATTTATGCCTTTGTTATTCACATGAGATTGGTGCCAGGCTTACGAGGACGCTTTGGTTTTAATTTGGCTTCAATCATTGCTTTTTCTAGTATTCTTTTTACTTATTTTGGTGTTAACTTTTATCTATCTGGATTGCATTCCTATCAATCAGGACAGCAGATTGCAAGCTTTAAAATTATTGCAATAGCTTGTACAATTGTAGCTATACTTGGTGTCTTTGCTTATAGAAAATATGTGAAGTTTTATAAGAAATAGGTCGTTATATTCTTCTTATACATGTCTGGGTTCCCTATCTATTCTTAAAGCAAAAAACACTACAATTGATAAGAATCCAAAAACAGAAAACCCAATAAATAAGGGTAACACCGAGTCCTTTACAAAGGAGCCAATATAATTAGCTATAGGGACGGCCATAACCGTAGATATAAAACCATTTATGGCAGCACCTATTCCCGCAATATGACCGAGCGGTTGCATGGCCAAAGACCGAAGATTTCCAAAGAGAAAACCAATAGCAAAAAACTGCATTGCAAAGAAAATAAGTACAACAGTTACACTAGGATTATTACCTGACCAGAATAAAATAACATAGAGGATAGAAATAAAAAAATATGCAATAGCAGATGAAAAAGCAATACGCCACATACCATATTTTACCACATATCTGCTATTTAAAAATGTTGCTAATCCAACTGATATAGCCAAACTTGCAAAAATGTAAGGAAACATTTCAGCAAGATTATATTGCTCTTGAAAAATTTGCTGTGACGTACTCAAGTAAACCATAAAGGAACCAGTAATAAATCCAGAAATTAAAGTAAAGGCAACAGCATCTTTATGTCTGAAAAATTCTTTAGTTCCATCAATGAATAAATTTCCTCTAAATCTAATGCGTTTGTTGTCTAATAAAGTTTCAGGTTGTCGCTTCCAAAACCAAATCATTATCAGTAAACCAAAAATAAGATTGACATAAAAAATAGATTCCCAACTATAATAAGTGATTAAAAATTGCCCTAGTGTTGGTGCAATTACAGGAACCAATATAAAAATCATAACAATAATAGAAAGTATTTTTGCCATATAATCTCCACTATAACAATCTCTCACCATTGAAATACTTAAAGTTCTAGGAGCTGCTAATCCAGCACCTTGCAGAACACGACCAAATATCATTACATTTATGTCTTTTGTTGTTAAACAAATAATGGAGGCTATAATGAATAAGATGAAACCAATATATACAATAGGTTTTCTTCCAAAACTATCTGACAAAGGTCCGAAAATGAGTTGCCCAAAGCCAAGACCTAAAAAAATCATGGTAATCAATAATTGGGTATCTAGAGTATTTGTAACATGTAGCGTAGAAGCTATGTCTGGAAGCGCAGGTAACAAAGCGTCAATAGATAATGCAACAATTGACATCAACGATGCCATTAAGGCAATAAATTCAAATTCGAAAGTAACTTTATTTTGCATTAAGCAAATGTAAATGAATTTAACAGAGTAAGCGTGTAGTTTAATATTCGAATAAGCTATCTTAATATTGTTAAATTTGATACCATAAATAGACTACAGATTTGAATGAATAAAGATTTTGATAATTTTAGTATTGTTGATTTAGACTTGCAAGAGGTTGAGTTGTTTTTTCAATTAATAGATAACAACAAACAGCGACTTGAAGATTACTTTGCAGGAATTTTATCAAAGAACAAAACATTAGAGGATACCAAATGTTTTTTGACAGATGCCAAAAAACGGATTAAGGACAAATCTTATTTCCCTTATATTATTTTAAATAAATCAAAGGATAAGTACATTGGATTAATTGACGTCAAGAA
>DATGBV010000168.1:0-4604 GCA_035312485.1 Flavobacteriaceae bacterium | reverse complement strand
GCTTGTTAGGTGAAGTGCCTAAAGGTATAACTGTTTTAAAACAGCCTATAAAAGAGCCTTATAAGTTTGCTAATATGTTTTCAAAGAAGAAATCTCAAACTATTAGCAAAGGTATTATTAAAGAAAAAAATAGTCAAAGTGTTTTAGAAAAGATCATGTTGTACATTAGAGGAAATTTCTTCATTCCGGATGCTCGAAAATTCTGGGTAAAACCATCTGTAAATTATCTTTCTAAATTTATAAACAACAATGAGGTAGATATTGTTATTACTACAGGTCCACCACATAGTTTGCATTTAATAGGCATGCAATTAAAAAAGATAGTAGGAGTGAAGTGGGTTGCAGATTTTAGAGACCCATGGACGACAATAGGATACCATAAAAAATTAAAACTAACAAAACATTCTCAATCAAAGCATGAAAAATTAGAACACCAAGTTTTATATTCGGTAGATAAAATTATTGTTACAAGTGAATCAACCAAAAAAGAGTTTGAACAAAAAACAAATAAGCCGGTTGAGGTGATTACTAATGGATATGATTACATATCTCTTGATAAAGCAGAACTAGATACTAAATTTACTTTATCACATGTTGGGTCATTGCTTTCTGAAAGAAATCCAAAAGTTTTATGGCAGGTTTTAAAAGAATTGATTGAAGAAAATGAAGAATTTAAAAATGCTTTTCAATTGAATTTAGTCGGTTCAATAAGTGAGGATGTTTTAAATTCAATAGAGAAATTTATTTCAACTGATTATATTAATAAAGTAGGATATGTTTCACATAATGAATCAATTAAATATCAAAGACAATCCCAATTGTTATTATTGATTGAAATTGATTCTGAAGAAACCAAAAGCATTGTACCTGGAAAACTTTTTGAGTATATGGTATCTAATAGGCCAATTATAGCTATTGGTCCTAATTCTTCTGATATTGAGCATATTTTGAGAGAAACTAATGCAGGGCGTTATTTCGACTATTCAGATTTTGATTTAATTAAAGAAACAATTTTATTGCATTTTAAAGCGTTTCAAAAAGGAGAATTGAAATCTCATGCTATAGGATTGCAAAAATATAGTAGGAGAGAACTAACCAAAAAACTGGCCAACTTGATATCATGGGAATAGTAATTACCCAATCCATTAAGAACACTGTGATTACCTATTTGGGCTTTGCAATTGGCGCCATTAATGTATTGTTCCTCTTTACCAATTTTTTGAGTGATTACTATTTTGGATTGATTACTTTTATTCTTTCTACTGCCAATATTATGATGCCCATTATGACTTTTGGCGTTCATAATACTATTATAAAATTTTATTCATCATTCAAGACCAGGCAATCTCAAAATAGCTTTTTAACGTTAATGCTTTTCTTGCCAATATTAATCATAATTCCTGTTGGATTGATTGGATACTTTTCCTTTGATATTATAAGCCATTGGTTGGCAAAGGAAAACGATGTTATAGGAGATTACGTCTACCTTATTTTTATTTCTTCAATAGCATTTGCCTATTTTGAAGTTTTTTATTCTTGGTCTAAAGTACAATTGAAAAGTGTTTTTGGAAACTTCATGAAAGAAGTATTTCATAGAATCTGTATTACTATACTTTTGTTTGCACTTTATTTAAATTATTTAACTGTTAACCAATTGATAATTAGTATTGTTGGAGTGTATATCTTGCGCATGTTAATTATGAATATTTATGCTTTTAGTTTGAGGTTCCCAGTTTTTAAATTTTCAAGAATCAACGGATTAACTTCTATTCTTAAATACACAGCGTTAATTATTATAGCTGGATCTGTTGCTAATGTTATTTTAGAAATTGATAAATTTATGTTAGGTCAATATATTGCTATTGAGAATGTTGCCTATTATGGTGTTGCTGTTTATATAGCTGCAGTTATAGGTGTTCCTGCTCGATCATTGCATCAAATAGCCAATCCATTAACTGCAAAGTATCTGAATGAGAAAAATACTGTAGAACTAGAAAATTTTTATAAAAAGAGCTCATTGAATCTTTTTGTGATTAGTGGTTTTATTTTTTTACTCATCATACTGAATATCAATGAACTATATAAGTTAATTCCTGAAGAATTTAGTGGTGGTTTGCTGGTTGTATTTTTAATTAGTTTTTCAAAATTGATTGATAATCTTTTAGGAAATAATAATGCCATTTTGTTTAATAGTAGTTATTATAGAATGGTTTTGGTACTGGGCGTCTTTTTGGCTTTACTGACCGTAGCCTTTAATTTATATTTTATTCCAAAATACGGATTGAATGGAGCCGCTTTCGCATCTTTTATTGCGCTTCTTATTTATAATGCTGCAAAAATCTGGTTTGTTCAGGCAAAATTTAGTATGATGCCTTTTACTGTAAACACTGTTAAAACCTTTGTGCTAATTTTAGTTTGTATTGGTATTTTCTACTTTTGGGATTTTTCTTTTAATCCTGTAATCAATATAATTTTAAAATCAATAATTATAACCTTGTTCTATGGGTTGGTGGTTTATATCTTTAAATTTTCTGAAGATATTTCTAATATTTTAAATAACCTTTTGAAAAAAACAGGCATATAAAAAAAGCCCTGCGATGCTGCTTTGAGGCAAACTACTCACAGGACTTTCCAACTAACCAACCAAAAAATTATAGCCTTCTTTGGCTTGATCTTGATTTGGATCTATTGTTTTTATTTTTAGAATTGCCACTTCTTTTAGGCTGAACTCTTGGCTTTACTTGTTGAGTTCGCTTTGCAACTTGTGGCGAACTTTTTCTATTTTTCTTATTATATTTACGAACACTAGATGATTTTGGATTATTTACTACACGTTTGCTATTTGAACTCCTTTTCTTAACCACCTGGTTTCTCTTAACATTTCTGTTAGTTTTATTGGCAATACTTGTATTACGTCTAGTTCTATCTATATTGGTATTCTTATTGATTCTCTGTGTTGAACTATTTCTTCTTACTACTTGATTGTTATTGTCTCTTCTAGTAGTAGCTTGATTTAAGCTATTAGTTCTTCTACCAATATCTTTATTTCTATAAGCTGTTGCATAGTTTCTCTTTCTTACAACAGTATTTCCTCGTCTACTAGCGACAGAAGTTTTATATCTATAATTGTTAGTATAAGGTCTTGTATATTTATATCTAACAGGCTTGTAGTATTGTCTGTATGGTCTATTATAAACAACGCAATAGTCATAAGCAGGAACTCTATAGTATCTATGCCATGGTCTGTACACGTAATGTCTATTATAAACATTGATGTATCCTGTAAAATGAGAAAAAACATTATATCTGTTGTAGTATACATATAGACCTCCTACACGTGAAACATAACCATAATTGTTATAGTGTATTCTCACATTACCTGCTCTTGCAATTCTGCCGTAATAATCATAATAAATAGGAACATTTTCAATTTGAATAATGGCACCAAATTCATCATATTGTACATAAGCATTATAGTCATACCCTGAATTAAAGCTCACATTAAAATGTGGTGATCCAACAGATACATTTACATTTGAACCGTATCTTGGTATGTAGAAATCGAATTGACCATCAGGGAAAACAGAAAATTCAATACCACCTTCCATAAAGATAAATGAGTTACCATAACCTTTGATAACAGTTGAATTTGTAATTGTATTAACATTGGTGGTAGTTGCATTTGCTGATATTGCTACCATTAATAAGCTAGCAATAAGTAATGTAATTCGTTTCATAATATAAAGTTTTAAAAGTTCAACTAAATAATACCAAACAGCGTGCCAAAAACTTTTTCTCATTTATTTAGTATGATATACTTGTTGACTGTCAGGTAATTAATGCTTTTACAGTTATAATTTCTTTTTCATATTTTTATAGAGCTAACCAAAGCTTATGGATACTAACAAAACTATTTGCAAAAATTGTGAGAAAAAACATGATGAGAGTTTTGAATATTGTCCTCATTGTGGACAAAAAGCCAAAGATGAACTTACTATTGGTATTCTGTTTTATAACACTATAAGTAATTATTTCTCATTTGACGCCCGTTTTTTTAAGAGTTTTATTCCTTTAATGTTTAAACCGGGAATCCTTGCTAAACGTTTTGTACAAGGGAAACGCCTACTATATTTGCATCCAGCCCAGATGTATTTGTTTATTTCAGTGGTTTTTTTCTTTATATTCTCGATATATTCTAGAGATTCTGTACAAGAATTTGATAAAGTTCTAGAAAAAGGCTTTAAGAATGAGACATTATCTAAATTTGATTCCGTTCCCAGAAAGGTGGTTGATTCGGCTGAAATTGAAAAAATAAAAAAATCCTTAAAGGAAAATGAGCATATATCTGATGAAGACAAGGCAGGTTTAGAACAATTGGACTCTATTATTGACGTAAACTCAAAGCCAGAAAATATATCAACTTTTACATTTGATTATGATAAGGAAAAGGTTGATTCTCTGATTGCAATAGGTGCACCTGAATCGGAAAAATTAAAAGCAATGGGTGTGACAGAAGACACGGGTTTTTTTATGAGGCGTATTTATAAACAAGTTTTAAAAATACAGGAGCAGAGTGGAAAAGGCATATTGCAAGCATTTTATGA
>DATGBV010000167.1:0-2918 GCA_035312485.1 Flavobacteriaceae bacterium | reverse complement strand
TTACCTCCAATGACCTTACAAGAGGCATTAGAAACCACAAAGATTCATTCTGTGGTTGGAGGTGTAAAAGCACATTCTGGTTTGATGTCACAGCGTCCTTTTAGAAGTCCTCATCATACAATTTCGGATGTTGCTTTAGTTGGAGGAGGTGCATATCCGCAACCAGGAGAAATTTCGTTATCACATAATGGTGTTTTATTTTTGGATGAACTACCTGAATTTAAACGTGGTGTTTTAGAAGTAATGCGTCAACCTTTAGAAGATAGAGAAGTGACTATTTCCAGGGCAAAATTTACAGTTACTTATCCTTCGTCATTTATGCTGGTTGCAAGTATGAACCCAAGTCCTGGAGGTTATTTTAACGATCCAGATGCACCAGTTACATCATCTCCAGCTGAAATGCAACGCTATTTAAGTAAGATTTCTGGACCTTTGCTGGATAGGATTGATATTCATATTGAAGTGACACCTGTCCCTTTTGAAAAATTGTCTGAAGACAGAAAAGGCGAATCTTCAATAGAGATTAGAAAACGAGTGACTGCTGCTAGAGATATTCAAACAGAGCGATTTAAAGACAATGAGAATGTACATTATAATGCACAAATGAACACCAAACAAATACGAAAATATTGTGTATTGGATGAGGCCTCAAAACAATTATTAAAGACAGCTATGGAACGCTTAAACCTTTCAGCCAGGGCTTACGATAGGATTTTAAAAGTTGCCAGAACTATAGCAGATATTGAAGGTGTAGAGGCTATTAATGGCTCGCATATTAGTGAAGCCATTCAATATAGAAGCTTGGATAGAGAAGGTTGGTTGGGTTAATATTTAATTGACTTAATAATAACAAAGTTATTTTCTAAAAATTAAAATTTTATCAATGACTAATTGGCTAAAAAACATTGGACCGGGACCATTGGTTGCTGCTGCTTTTATTGGACCAGGAACGGTTACTGTTTGTACTTTATCCGGTGTCAATTTCGGCTTTGCTTTGCTTTGGGCAATAGTACTTTCTGTTATTGCAACTTTGGTGTTACAAGAAATGGCTGCTCGGTTAGGGATTATTACTCAAAAGGGATTATCGGAAGTCATTAGAGAGGAAATTAAAAATAAGTACATCAAAGTCATTGCTGTTTTACTTATGCTATCAGCTATTGTAATTGGTAATGCTGCTTATGAAGCTGGCAATATAACAGGAAGTGTTTTGGGTTTTGAATCTATAATTGGTGAAATAAATATCAATATTGGTAGAAGTTCCATAAATGGAGTAAGTATTATAATTGGTGCTATTGCTTTTGCTCTATTGTATTTTGGTAACTACAAACTTTTAGAAAAAGTATTTGTGTCTTTGGTTATTATTATGAGTTTAGCATTTGTTATAACTGCTGTTTTGACTAAACCTGATTATTCTGAAATTTTAAAAAACACGTTTATACCATCTTTTCCTAAAGGAAGCTTATTAACCATTGTTGGATTAATTGGAACAACAGTAGTGCCGTATAATCTTTTTCTTCATGCTTCATTGGTGAAGGAAAAGTGGAGAAGTAAAGATGATCTAACCTATGCCAGAAAAGATTTAATTATCGCTATTGTTTTAGGAGGAATAGTTTCCATGTGCATCATTATTTCGGCGGCGGCAATCCAAACACAAGAGATAGCAAATGCAACAGATTTAGCTAAAGGACTGGAACCATTGTTTAGGAGTTTCGCCAAGATTTTTCTTGCTATTGGGCTTTTTGCAGCAGGAATTACCAGTGCCATTACAGCGCCTTTAGCAGCTGCTTATGTTGCCAATGGTTGTTTAGGTTGGAATGCCAATTTACGTTCTAAAAAGTTTAGAATGGTTTGGATGTTTATATTATTGCTAGGAGTCATATTTTCATCATTAAATATAAAACCAATCGACATCATCAAGTTTGCTCAAGTAGCCAATGGAATTTTGTTGCCTATCATCGCAGGATTCTTACTATGGATAATGAATCGCTCTTTAGTTTTAGGAAAGCATAAAAATTCTATGCTTCAAAATTTACTTGGATTTATAATATTAACAATTACTATCTTTTTAGGAGCTAAAAGTGTTTTAATGGTTTTCAATTTTATTTAGATGCATATTTTTTTAGACATAAATGTTGATGTAGGCGAAGGACTAAATAATGAAGTGCAACTCATGCCATATATGTCTTCATGTAATATTGCCTGTGGTGGACACGCCGGTGATATGGAAACGATGCGGAACGTGGTGAAACTTGCTAAACAATATCGAGTTAAAATAGGAGCACATCCATCATTTCCAGATAAAGAGTATTTTGGCAGAGAAATTATTGAGATATCTAGCGCTAATCTTTATACATCTTTAAAGAAGCAAATACGTAGTTTATTACGTGTTTTAAAAAATGAACATTTACAATTGCATCATATAAAACCTCATGGAGCATTGTATAATCTGGCAGCAATAGATAAAAAACAGCCAATATTATAATTGAAGTAGTTAAAAGTATTGCATATCCGATTAAGTTGTACGTTCCATATGGTTCTACAATTGCTAAATTAGCTTTCGAACAAAATATACCTGTAACCTTTGAAGCTTTTGCTGATAGAAATTATAATGACGATTTATCCCTTGTGTCAAGAACTAACAATAATGCAATTCTAACAGATATAGAAACAATTATAAAGCATGTAGAACTAATGATTTCAGGTAAAGTAAAAACGGTTAACGGTAACCTGGCTGAAATTAAAGCTGATACTTTTTGTGTGCATGGAGATAATCCATATGCAATAGTAATAGTAAAAAAATTAAGAGAGCATTTTGGCTAATTATCAACTTACATATAAGAGGTTTGGACAACGATCTATTTTAATAGAATGGCCAAGTAAAATAGATGAATATATTTTAAAAGATATTTTACGACTTA
>DATGBV010000166.1:0-2679 GCA_035312485.1 Flavobacteriaceae bacterium | reverse complement strand
AACCCGTTGAAAATTTATTTTTATGGCAATTATTGGGAGATTTTGTTAAGGTCTTATCTATTGTTATAGCATATCAGTTTCTAGCTAAAAGAATGTTTTGGCATTACATCATCACCGAAGCTTTTTTGGTTTTTACATTATACTTTACTAGTATATACTTTATTGATATTTACGGTGTTAAAGGTGCAACTATTGGACATTTTGTTACATATTTAATGTATTATGGTGTAATTTTATTAATATTTGGAAACTCTTTGTTTGGGATAATAAAGGAAAGAAATGTGGAATAGTTTTTAATACAGACTTCAATAATTATGAATAATAGATGAAGTTTAGAGAATTTATAAATAACAATCTGTTATTTAAAGTTACTTCAGCTAACACTCTTTTAGTGTTTATTAGAATGGGGTTTTCTTTAATATCTCAAAAAGTATTGGCTATTTTAATTGGTGCAGAAGGAATAGCTTTGGTAGGTAACTTAAAAAATGTAATAAGTTTTTTTGAACAGTTTTCTATTCTAGGAACTTCAAATGGTTTAATAAAATATATTTCTGAATATAGCGGTGATGAGAAGCGTTTAAACAACCTTTTTTCAACAACATTTGTATTTGCAGTCCTGGCTACGTTAGTTTCATTTTTTATTTTATTCTTTTATTCTAACGCCTTAAATGAGTTTGTTTTTGGTGTAAATAAAGACTATGTATTTATATTTAAAGCATTATCATTTGTAATTCCATTTATGGGAATAAATGCGGTTTTGAGTGCATTGTTAAATGGTCTTTCGATTTATAAGCTATATACAAAACTAACTGTAATAACTATTGCAATAAGTACAGCTTTAATTATAACACTTACTTATAATTATAACATTAATGGTGCTTTAATTGCGTTTAGCATTGTCCCTGTAATTCAGTTTTTAAATTATATTCTTTTCTTCAGAAAAACGCACAAACCTTATATAGATTTTAAAAAAGTAATTTTTAGTTTAAGTTTTAAAAATCAATTATTGTCTTATGCTTTTATGACAATAATTGTTGTATTTTTTATCAATATAACAGATGTTGCAGTACGAAATCTAATAGAGAAAAAAATTGGTATTGCAGATGCTGGATACTGGACAGCGATGACTTCCATTTCTAGAACTTATATGCAATTCACCGCTGCAATTTTCCCCTTGTATATATTACCTCAATATGCAAAAATTACTAATACATTAGATTTTAGACATGAAGTAAAGAAAATTTATAGACTATTACTTCCTTTGATTGTTGCTGGAATGATATTAGTGTTTTTGTTTAGAAATTTAATCATTAAACTTTTATATACCAATGAATTTTTGGTGATAGGAAGCTTTTTTAAATGGCAACTTATGGGAGATTTAATGAAGTTTATTTCTATTGTTATTTCTTACCAGTTTTTGGCAAAAAGGCAAATAGGTTACTTTATATTTACTGAGCTTCTGTCGGTTTTGCTGTTTTACGTCTTTTCTATTTACCTTATAGACATTTATAAAACTGAAGGAATAGTAATTGCACATTTTGTAAGGTATATTGTTTATTTTGTGGTGGTACTTTTTGTTTTAAGACATAATTTCATTGGAAGGGTTAGGAAAATATAGAATGGGAGATAATGACATAAATAATGATGTTAGACTTGAAATTCTTATTTCTACAATGCATAAAACATCATTGTCTTTTATTGAACAAATGTTTCCATATCAAGATTTAGAGAAGTTATATATTCTTGTTGTAAATCAGACTGAAAAAGGGAAAGAACTCGTTTCAGGTTTTAAGAACGTACGCGTTATAAACTCATATGAAAAAGGACTTTCTTTAAGTCGTAATATTGCTTTAAAAAATGCAATTGGTGATATCTGTCTAATTGCTGATGATGATATAGAATATTTGCCAAACTTTGACAAGATTATACTTAATTCATTTCATGAATCCCCAATGGCATCTATTATACGATTTAAGATTAACACGTATTCCGGTAGGCCCTATAAAGTTTATCCAAGCGCTTCCAAAAGGTTAATTTCAAAAAAAGACATTTTAAACACATCTTCGGTTGAAATTGCGCTGAAGCGGGAACATATTGTCAAAAATAAAATTTCGTTTAATACGCTTTTCGGTTTGGGAAGTTATTTTACTTCAGGCGAAGAATATTTGTTTTTAAAGGAGGTCTTAAAAGTTAATCTAAAAGTCTATTTTGAAAATACCCCAATCGTACTGCATAAATTTGAAAGATCCACAAGTAATACTGCCAGTGATGATTTTGTAAAAGCTCAAGCTGCTATTTATGCTCATGATTATAATAAATTGAGCTATCTTTTTTTATTTAAATTTATTTTTTTTTTATTGAGGAAAAGGCTCATTTTAATTAAAGATTTTAAAAAGAAGTACCAGACTGGACTTTCGGCAATTGATGAGTACCAAAAGTTAGAACATGCAAGGCTTTAAAGAATTTAAAATAGTGTTTTTTTTGTTTTTGTTGCCGATAACTTTGGCTTTTTTATTTGAAATAATTTTTTCTGAAATTTCTTTTGGAAATGTTGCAAATGTTCTTGAAAATATTCTATTTGCTGTTGTCCTTATACTTCCTTTAAACATTATTAAGAATACTAAATTTAGGATGGTATATTTTTCTACCTCCTTTATTATTTTTTGTTTTTGTGCATAT
>DATGBV010000165.1:0-6464 GCA_035312485.1 Flavobacteriaceae bacterium | reverse complement strand
AATAAGAACCATTTTTGATTATTTTAAATACGATATTATCCGTTTAGATTGCGTTGGTATTGCACACCTTACCAAAAAAGATATACCACGAGGCCATTGGAAACTCCTTACAGAACAAGAAGTAAATACGTTAAAAATGCTTTAATATTTTTTTGAGATTCGTTTAACGTTTATAGGTATGCGCTATACCTTATGTTAGCAACTGGTGTTTATTTATTATTGTCTAATATTATATAACTCTAAATTTAACACGTTTTCTGATCCCCTCTAAATAAATGCAAAGCACAAATTTAATTTGTTTTTTGTGCATGTTATCTTTCAATAGAATATCTAGTTAGTTAATATAAAGTTTATACACTTCTGAACCTGCACTTAAAAATGCACCTGTACCATAAACTTCGGTTTTGTCGGGCCATGCTTTTCCGGGACCAGCACCAATGGGTTGCACATATCCAAGCATTCCTTCTTCGGTAATATAGCTCACCATAGCATTCCATCCTTTACGCACTGCAGGTTCGTATGTTTCATAATCAAGAATTCCGTTGTTAATACCCCAAGACAAACCGAAAACATAGAATAAAGAACCACTAGTTTCAGGAGTTGGGTAATACTCTTGTCCTAAAAGACTCATAGCCCAATGCCCTTCCGGGGTTTGAATATCAATCAACTTTTTGGCCATTTTTTTATATATACCCAGGAAATATTTGTACTCTTTGCTTTTGGGATCAAGCTCCGGTAAAATATTAGCCAATCCTGCAAAAACCCATCCGTTGCCACGAGACCAGAATATTTTTGTGCCATTGTCCAATTTACCTATGTAGCTTTCATCACGGTAATAGAGGTTCTCTTTTTTATCGAAAAGAAAGTCGGTGGTTGCTTTATACTCCGATATCATAAAATCAAGATATTTTTTATCTCCTGTTATATTGTACAATTTAGCCCAAACTGGAGGCGACATAAATAAAGCGTCACACCAGTTCCAACGATCCTGATGAAATGGTGTTCTCCAGTTCAACTCACTTTGGGAAGGGTGGTACATAATGAAATCAAACTGCCTTTGTGTAGGCTCAATCATTTTCTTATCGCCATATTTCTTGTACAATTCACAATACATTTGTCCCACTGTATGATCATCGGCATGGTATTTTCTTTTCCATAGCTTCCACTCCTGTTCTTCTCCAATATTCTTCAACCACTCAAAGTACGTGTAGTCATCGGCCATTTCTGCCCATTTTACCATTCCCACATAAAGTGCACCATTCGTCCAGTCCAAAGGATGATGTGGTTTATTGCCTAGGCTATAAGGCTCATCGAAATGTTCAATTTGCCAGTCGGCAACACGTTTCATGTTTTTCTTTACTTCCTCTGGCTTTATTGATTGGCCAAATGTTGTTGTACACAATAAAATTGTTGAAACTACTACGGCACTTTTTAATATGTTCATCTTTAATATGTTTATTGTTTTAAGGACTGAACGGTCTACAATACAATTATAATACAATTTTTCTGTAACCAGATAATTGCCACCACTAATTTCAAAATACACCATTGTGTTTAATGTGCTTAATTCCACTCTTTTTTTTAACTCAACACAAACACCTATTTTTATTCCAAAAAATAGTTTAAATAAATATATATGAAGAGTAGAGTAGTAAAAAAAACCTTATTGATTATTTGTTTTTTGTCTTTAGTTGCAAATAAGACTTATTCTCAAAAACAAGAATTACACAAAGATTCACCTAAAGAAGTAAGAGATTTTTTTGTTAGTTCTTTAATAAAAATAGGAGATCCAATTTTAACGGCATTGAGTGAAAATAAACTAAAGAAAATGATGCCTGTCGAAAAATCACCTGATGCATGGGACGAACGTACCCACGTAACGTATCTAGAGGGTTTTGGGAGGTTGCTTTCGGGAATGGCACCATGGTTAGAATTAGGCCCAGATGAAACACCGGAAGGCATATTAAGAGCAAAATATATAGATTTAGCTCAAAAATGCATCCATAATGCAACTAATCCGGAATCACCAGATTTCATGAATTTCACTAATGATAACCAACCACTTGTAGATGCCGCTTTTTTAGCTCAAGGCTTAATTCGAGCACCTAAACAACTATGGGATCCTTTAGATAAAGAGACAAAAGCTAATGTGATTAAAGCTTTAAAATCTACTAGGGTTATAAAGCCCTATTATAGCAATTGGTTACTTTTTTCTGGAATGATCGAAGCGGCATTGGTTAAGTTTGATGAAGGTGCAGATATGATGCGGTTAGATTATCCTTTAGTTAAACATAAAGAGTGGTATTTAGGTGATGGTATGTACGGAGATGGACCACAGTTTCATTGGGATTACTACAATAGCTTTGTTATTCAACCCATGATACTCGATATTTTAAAAGAACTTATAGATAAAGATAACAGACAAAAACGCGATTATGATATTGCTTTAAAAAGAGCTAAACGCTATGCCGCTATTCAGGAACGATTAATTTCACCTGATGGAACATATCCTCCTATTGGACGATCATTAGCATATCGTTTTGGAGCATTTCAGTTATTATCTCAAATTGCCCTTTGGAAAGAGTTGCCTGAAGAAATAACACCTTCTCAAGTTCGATCTGCTTTATACACTATGATTAATAATCAGATTAATGCTCCAGGTACGTTTGATGAAAACGGGTGGTTGCAGATTGGATTATATGGTCATCAACCAAATATAGGAGAAGGATATATTTCTACAGGAAGTTTGTATTTATGTTCTGAAGCATTTTTAGTATTAGGTTTACCTATTGAAGACTCTTTTTGGAGTGAGCCATACCAGCCTTGGACTCAAAAGAAAATTTGGTCTGGACAACCAATTTCTATAGACTATGCATTAAGTAATTAATTGTAATTTTTTTAAGAACCCCTTAATAGGTTTATTGCTATTTACAAATGATGATACCATTGTTCAAAAGTTTACCAATTCAAAAAATGGTGTTGCCAGATTATTTCATATAGAGCTTGATAAGAATTTAAAGTTCGAAGATTTAAAGAAAATTCAAGAAGGTTTTAAAATTGATGGTAAAGAAATCACAGTAGAGGAAATAAGTTATATAGAAGGTTCTCCAAAAAAAGAAGTAGGCCTTAAAATAAAAAATACAGGAAATAGCATAATAAGAACCATTTTTGATTATTTTAAATACGATATTATCCGTTTAGATTGCGTTGGTATTGCACACCTTACCAAAAAAGATATACCACGAGGCCATTGGAAACTCCTTACAGAACAGGAAATCAATACGTTGAAGATGCTTTAATTTTTTTGATTTTCGTTTTTAACGGTTCGTATAAGAATAGTTGCGGGTTTACGTGCGAAGATTTTCCGCAGGAAAATCAGACGTAGTAAACTTGCAACGATCTTTGGTTAAGCCCAAAATTGCGCAATTATTTTTATTACATTGTTACCAAACGTTTTTCTTTTTTAAACACATAATATTAGGGAAAACAATGTCTTATATTCTTGTATGTTTCTCTCATATTTTTTCTGTATTCTAAACCACAATATAATTCCAACAGCTAAAATCAGAGCTCCGATTAAATATACGTAAGCATTATTGTTTTCTGCTAAAATCACTGCAATTAAAATGGTCAGTCCGACTATAATATTTGTAAATATTACTAATATCCATAAAAAATGTTGTTTAAAAGAAATTTCTACGTCAGACTCATTTTCACTTTCTGCTTTCGTCAATTTTCCATTAACAACGAGACTATTTAGAAAGAACAAATACCATGGATATAGAATCCTTTTCCGCATTTTAAATGTAAATGAATTGCTTTTGCTTTGATTCATATTAAATACGAGTCCGTTAGCAGAATTAAATTCAGACTCAATCTTTTCACTAATATTTTTAGGAGTATTTTTTATTTTAAAATTCCATTTTTTCATAATACAGTTTTAAATATTTGGTAATGCTATTGTATCTAACGTTTCAATGTTTTATACAAGACGTTAAACGAAGTTCGTCTTTTTTTAAAACAAAGTCAAAATAAACATAGGTTTTTAAGGCTTTTTCACTCACAGTATTTGGTCAGATTTATGTTCATTTAGCCTATCCGACATTGTTTCACACAATTTTTTATGGTAATCCGCTAAATTTTCTCTTTCCTGAATATCGTAAACCAAATTCGGAAAATTTGATTTTTTCTGAATTTCCCAAATTTCGTTGTGCTTGTCAGGCGGAAACATTTTCATTGGATTTCCAACTGCTACCCATCCGATTGGTAGTGTCTCGTTTTCGGGAAATATAGTTTTTAGGTGCACTACACCGTTTATTCTAATCTCCGAACCCTTTTTGATTGTTGCTCCGTGAAAAATTGAAACACCAGTTGCCAAAAAAACATTGCTTTCAATTGTACAGCCTGCAAGATGGGCATTCGGCCCGACCAAACAATTGTTGCCTATTTTAACTGGTAAGTCCTTTGTACCACGAATTACTGCATTTTCAAGAATGATACAATTTTCTCCAATTTCAATCGGACTGTTTTCGGCAATTATTTGTGCACCGAACATTATCCGCGTATTTTTTCCAATAGTTACATTTCCGCAAATTGTTGCATTCGGTGCGACATAAGCGTATTGGCTAATTTTTGGTTTTTCTCCTAAATGTTCTATTATCATAATTCGGTTTTTTACTGCTTGCGTACAATACCTTGATATAAATCTATCTTAATTTTTATATCAGCGTTACTGAAGCAAGTTCAGTACAAGTAAACGAAGTTCGTCTTTTTTTTAAACACAGTCAAATAAACAAGGGTTTTTAAGGCTATTAAAAAAAATTAAAAAAAAAGTTTTAAATTCAATTTTTTGTATTTCATTTGTACTGTTATTAGCTGAACAAATTGAAACCTGTTTTTATGTTCGGGCTTTTGGAAATCAGGAAGTCATCTTCAAAAGCCGCTTATAGGATAAGCAACCGAATTTTAAAGCTAACTTCCGTTTTACCAATATATGCCAGCCAGCATAACTATGGCTTTGTACCTACCACGCAAAGTCAAATTCAAATTTGATATTTATTCATTATTGCTTTTTTTTAAAGAACAGCATGTCTTATCTTTTTAATATAATAAACACCATTTTTAAAAATAATAATGAATACTAAATATATTGATTTAATTAATCAAACTTTCGATTTTCCTCAAGAAGAGTTTACACTCGAGGAGAATAAATTACGTTTTCATGATATTGATTTAACTGCATTGATTGAAACGTATCAAGCACCTTTAAAATTCACATATCTTCCGCAGATATCAAACAACATAAACCGAGCAAAAAAATGGTTTGCAGATGCTATTCTGGAAAATAATTATAAAGGAGAATATCATTATTGCTATTGTACAAAAAGTTCTCACTTTAAACACGTTTTGGATGAAGCCTTAAAAAATGATATTCATATTGAAACGTCTTCTGCTTTTGATATTAATATTGTTGAAAGCCTTAAAAAAGAAGGCAAAATAACGGATGAGACTTATATATTAAGCAACGGATTTAAAAGAGCTCAATATATTACAAACATTGCCAGGCTCATTAATAATGGACACAAAAAATGTATTCCTATTATTGATAATTATGAAGAGATAGATTTATTATCTCAAGAAATAACAGGAAAATTTGATGTAGGTATTCGTATTGCTTCAGAAGAGGAGCCCAAATTTGAATTTTACACATCCAGATTAGGTATTGGCTATAAGAATATTGTTCCTTTTTACAATAAACAGATTAAAGAAAATAAGAAAGTGAACTTAAAAATGCTTCATTTTTTTATTAATACTGGCATTAGAGATAATGCCTATTATTGGAACGAACTAACAAAATGCCTTAAAGTATACACCAGCTTAAAAAAGATTTGCCCAACTTTGGATAGTTTAAATATTGGTGGAGGATTTCCTATAAAAAACTCATTGGCATTTGATTTTGATTATGCCTACATGGTAGATGAGATTATTCATCAAATTAAAATAGCCTGTGAAGATGAGGAAGTAGATGTGCCTAATATTTTTACAGAATTTGGCAGTTTTACCGTAGGTGAAAGTGGTGGCGCTATTTATGAAGTGCTGTACCAAAAGCAACAAAATGATCGTGAAAAGTGGAACATGATCAATTCATCTTTTATTACAACCTTACCAGATACTTGGGCAATTAATAAGAGATTTATCATGCTTCCAATAAACCGTTGGAATGATACTTATGAACGTGTTTTGCTTGGTGGTTTGACCTGTGATAGTGATGATTATTATAACAGCGAACAGCATATGAACGCTATCTATTTACCAAAATATGCTAAAGAAAAACCTTTATATATTGGGTTTTTCAATATTGGCGCTTATCAAGAAACTATAGGAGGTTTTGGCGGTTTGCAACACTGTTTGATTCCTTCCCCTAAACACATACTGATTGATAGAGACGAAGACGGAAACTTAAC
>DATGBV010000164.1:0-12685 GCA_035312485.1 Flavobacteriaceae bacterium | reverse complement strand
AGGTTTAAAAGGAAGATGGGAGATTTTACAGTTAAGCCCTAAGGTTATTTGTGATACAGCTCATAATAAAGAAGGTTTAACCTATGTAATGAAACAACTTTTAAGTGAAAGTTTTGAAAATCTGCATATTGTTTTTGGTGTTGTTAATGATAAAGACTTATCTCAAATATTCGATATTTTACCTAAAGAAGCCATATATTATTTTTGCAAACCAAATATTCCAAGAGGGCTTGATGCAGAAAATTTAAAATCGATGTTTCATCAGAAAGGATTTAAAGGGAATAGTTATAATTCTGTTGTTGAAGCTTATAAAGATGCTTTAAATAAAGCTAGTAATACTGATTTAGTCTTTATTGGCGGAAGCACATTTGTTGTAGCTGAAATATTGTAAGTTTTTATTAAAAAGCTTTTGACATATAAAAAACTAATTTATATTTGCAGTCCGATTTAGAGGGCGCGTAGCTCAGTTGGTTCAGAGCACTTGGTTTACACCCAAGGGGTCAGGGGTTCGAATCCCTTCGCGCCCACATTAAGTTGAAAATCTGCACTCATTGTGTGGATTTTTTTATTTGTGTAAAATTTAAAATTTGTTTCAAATTTTTGAAACAAATAAAAAATAAACCGTTTTTAATGGTTTATAATTTTCAATTTACAGAAGTGGTTTCGCAATGGGATATTTAATCCCTAATCCTTATATTTGATTTCATTTACAAAAAGGGTCATTAACTCAGTTGGTTTAGAGTGTTACCTTGACAGGGTAGAAGTCACTGGTTCGAATCCAGTATGACCCACAGTATTCTTGAACCTGTATAAGATTACAGATTTTCTATTGAATCAAATCTAAAACTCGTTCTAATGCCATACCTCTTGAACCTTTAATTAAGAGTGAGTAGTTGTTTAAACCTGAAATCACTTCACTGTTTTTAAAGTCTTCAAAAGAATTAAAAATCATAACTTTTGGTGAAACGATTTTTGTTTTACTGAAATTTTCACCGATTAATATTGCTTTATCTATAAGGAGTGTAGAAGCAAAATCTGCTATATTCTGATGTTCTTTTTCTGCTTCATTTCCAAGTTCAAACATGTCTCCTAGAATGGCAACTTTAAATTTATCATTTAGCTTTTCAAAATTAAGTAAAGCAGCTGTCATGCTTGTAGGGTTTGCATTGTATGCGTCAAGAATAATTTTATTTGTTCCTTTTTCAATGATTTGAGACCGATTATTTTTTGGCAAATAACTTTCAATTGCTGTTTTAATGCCTTCATCTTCCACTTTAAAATAACTAGCGATGGCTATAGCAGCAGAGATGTTGTTAAAATTATACTCTCCAATTAATTGGCTTTGTATTTTAATTTCTTTAAACTTAACAATAACATAAGGTGAAATGCTTGATAATTCAATTAATAAGTTTGATTGATCTGAGCCAAAAGAAACCACGTGTTTAGAGTCTTTCACTTTTTCAACCTGAATAGCATCATTGGCATTTACAAAAATAGTTTTATCATTGTTGATTAAATAATTATAAAGTTCTGTCTTTCCTTTTATAACACCTTTCAAACTGCCAAATCCTTCTAAATGGGCTTTGCCAAAATTGGTGATGTAACCATAATCTGGTTTTGCTATCTTACATAAAAAGGCGATTTCCGTTAAATGATTCGCTCCCATTTCTACAATACCTATTTCCGTTGTTTTATCCATTGAAAGTAATGTTAGAGGAACTCCAATATGATTATTTAAATTTCCTATTGTGGCAACTGTTTGGTATTTTTTGGATAACGTAGCGTTTATTAATTCTTTGGTTGTTGTTTTACCATTACTACCTGTTATGGCTATTATTGGAAGATTTAAAAAAGTTCTGTGGTATGAAGCCAGTTCTTGCAGTGTTTTAAGAACATCATCAACTAAAATAGTTTGAGAAGAAAATTGAAACTCTTTTTCATCAATTAAAACATATTGAGCTCCTTTTTTTAAGGCTTCTTGAGCAAATGTGTTGCCATTAAAAGTTTCTCCTTTCAAAGCAAAATACATGTCACCTTCTTGTATTTTTCGTGTATCTGTACTTACAGAATTACATTTTAAAAATAGAGAATGCAGTTGTTCAATTTTCATAAAATAAATGTAACAAAAAAGTCCTAACAGTAAGTTAGGACTTTAATATTTTTATAACCTTCTTTTGGTTTAATTTTTTGTTTTGTTCTTACGTTTAGATTTGTCTCCAACTCTGGACATAGCACATCTGAATCCGATATAATCTGTTGCCATATCTTGTGGGAAATAACGACGTTGAGCTGGGTCTAACCAATACTCTCTATCTTTCCAAGAACCTCCTTTATATACTCTTACCTCATCATTAATAAGTGATGTTCTGTTATTAGACTTGTCATACTCTCTAATTAATTTGCCAGTAGAATCTCTATCTACCAAATGTTTTGGAGAGTTGTACATTTTTCTGGTTTGATCAGCTATTTCAGCGCCTTCTTCATCAACATTAAAACTTTCAAAATAACGTGAAGATCTTTTGTCTCCATCCCTAAAGTTTCTATTGTCACTAGCATCAAAGTTTGTTCTTAAATAAGTTTCATCTTCGTCAACCGGAACTTGTAAAATTTCTCCAGGCAAGTTTCTTGCTACAATCTTACCATTGCTTAATGTATCATAAACAATCTCATCTGATGTGACTATTTTTACTGTACCATCTTCACTAATGGAATTTTTAGTATATACATTACCACGATAGTAATTAAAATCGTTAAATTCATCATCAACTATTGGTCTGTAAACATCTGCAACCCATTCTGCTACATTACCAGCCATATCATATAGACCATAGTCGTTTGGTGCATAAGATTTTACTTCACCAGTAATATCAGCTCCATCGTCAGACCAACCTGCAATGCCACCGTAATCTCCTTTACCTTGTTTGAAGTTAGCTAATTGATCTCCTCTAATTTTTCTTTTTCCGGCACGAGTATACTGACCACTCCATGGATATTTTTTACGCCCTCTATATACATTATAACTTCTAATTTCTGATAAACCTAAAGCAGCATATTCCCATTCCGTTTCTGTTGGGAGTCTATATTTAATTGGAATAACACCAGATTCTCTTCTGGCATATATGTTTACTGGATTACCGTCTGCATCTGTTTGTGCATTTCTGCTTCGTCTTTGATCTGGTTGAATAACTTCTTCGTTGCCACCAAATGTTTGAGATGGAGCATTGATATAAGTATCAATATTGAAATTAGCATCAGCCGATGCATCTGTAAGATGTGAGTCTCTTTTCAAATAACCTTCTTTTTGTAAATAAAATTGAGCAACCTGATCTGATCTCCAATTGGCAAACTCAACCGCTTGAATCCAGCTTACTCCAACTACTGGGTATTCTGCATAGGCTGGATGGCGCAAATAGTTTTCGGTCATAACTTCGTTATATCCTAAACGATTTCGCCAAACCAGAGTGTCTGGTAAAGCACCATGATATATGGCACTATATAAATCTTCTGTTGGTGGATAAGTACGCTTGATATAATCTAGATATTCTAGATACATCATATTGGTTACTTCTGTTTCATCCATATAGAATGATTGTACATGTTGCTGGTTTGGAGTATTGTTCCAATCGTGCATAACATCATCATTTACACGTCCCATGGTATAAGTTCCTCCTTCAATAAAAACCAAACCTGGAGCGGTTTCTTGTTCTTTGAAGTTTGTATTGTATTGAAAACCACCTTCTCTGGCATTAATTTGCCATCCTGTAGCTCTAGAACTATTCTTTGAACTTGATGATTTCTTACAACTGGTAATAACTGAAAATAGCGCCAGAACTAATAGAATTCTGCATGTTACTAATTTTTTCATATCCATATCTTTAAGTAAGCTAATATATTTTGGTGCTGCAATATAAGAATTAAAGCGAATAATGCAAGCAAAAAATCAACAAATGACTAAAAAAAAGTGTATTTCACCCTATTTTTAATGCATTTCATCGATGATTTTAATGTTTTTGACCTTTATTTTGTCTTGTATTAACGTAACTTTTACCGATTTATTATTGTACTTTTACATTGTTTTATTAAAATTGTTTGTTTTTAAATAATATCATGATATTAATCACGTTATTTAGGCAATGAAAAAGGGATTTTTACTTCTTATTTTTTTTACTTCACTTTTAATATTTTCTCAACAAAAAAAAATTGCTATTGAATGGGAAGGCTCAAGAACTATTGCAGCAGGTGCATTCAAATCTAAAATTCCTTTCTTTAAAGGTAATAGTTTTAGCTACAGTCTTGAAAATGGACTTCAGTATATTGCACAATGGAAGATTTCCAATGAAGTCAATGAATCTTCAATATCAATAAGTAATGTTTCCTATGCTTCAATTTCATCAAGTGAACTTTTGGATTTAGACAAAAAGCTTATTCCAAATACTCTTAAATATACTTTAAAAAATTCTAGAGCCAGAGGCATAAAATATGCCTATTTTGAAATATCTCCTATAATTAAAGATGAAAATGGAATTTATAAAAAACTGACCTCTTTTACCATAAATTATTCTGTTAGCGCTAACCGTTCTACTTTAAATAAAAGTAACAATGCATCTCGTATTATTACCAATTCTGTATTAAGCAATGGTGAATGGTATCGTTTTTATGTTGATACTACAGGTGTATTTAGAATTACAAAAAACTTTTTGAATCAATTAGGAGTAAATACAAATAGTATCAACCCTAGAAATTTACGTCTCTTTGGTAATGGTGGAAGAATGATTCCATATTCAAATTCAGAAGTTTATCCTTTTGATTTGACCGAAAACGCAATTAAGATCGTTGGAGAGGAAGATGGAAGTTTTGATGATCAAGATTATATCTTGTTTTATGCTGAAGGTCCTAAAGTGTATAGTGTAGAAAGCAATACCAATATTAATTGCTATACAGACAAGACCTATTATTATATTAATATTGGTTCAGAAAACGGAAAACGGATTCAGCCATTAAGCCAGCCTTCAGGTAATATTGATTTGATGATTGATACATTTCATGATTATAAATTTCATGAAATAGATGAGCACAACCTTGCAGAAGTAGGAAGAAGGTGGTTTGGAGATCGGTTTGATATTGATAATGATAAAACGTTTGAGTTTGACTTTCCTAATTTAGTAACATCTGAACCTGTTAATTTTAAAGTGTATGTTGCCAGTACTTCTGAAACACCTACATCTATGCAGGTAAATATTAATGGAAGCTCTGTTACTACCTTGAATTTATCTGGAGCATCGGAACCCAATTTAGCAACCGAATCGTTTTTTAATGGGAATGTAAACGTAAATTCTTCAAATTTATCTGTAAATCTAGTTTATAATAATGGAGGTAATCCCAGTGGCATAGGATATTTAGACTACATATCAATTGAGGCAACAAGAGCTTTGAGTTTTGAAGGAGGTCAGTTTAGGTTTCAAAATAACCAGGTTGACCAAGCTTCTGGTATTGGGCAATATAATATTACAAATGCTTCAGGTATTGATGAAATTTGGGATGTTACCAATCTGTACAATATCACTAATTATTTAAATTCAGATTCAAGCAATACTATAAGTTTTACCTCAACTTTAGGCACATTGAAAACTTATGTTGCAGTGACTTCTTCAGATTATTTTGAACCTCAAATGGATTCAAATAGAACGATAAGTAATCAAAACATTAAGGGAACAATTTTTTTAGATAACCAAGGTCAGTTTCAAGATATAGATTACCTTATTGTTGCTCCAAACAATATGGCTAGTCAAGCAGAGCAGTTGGCCCAAATAAACAGAAATCAGTATAAACTAAATGTCAAGGTAGCAACATTGGATGAAATTTATAATGAATTTAGTTCAGGAAATCAAGATGTAGGTGCTATAAGAAATTTAGTAAAATATATTTACGACAATGCAAGTTCTCCTGAAAATAGAATAAAATACGTTTGTTTGTTTGGTGATAGTTCTTTTGACTATAAAGATAGGATAAGAAACAATACTAATGTAGTTCCTTCTTGGCATGCTTATAATAGCTTTAACCTTACCAACTCATATATATCCGACGATTTTTATGGCATGATGGACGATAGCGAAGGCACTATGCAAAATAGTGATAAACTGGATATTGCTGTAGGAAGAATACTTGCAGACACACCACAACGTGCCACAGATATTATTGCTAAAATAGAGTCTTATTATATTGATGCTTCATTTGGGAGTTGGCGTAATAATTTTGTGGTTGTATCTGATGATGTAGATCAAGATTGGGAAGGTATAATTCAATCTACTACTGACAATATTGGTAATATGGTTGCACAAGAAAAACCTTTTATCAATGTTACTAAAATACATTCAGACTCTTTTGAGCAACAGACATCTGCTGGTGGAGAAAGATATCCAAAAGCCAAGGAAGCATTAATAAACGCTATCGAAAATGGAGCCTTGGTAGTAAATTATTTTGGACACGGTGGAGAAGATGGTTTGATGCAGGAACGTATTATTGAGATTCCAGATGCACAAGACCTTGGAAATGTTTGTAAATTAAATTGTTTTGTAACGGTTACATGTGAATATACAAAATTTGACAATCCCTTTAGAGCAACTGCTGGAGAATATACATATTGGAACAAAACAGGTGGAGCCATTGGTTTAATTACAACCACAAGGCAGATTTTTGTGAGTACTGGTATTACATTTAACAATGTGTTGGAGGAATACTTATTTTCTTTTAGTGATAACGATACCTATCCAGATAATGAATACCCTTCAATGGCAGAAGCTTTAAGACTCACCAAAATAGATCCTTCAATCGCAAATCAGAGTCAGAGAAGATTGGTGTTTTTTATTGGAGATCCAGCAATGAAATTAACATTTCCAAAACCGAATATACGTTTAACTAAAATTAATGATGTTCCAATAGGACAAGCAGTGGATACTTTAAAGGCCTTAAGTCACATAAAACTTTCAGGAGAAGTAACAGACATTTCTGGAAATGTTTTAAATAATTATACAGGAACTTTATCTACCACAATTTATGACAAACCAATTGATAGGCAAACCCTTGCCAATGATGGAACACGCTTAAATGGGCAACTTATAAAACTTGAGTACACTACTTTGGGAGAAATTATTTTTAGAGGACAAGCATCTATAACCAATGGTTTGTTTGATTTTGATTTTGTTGTTCCTAGAGATATAGGCATTCCAGTTGGATATGGAAGGGTAAGCTTTTATGCAAAGACAGAAAACCCGATACAAGACCAAACAGGAGTGAGCATCAATACGGTTCAGATAGGAGGTTTAAACGAGAACGCAGCTGAAGATGATATAGGGCCAACCATAAAATTATACATGAACGATGAAAATTTTGTTTCCGGTGGAATAACAAACGAATCGCCAAGTTTGTTGGCAAAGCTTGAAGACGAAAATGGTATCAATACCTCAAGTGGTATTGGGCATGATATTGTAGCTATAATTGATAATGACGAAACAAATCCGTTTGTGTTGAATGATTATTACCAAACAGATGTAGACGATTATCAAAAAGGAACCGTATCTTATCCTTTGAGAAATCTTGAACCTGGCTTGCATACACTTACGTTAAAGGTTTGGGATGTGTATAATAATTCATCTATTTCTGAAATACAGTTTATTGTTCATGATGAAAACCAAGAATTGGTCATTAATAATGTTTTAAATTACCCAAATCCGTTTGTAAATTATACAGAATTTTGGTTTAATCACAATAGTTCAGAGCCTTTAGACGTTTCTATACAGATATTCACAGTTTCTGGAAAACTTGTAAGAACATTAAACGGGCAGACAAATGCTGAAGCATGTTGTAATAATGGAGCTTCATCTTTATCAAGAAACATTGTTTGGGACGGAAGAGATGATTTTGGCGATAAAATAGGAAAAGGTGTCTATATATATAAACTTACAGTGCGCTCTAATTTATTGAATAAAAAGGTTGAAAAAATAGAGAAACTTGTAATACTATAATAAAGAATTATATTTGTTAAATAAATTTTATACATGAGAAGCAGGATTATATTATTAATAACTTTTGTGTTTGTAATAAAGATAAATGCGCAAGAGACCATCATTTTTGAAAATCAATCTTCAGTAATTACAACAGGTGTTCCGTTTTTATTGATTGCATCAGACGCTCGTGCTGCTGGAATGGGTGATATGGGAGTGGCTACTTCGGTTGATGGTTTTTCACAACAATGGAATTCTTCAAAATATGCATTTTCAACATCAAAACAAGGCATAGGAATAAGCTACACGCCATACTTAAGCAAATTGGTTAATGACATTTTTTTAGGTAACGTGACTTATTTCAATAGAATAAATGAAAGAGGTGCATTTGCTTTTAGTTTTAAATATTTCTCTTTAGGAGATATAGAATTTCTTCAAAGTGAAGATGAAACTCCACTAATTCAACGACCAAATGAGCTTTCATTAGATGCTTCTTATGCCTTACGTTTAAGTGATCAGTTTGCTATGTCTGTAGGGATGCGCTTTATGAGATCCGACCTTAAGCTTGATTTGGGCGATACTGATGCTGGAGCAGCAAGTACTTTCGGTGTTGATATTAGTGGTTACTACCAAAGTGAAGAAGAAGCTTATAATGATTTTAATGGACGTTGGAGAATGGGATTTGCCATTCAGAATATAGGACCAAAATTCAAATATGATGAAGGCGGCCAAGAAAACTTTCAACCAACCAATTTACGTTTAGGCGGAGGGTTTGACTTTATTTTTGATAGCTATAATAAAATTGCTGTAACAGCCGAAATTACAAAACTATTGGTGCCAACACCTCCAATTTTAGGAGATGAGTATGAATATATTGACAATAATGGTAATGGGGTTTATGATGAAGACGAAGACGATTTAGGTAATTTAGTTCAAGAGGATGTTATTGTGGAAGGAAAAGATCCTGATGTGAGTTTTTTAAGTGGTATGTTCCAGTCTTTTGGCGATGCTCCTGGAGGATTTAGTGAAGAAATAAAAGAATTTACCTGGGCATTAGGTGCAGAATATATGTATCAGGATTCTTTTGCATTTAGAGCTGGGTATTTTAATGAAAGTGAAGACAAAGGAGCAAGAAAGTTTTTTGCTCTTGGAGCAGGATTTAAATATAATGTTATTAATATGGACCTGTCCTATTTGTTCTCTGCTTCAAAAATTCAAAGTCCATTAGAAAACACATTGCGTTTTTCAATTACATTTAATCTGGGAGCAGATACATATTTCGAATATTAGAAAACTTCCATATTTTGAATAAATAATAAAACTATTGCTGACAGCAATAGTTTTTTGGTCTAAAATAGTTTCTTAACTTTATAGACATTCCAAAATGTTTTTGCATGAAAGAACTTAAAATAGAATCTACATTATACGTTTTCGATTCTCTTCAAGATGTACCACAAGACATCAAAAATTTAATGAATCATGCCATAAAAGCAAGAAACAAAGCTTATGCTCCTTATTCTAAATTTAATGTTGGCGCTGCAATACTTTTGGATAATGACGAAATAATTTCTGGAAGTAATCAAGAAAACGCTGCTTATCCATCCAGTCTTTGTGCAGAGCGTACAGCAATTTATTTTGCAGGAGCAAAATATCCAGAAGCCAAAATGCTTAAAATGGCTATTACTGCAGCTTCACAAAATAATGTTACTGATAATCCAATTCCACCATGTGGAGCTTGCAGACAAGCAATATCAGAATATGAGATAAATCAAAATAAACCTATCGAGATTTATTTTATGGGAGAAATGGGCAAGGTTGTAAAGTCTAACTCTATTTCAGATTTATTACCATTTGTCTTTGATAGATCGGCATTATAAGTAATTTAAAAATTTTACGATTTTCTGTCTTTTTTATTACTGGCTAAAGTGTTACTTTTGTTATTCCGTTTATTAAATAAGCAATACAATGCAAAAAATAACCAAACAAACATATTTAAAGTGGTATGAGGACATGCTGTTCTGGAGAAAGTTTGAAGACAAGCTTGCTGCTGTATATATCCAACAGAAGGTAAGAGGTTTTCTTCACTTGTATAATGGTCAAGAAGCTGTTTTAGCAGGAGCGTTACATGCGATGGATTTAACCAAAGATAAAATGATAACCGCTTATCGTAATCATGTTCAGCCAATAGGAATGGGTGTTGACCCAAGGCGCGTTATGGCCGAATTATTTGGAAAAGGAACGGGAACTTCCCAAGGACTCGGTGGCTCCATGCATATTTTTTCTAAAGAACATCGTTTTTACGGAGGGCATGGTATAGTTGGAGGTCAAATACCATTAGGTGCTGGAATTGCTTTTGGAGATAAATACCATGGTCGTGATGCTGTAACACTGTGTTGTTTTGGTGATGGAGCTGCTAGACAAGGATCGCTTCATGAAACTTTCAATTTAGCAATGTTATGGAAACTTCCAGTAGTTTTTATTTGTGAAAATAATGGTTACGCAATGGGAACTTCGGTTGAACGCACAGCAAGTCATCAAGAAATATGGAAACTTGGTCTTGGTTATGAGATGCCTAGTGGACCAGTTGATGGAATGAATCCAATAAAAGTAGCTGAAGCGCTTTATGAGGCTATAGAGAGAGCAAGGCGTGGAGATGGTCCTACATTTCTTGAAATGAAAACATATAGGTATAGAGGCCACTCTATGAGTGATGCACAACATTATAGAACCAAAGAAGAAGTTAAAGAGTACAAGAAAATAGATCCTATCACACAAGTAAAAGACATTATTCTTGAAAAGAAATATGCAACTGAAGAAGAAATCAGTGTTATTGATAAACGTGTCAAGGATTTAGTTAGTGAATGTGAAAAATTTGCTGAAGAATCAGCATTTCCTGAAAAGAACATTATGTATGATGTGGTCTATGAACAAGAAGATTATCCATTTTTACAACATAAATTATAAGCTATGGCAGAAGTAATTAATATGCCTCGTTTGAGTGACACCATGGAAGAAGGAACTGTAGCCGCTTGGTTAAAGAAGGTTGGAGATAAAGTTGCAGAAGGAGATATTCTGGCTGAAATTGAAACCGATAAGGCTACAATGGAGTTTGAATCTTTTTATGAAGGAACACTACTTCATATAGGTGTTAAAGAAGGAGAAACAACAAAGGTAGATGAGCTTTTAGCTATTATTGGAGAAGAAGGAGAGGATATTTCAAGTTTCCTTAATGGAAATACATCTTCAGAAAAACAAGAAGAAGAAGAAAAACCTGCTGAAGTTGAGGCTTCAAATGAAGAACCAACTAGCGAAGCAACTACTTCTGTTGATATTCCTGATGGAGTTACTGTAGTTACTATGCCAAGGTTAAGTGACACCATGGAAGAAGGAACTGTGGCCACTTGGTTGAAAAAAGTTGGTGATGAGGTAGCTGAAGGAGAAATTCTCGCGGAAATTGAAACAGATAAAGCCACAATGGAGTTTGAGTCATTTCAGTCAGGAACATTATTATATGTTGGTCTCAACGAGGGTGAAACTGCCAAGGTTGATTCGCTTTTAGCAATTATTGGCCCAAAAGGAACAGATGTTTCAGATATTGCAAAAAATTTCAAGTCTACCTCTAGTGATGTTAAAACTGAAGAAACAACTCAAAAGGAAACTCCAAAAGCTGAAACTTCAAAAGTAGAACCACCAAAGCAAGAACCTCAAAAAGTTGAAACTAGTGTAAGTACTACAAATGGGCGATTATTTGTTTCTCCTTTAGCAAAAAAGATGGCTGAAGAAAAAGGTATAAACCTTTCTCAAGTTACAGGTTCTGGAGAAAATGGACGTATTGTAAAACGTGATATTGAAAACTTTACGCCAGCAACTTCAGGAGCTTCGGTTGGTAAATTTGTGCCTACTGGTCAAGAAGATTTTGATGAAGTTGCAAATTCGAATATGCGAAAAGCAATTGCTAAAAATTTAGCAAAATCAAAATTTACAGCACCACATTATTACTTAAATGTAGAGTTTGATATGGATAATGCCATTGCGTTTAGAAATCAATATAACAGCCTGCCAGACACAAAAATATCCTTTAATGATATTGTCGTTAAAGCGTGTGCCTTAGCATTGAAACAACATCCTCAAGTAAACTCACAATGGTTTGATGATAAAATGAGATTGAACAATCATGTTCATATTGGAGTTGCAGTAGCAGTTCCTGATGGATTGGTTGTTCCAGTAGTCCGTTTTGCAAATGAGCAAACTTTACCTCAAATAGGAGCCGCTGTAAAAGATTATGCTGTAAGGGCAAAAAACAAAAAATTGTCTCTTGAAGAAATGGAAGGCAGCACTTTTACAGTATCAAATTTAGGTATGTTTGGCATTGAAAGCTTTACATCTATTATAAATCAACCAAATTCTGCGATACTGTCAGTTGGAGCCATTGTTGAAAAACCAGTTGTTAAAGAAGGAAAAGTTATAGCTGGTAATACCATGAAACTTTCTATGGCTTGTGATCATAGAACTGTTGATGGTGCTACTGGAGCTCAATTTTTGCAGACATTAAAGGGTTATATTGAGAATCCTGTTACAATGCTGGTATAGAATTTAAAATGAATAAAAAAAGCCATTACAATTGTAATGGCTTTTTTTATTCATTTTAAATTCTATACCAGCATTGTAACAGGATTCTCAATATA